>QKAV01000119.1 GCA_003247185.1 Crocinitomicaceae bacterium
AAAGTACCTGAGCGCAATTCAGGCTATCGCACGTCAGGAACGCTACCTTGATTTAAAATTGAATCCAACGGAACTGGAACCGATTACAACAAATTATGAAAATGTTGCCAGTAGTAAAGAAGTAATCGGGAAACTGGCAGGAGGTATTTTACCTTATATTTTTATTGCATTCGGCTTTATCGGATGTATGTACCCTGCAATTGACCTTTTCACGGGAGAGAAAGAAAGGGGAACCCTGGAAACCCTTCTGACAACTCCTGTATTGCGATGGCAAATTCTGTTTGGTAAGATGGGAGTCGTTGTGCTCTCAGGACTTTTGGCTGCTTCCTGTGCACTCTTGGGACTGTTCTTGTCCATCGAAGTACTGGATATTGTTGAAAATGAAGAATTACTGGCAATTATCCACAGTATTTTAGGCGTAAAGTTCATCCTGATGCTCTATGCCCTGCTTATTCCTCTGACTGTTTTCTTCTCCGGAGTAATGATCCCTATAGCGATCTATGCCAAAAGCTTTAAGGAAGCACAGAGCATTATCACTCCGCTGAATATTGTTATGGTTCTGCCTGCCATGGTAGGATTCTTTCCGGGTATAGAATTAAATGCAGTTACAGCAGCTATTCCGGTGGTAAATATCGTTTTGGCGACAAAAGAGCTCATCGCGGGAACGCTTGAACCTCAGCTTCTCGCAATCAGTATTGGAGTCATGGTTGCCCTGGCGCTTGGTGCGGTTTTTGTTTCCTACAAGCGTTTTGATAAGGAAACGAATATTATCATGTAGTGAAGGCATATATTACGATAGCAATAGTTTTACTCTCTTTTCAGTCTATTTCACAGCGACTGAAGACGACTTTCACCAAAGATCTGACGAACTGGCGCTTTGATGGAATGTCGATCCGGACTACATTTTCCAATGATGTTTATAACTGGAATTTCGACAACACAACCATAAAAACGACCTTCTCCAAAGATTACACAAAATGGCAGATTGGTAATTCCATACAATTGGATGTCGTGTTTATGGGTGACTTAAGTCAGTGGGAAATAAAAGGAAACGGAAAAACGATTCGTGTTCAGACAACCTTTGCGAACGATTATGAGCGTTGGATGATTTCCGGAGATCTTGATGGTACTATCCGTACCGTTTTTGCACATGACCTGGAGCAATGGGAAATTGAAATTGATGGAGAAACGGATGATGATATCCTGAAAGCGATTGTGATGATCCCGATTATCGCAGCCAATTTCACTCAGTAGCAGTTCAACTCATTTTTTTTAGTCTGTGTATTTCTTTTCCGTCAGAATATTATCTTTGCAATCCCTGCCCAGGTGGTGAAATTGGTAGACACGCCATCTTGAGGGGGTGGTGCACTACGTGCGTGCTGGTTCGAATCCAGTCCTGGGCACAAAAAAATAAGGAGAGCGAAAGTTCTCCTTATTTTTTTGCACTCTTCTCTCGCTCTCACACTCACTCTAAACGAAACGATTTTCTTACTTGCACTCTCCTTATTTTCAGAGTGAGAGGGAGAATTGAGAGCGGAGTCCTCGAAAACAATCAGATTCTCACAACTATTTTTAGTATCACAAATAGTTCTTATTTTAAATAGATAATCTTAATTCTACTATTCATGTTCGATTTTGAAAAATTAGATGTTTATCAAAAAGCAAAACAATTCAATAATGAAGTTTACTCCTTTCTAAAAAAATCCAAAACAATTGATTCCGTATCTAAAAACCAACTAAGGAGAGCATCTCTTAGTATCATGCTCAATATTGCTGAAGGGTCTAGTCGGTTTAGTAAACCTGATCGACGAAACTTCTTTGTGATATCCCGTGGTTCAGTATTCGAATGTGTTGCTGTTTTTGATTTCTTGAAAGAAGAAACAATCCTTTCTCAAGATGAGTTCAAAGAGTTTTACTCCAAAGCGGATGAACTTTCCCGTATACTCTTCAAAATGATCGGAAATTTGGCCAATTAATTCTGTATTCCTTCCATCAACAACAAAAAAGGAGAGCAATGTGCTCTCCCCTATTGCTCCAAACAATTCGGCAGACAGTTTATTTCTTTGTCATTCTGGCTACCCCAATTCTTTTAGATGTTTCCTCTGACCAAATTTCCACCATGAAGTTTCCAACAGCAATGTTTTCCAGATTGATTGAAAGTTCTTCAACGTGATCCAGATTGACAACTTCCGAATAAACGATTCTCCCAAGAATATCATAGATAACAACAGTATGTTCACCGTTCATTTCCTTATTGAATAAAACCGATAATTCTCCTTGTGCAGGATTAGGATAGATACTGAAATCTGAATCCACTTCTTCACAACTTACTGCTATTGACTTCCAGATACGGGTCGTTCCATCGTAATCCGTTTGTGTTAGTCTATAATATCCGTATTCTTTCCCATCTGCAACACGAATGTGATATGTACTGGTGTTTTGTGAATTCCCTGCGCCTTCTACAACCTGAACAGCTGTAAAATCAAGACCATTCGTACTGTGCTCCAATGTGAAATAATCATTGTTTTCTTCAGATGCAGTCACCCATGTAAATTCTTTTACCTACTATTACAGTATCCTTCAAAGGAAGTCAGTGTTACCGGAAGTGCACTACACGTGCCAAAAGTTAAACGCACTTCACCACGAGCTCCTGTTCCACCTTGTTTTGTAACCCATGTGTTTAAGTAGTCACGTAAATGGATCAGTGCTCCACCTCCTCCACCTCCGACATTATTTCCCGGATTTCCGTTAAACGATTGGGTACTGGTCCCGGAATCTGCATTTCCATTTCCACCGGCTCCGCCCACAGATGATCCTCCAGATCCTCCGGCAACTGAGCCATAACAAACTAAAGTTGTTGCATTACCA
>QKAV01000236.1 GCA_003247185.1 Crocinitomicaceae bacterium
GGATCAAATGTTTTCACCATTCTTCCTAATTTCTTTGCTTCACCAGGAGTTTTTGCTCTTAGAATTCTCTCATAGCATTCAGCATCATTAAACAGAAGTGCTTTTTGAGCCATCATCCAATGCTCTGCTGTATCAAATCTAATTCCTTCGAATTCAAAAGGTGCCATCCACCATTGACTTAAACAGCTAGCCGTAACTTTCCCATCTCTTGAAGGTTGATGTCCCCAGAAGAATAGAAATTTGTTTCGTTCCTGCTTATTAATCAATTGTATTACCGAGTACTTCACCCTTTATCAAATTTTCAATTTTTATTACTTCAACTCCTTCGTGCTTACCTGGAAAAGCATCCGTGCAATAGATCTGATCGTACTTTTCTTTAATTATCTCGGTTCCTTTGCTGAATATGCCGTGACTAACAGCTAGTATCAACTTTCCGGCATTTTTTCGTTTTAATTCATCTGCTAAACCCAAAAATGTCCCTCCTCCATCGCAAATATCATCCACAACGATACAATCCATTCCTTTCAAATCATCTGCATAAACTTTGAATGCTTCGAGTTTTCCTGTTTTTACATTTCTCACTTTACTGCATTCAACAACTGTGTCAGGACTGATCATCTGACTTAATTTGTAAACCTTCTTGAGCGCTCCGCCATCAGGTGAAACCAAATGATAATGCTCCCTTTGTTTAACAACCTCCTGAATAAAAGCATAATTACTGATCACTTCTACATTGTCAATTAATGCAGGCGTGACATCTGAATGGGAGTCAAATAGGGTGACCTTATTGAATCCTACTCCGTTGATTAAATCGGCATATACTTTAACAGAAAGTGGTTCTCCTGGAACCATAACTCTGTCTTGTCGTGCAGCAGGAAAGTATGGGATAAATAATTCCAGGTTTTGTACTCCAGCTCTCTTCAAAACGTCTGCGGCGAGTAGGATGCTTCCGATATCATTAAATGATGTAGGTCTGCTCGTAATACATACCTGCTGAATATCTTTAAGATTATCAGTAATTCTAACGTGCAACTCACCACCGGAAAAAGTAAAATGATCAAATTTCAAACCTTGTTCAAATGGTTGAAAATCAATATCGAGATGTAAAAATGCTTTCATATAAGTGTAATTATTACACAAATATAAAATCTAATTCAATTCCACAATAATTATTTTGTGTTTTATTTACACTAAATCTCAAAATTGAATCCTTCCTTCTTGAATTTATCGTATTTCTCCTGGTTGAATTTAAACAGAGAGCCTGGTCTACCAGGACCTTCCGAGACTTTCTCTTCCAATTCTGTCAGAATGTCGAGTTGGAGAAACTTTTTCTTGAAATTACGCCGATCAACCTCCTTATCAAGCACATTTTCATACAATTTATGAAGATCTGAGAATGGAAATTTATCGTCCAATAACTCGAACCCGATAGGTTCATATCGGATTTTCCCTCGTAAACGTTTTATAGCTGTTTCTAGGATGTCTTTATGATCAAAAGCGAGTTCCGGTAGCTCATCCCAATGAAACCACTTGGCATCATCTGCATCCGTTGCCGCGTACAATATAAAATCAGATTTTTTCACCAAACCATAATAGGCAACTGCCACTACCCTGTTTCGGGGATCACGTCCGGGATTACCAAATGTATAGAGTTGCTCCAGGTAATCGACCTTTACTCCTGTTTCTTCTTCAAGTTCTCTTTCAACAGCATGCTCAAGAGATTCATCTTCATTTACCAAACCTCCAGGTAGCGCCCAGCCTCCTTTGAAAGGATCGTATTTACGTTGGATCAATAGTACAGAGATACCTTCCTTTGGATCATAGCCAAATACTACAGCATCTACAGCCAGTCGAATTGTTGGTAAAGACATCTAATTGTGTATTTACTACAATAATAATGAATTAGGCATTAGTTTTGGTAAAAAAATGTAAGTCTATGGTACTTATTAATATTATTCCCCACTCATCTCAAAGAAGCATGTTTGTCAAAGCTAAATATCATACTCTCTCCTCCTCTCCCAAAATACCTCCCCGCTCCAGCGTTGCTCTCTTGCGTAAATAGCCTGGCGCTGCGTCCAGTAGGCGTCGAATTGCCGTTGCAGGTCGTTTTCATAGGTTGTAATGGCATCGGAGTCGTTTTCGTTCAGTGCCTTTCGGATGGCTCGTGCTGCGCTGCACCCGGAGGACATCGCAAAACCGATTCCCATGGAGGAAACCGGATCAAAAGAAGTGGCAGCATCACCAACTACAATAAAATTGGAAGTATCTGAAAAGCTTGTGATCTGTGAATGTGCTTGTCGCGTCCATATTTCGCTGGCAGAGGCAACATATTGCTCCAGTTCCTTTTTCAGATGCTGTGTTTTGGAAAGATGGTCAAACCATGCTTGTCTGTTGGATAAGCGGAGACTGGAAGCGAGATCCGAGTCCGTAAAAAAGGTCATTCCCATCAGTCTTCCGGGAAGAATGGAGCGGTACCACCAGCCATCCATGGTAGATTCAATGAACTGATATTTTTCCGGATGAACGCCCTTCTTCAATTGAAAAAAGGCACCCACGCCAACCAATTTGTCCTTGCGTTCCTGTTGTATCCCGATCCGTTTGGATAGTCCCCCACTCCGCCCTGAGGCATCAACGAGGAATCTGGTTTTTATATGGATGAGACCTCTTTCTGCATGCTTTAACACAATTTTCCAGTGCGTGCCGTCAAACGAGTGTTCCACCAGTTCTGTTCGCGGAAGAATAATCCCGCCCTGTTCCGCCACGGCTTTCAGTAGTTCGAAATCGAAATTGGTGCGGTCCAGTTGGTAAGTAGCGGTTTCCGTCGTGTAAATGCCGTTCATGGAGAAAACGCGTTCACTTCCCCATGCCATTGCCGTTCCGTAAGATGGTGTGGCAAATTCTGTTTTGATCTTATCGGCATTGAGTTTCAGGTAGTCGAGAATCTCAAACAGGGATGGAGAAACGTGCTCTCCGATCCGGGTATGGTTTAATTCCGATCGTTCAATTAACGTGACTTTCAGATCTGAGTAGGCCAATAAACCCAAAGCGGTGGAAGTCCCTGCCGGACCTCCACCAACTATGAGTACATCTGTTTCGATTGTATTCAATTCACTAACGTCTTGCACGGGTTCCTGATCGTGGTTTAGGAAGTTTTCCTGCCACGTCAATGGATTTGAACGCGCGCTGTTCCAGGAATTGTACCATACGTTTTGCTCCTTCACCTTTAGATTCGATGATTTTTGTGTTCTGTTCGATGTAGAATACCGGAATGGTAACTTCGGAATCCTGTGCATTTCCACTGATCTGGCTCACAGGAACTTCTTCGTAGGAGAACAAGGCGTTGTTGCGCTCCGTTTCTGTAAAGTACGGGAATCCGGCGTCGCCTGAATTGCGGTCACGGATAAACGCAAGGGCTGACCAATGTTCCACCATCTGCACAAAATTGTTAATTCCGCGTGCATAATTGACCTGTTGTCCGCCCGGCACATTGGAATTTTCCTGTCCTTCCAACGTAAACTCTCCGGCTAACACATCCCACGGGCTTTGTGGTGGCCACCAATACGCGTAATAAGACGGCGGCAACGGTTCTGTACTGGTATTCACTGTTTTCTTGGTGCGGGAATAACTCAGTCCCGAACCTGTCCAGTTGCGCTGCAATTGCGTGTCCACAGCTTCCACAAGCGTGTCTTTGTTGAAGTCAGGATTGGTAAAGTTGACTGTTTGTATCGTACACTGGAAGAAATCGGCTTGCCACGGACATGCCATACGTTTGGTCAAATCTCCGGGCTCGCAACCTCCTCCTTCACACTCATCCCTTGATGGATTGAGTCCGGTTTGGTTGTAGCCGTTCTTGCCTTTGTAATCTGCAATAACATAAGCCGAGGCGTAAACTTCCGGGTTTTGCATGCTCCATGTCACCTCAATTCCGGGGCACATCGGAAGCCCCACGCAGTTTCCTACGGAAGCCATATCTGCGGCACTGATCGGATAAGGAACGTAATTCGGGTCATTCACAAAACTTCCTGCTGCCCATTGCTCCATCAGGAACAACTGTGTCTCGTCAAGTGAGAGGAATTTTACGATGGTCTCATTACTAACCGAGTTGCTACCTGAATTCAGCGGCATCATCGGGAAGATATCGTCTCCATTTGTTTTGAACAGGACGGATTGCGGCTGGTTGGTAGCTCCTGACGTTTTTGAATTAATCTGTCTGAAATACGACATATAATTCATGCGATTGGCCTTATTGGCAGGTGATGGGTCCGAAAAATCAAAGATATTCGAAGTAAACGCCATCATCGATTGCACATTGGCAACCCACTGGTAACGTCCCAAACGTTGGATAATGGGTAAGATGTCCCGCTGATAATTCGCGATAAAGCCTGTGTTGAATTTTCCTCCCGAACAAAGTTCCGGAACGAGATCAAAGCAGCGCACCCCCACATCAAACATGGTATCGCTCAACGTAGAAATATTTACAATTTCCGGTGCAAAATCAGGTGATCCGACAATGACCCATCCGTTCAAGTCTATGCTTGATCCGTCGGTCATTTCTACCGTACAGTACACGGGGCCGTCAGAAATATCGTCGTGCCAGGTATCCGATCCTCCGTAACTCGTCAACGGTTCGTCTCCGCCGGCATTTCCATATCCTCCCAGTACAATTAAACGTCCGTCATCATCTGTAAGCAGGTTACCAAGTGTAGTGATCGGGGTTCCGTTGCTTACATCAGGATTCGGGAAACTTACAGGATATCCTGCCGGTGCTCCATCTTTTGTAAACTGCGCCTCCTGATGTACTCCGGAAACTGTTCTCGGTCCCGGATCAATAATCAATTTTTGACGATCAGCTCCTACAACTGTTGCGTTTCGGAACGGTACATTTTGGTTCTTGTAGCTGTTCTGCTCCCCGTACAAAAGATTCCCTTGCAATTCGCTGTATTGGTACCACGCGGCCTTTTTGTTGGCGAGGTGTACCGTCCAGGTGATTGATTTAACCCCCTGGGAATTGAGCGTAATCTCTTCATTTTGCTCGTTGTAAATCCGGAAGGGTTGTCCTTGTCTGCGTACCTGTCCGGCAGCATCTTTAAAATTTACGACAGGTCCCTGTCGATTGCCATACGAATCTGCTTCGTACGGAAGTCCTCCAATTGCATCCGGTGCCAGATAGAATTGGCCCGTGCTATTCCCCAATCGGGCAATACCCACGGATGGTTTCAGTGATAATTTCATGAATAAGTGATTAAGTTTGGTTAAGGTTCCAATTTATTTCGGATAAAGTCAATAGGTAGAATTACCCGATTTTAATCACTTGATTTACAGTAAATACGCTTTTTACACCTTTAATTCAACAAGCCAATCGCCTTACCACCGGCGTCTTCGGTCCAGCCGACCGTTGTTGAAAATTTCCCTTTCAGGGCAGCGTGATAATTGCAGTATTTTCCATCCGGACCTGTCCAGTTGATCCAGTATTCAATCTTTTTCACTTTACCTTTCCAGACGAGGTACTTGTAATGAAAGTCCAGACCTGCGGCTTTGGCGGCCTTCTCGATCTCTTGTAAGTCCACATCCTGCATGTTGTGTGTAATTTGGAAGATCCGGTCGCGGGTAACTTCTGCCGTACTGTCTTTGACACTCGGACGGGGAGCCAGATGATGAACTTTAGCATTTGGAAGCGGCTCCGGAGGTAAGGTTTGGATATTTTCTATCTGCGTTTGCCCCTTCGTTTTTCTCACGCGCTGCACCAGTTGGCTGTCCGCACTGAAATACTCAATTTCAATCAGTTCTTCTGTTTCGGTAGCGAATGTTGATTGGGGTTCCGGGGTTCCGGTGACATACTTCCCTCCTGTTTGCGATTTTGGAGCTCCGCTGAGCAGAATTCCCAATGCTGTTGCGGTAATGATACTTGTTGTCATAATAATCCAATTTAAATAGTTCCACTTTCGAAAGAACCGGATGAGAAAAACTCCAAGCCACCCCACCTGTTGTGCTTTCAGAAAACGTCGGGAAACGTCTGTAAAGCTCAACTTTGGTTCTTCGGACCGCAGTTCCTGAAACAAATCTTCTAAACGATCTTTATTCATGGCGTTCTCCTGTTTGGTGATGAGATTCATAGGTCAGAATCTCTTTTAATCGTTCTCTTCCTCTTTTCAAGCGTTGCTTTACTGCATCTTCTGTAGTGTTTTGAATTTCAGCTATTTCACGAATTTTAAACCCTGTAATTTCAAACAGAATAACCGCTTCTTGCTGATCCGGATGGAGCATGTGAAGCGCTTCATAAAGAAAGTGCTTTTCTGCCTCGGCATCCGTGAGTGTATATGCCGGGACTTCCTTTGGAAAATCAGCAGTACTCTCAGGTCGCATTTTTCGGTTGTTATTCGCCAAAACACGGATACTGATCCCGCAGAGAAAGGACAAGAAGGCTTCTTTGGATTGTAAGTCATCGATTTTTTCATAGGCGATCAGCAGCGTTTCATTCATCAGGTCTTCAGGAGCCATCTCTCCATAACAGCGTACCTGGCAGAATCGCTCAAACCGCTTATGAACCGGTTCATACAAGCGCAAAAAACGTATGTGCTTTCTTTTTAGCAAATCAGCTTGAATTGTTCTTTTCTCTTTAGTGTTACGAATTGGAAAAAAGTGACGGACTCTTTAAAAATACTTCAATTTTTTAACGCCGGTTGAACGCAATACATCCGGAAAACTACGATTTATAAGGAATGTAGAAGTACTACAAAGGCTTAATCTTTCTTACATTCAAATGAATCCACGCTGACCTTCCCAGTCGTGTCATCACCGGATATCCGATGGCCATGAAAATGATCATCAGAGCGAACCATAACCAAACCATGTTTCCTTCAGCTAAAATCGCCAGAAATAAAAACGGTAATTCGATTGCAACCACAATGGGATAGCTGGTCCACAGAGCTCCTAACCAGAAGCCGGGCTCCAACTCGTACTTTAAGCCGCAATTCGGACAGTTTTCATGCATCTGCAACATATCGGAATAAACGATTAATCCTTTTTTGGTAAAAAGGTCTCCTTCTGAGCAGCGGGGGCATTTCAGTCCTACTAAAGACTTCCAATATTTCGGCATAGATCAAAGATACATATCCGTTTAGAGAGTCCATACCTTTTGGGGTTGTTTCATTAGAATTGTTTCCGGCAGTAAACCTATTGTTTTTGTAATTTTAGAATCAATTCCTGAAAAACAATACCGGATGCGTTCGATACTTTACACCAGCAGTTATTCTTCTCCTCTTGGAAATATTATACTTTCAGCAAGTAGTACAGGGCTGGTTTTACTGGAATTTGATGATGGAGAAAGACTGGAGAAACAATACACCCGACTTTCGAAGTTTGGTGATTTTAAGCTCTCAGAGGATTCCAATGAAATTCTGGAGGCTACAAAACAGCAGTTGGAAGAATATTTTGCCTCTGCTCGCAAGGAATTCACTCTTCCGATTGATTCAATTGGCACGGACTTTCAACTAAAAGTTTGGGATGAGCTTGTAAAAGTTCCCTACGGATCAACAAGAACATATAAAGAACAAGCCATAGCCGTTGGTGATCTGAAGGCAATAAGAGCTGTCGCAAAGGCCAACGGAGAAAACAGAATTGCAATTATTATCCCCTGTCATCGGATCATTGGAAGCAACGACAGTCTGGTGGGGTATGCAGGCGGACTCTGGCGCAAGAAAAAACTACTGGAACTGGAATCCGATCAGGGAAGTTTGTTTTGAGTGAAATCCGTTTAGAAAGCAAAAAATTCAAGCATTTTTTATCCTGAACAACAAGACTCGATAATTGAATGCAACCTGATTGTTATTTGACTAGAATGATGGACATGACATGGTCCTGTACATATAGTGTCGCCTGCCCCGATTAATGAGATTTCTGTTTCGCTTCGGTTTTTTCTGCAATTCTTTAATCAATTTCTTGTATTCCTTGATGTTATCATAGATGTCTTCCAGAAACGGATGTGCTGTAAATCGGCTGTTGTATTCTTTGATATAATTCATAGCTATCTCCAGTAACTGCTCAGCTTCATTAAAGTTATCATCCTCCACAGCTAATGTTGCCAGTTGAAATGATTCTGTACTCAACATGTAAAGTCTGGCAAGAGATCCGATTTGTCGGAATGAATCATCGTAGATCTTCCGGTCATCCGTTACCTTCATCGTATAAGTTAAATTCTCAGTTACAGCCTCCAAATCTTGTAAGGCGTTCTGATACGTCAGCTGCGCCGAAAAATTCAAATCTCCCTGGTAGTCATTTAGAACTTCAAATTCCACTAAGAAAGCTTTTTCGTTAGCACTAAATACATCGTTCAATTCAATTGTTATGGTGTTTTTATCCAACTTGTAATTATAGTGATGTACTTGCCGTAGTTTGACCGCATTTTCAGGAAAAGTGAGCTTCAGTGTGGTTTGCTTACTGACCAATGACTGCACGCCGTCCAGTTCTTCTTTAAAAATATCCGGAATATCCGAAGCATTTTCAACGAAATAATAATTGCCCGTACCTTGTATCGCAAGCGCAGTCATTAGTTTTTCATTGTAATCACCGCCAACACCGATCGTACTTAATGAAATGTTGTCATTTTCCAAATTATCGGCTGCAATACGTGCCAAAGCCTGCGGATCAATAATTCCGACATTTGCTAAACCATCCGATAGCAAGATCACACGGTGGATAAATGAGGGATCCTGCAGGGTGTCTTTTACCTTATTTACCAACTCGTACGCCTTCTCCATTCCGCCACTGAGAAAGGTTGATCCGGTGCTTTCCAGCTTATTGACCTTTTTAACAAGCTCATTTAAGTTCTCCACTTTTTGAGGTTCTACAATAACTTCAACCTCCGTTCCGTAGGATACGATAGAGATGACATCTTCACCGTTCAACTGTTTTATCAGATGTATAACCGCTTCCTTAGTCTTATCTAACTTATCGCCTTCCATAGACCCGCTTCGGTCAATAACTACTGAGATATTTAATGGATAACGCTTGTGGTCACTATTCACATTCGTAATGGCTTTAAAATAGGATACCAGATTAATGGTTTGTGAAGGGGTATCTTTCAGCCAATAGTCATTGTCCGATTCCAATGTGAACTTCGTTAAAGGCTTAGCTAGATCACCTTGCGTATATGCCAAAGAGGGCATACACAAACAGTAAATAAATGCGAGCGGAATAATCAGGATCTTCATCGTAGTGCGTTTGGAAGTATAACAAATTCATCTCCCGTTTTGTTACAATGGTACAATTCAGGAGCATCTTTTCACCTTCCTGATTCCGGCATGAGTTCCGGTTAAGTTATAATTCGCATCAATAGAAATAGCCGAACGAAGAAACAAATTATCTTAGTACATTAACATGGCCGGTATAGTCATTCTGAATCCCTTCCTTGTCTAGCTTAATGGTCCATACATAGGTACCCGTTTGGACCGGAAAACCATTATATGTTCCATCCCAGCTATCAGAAGGATCTGTTGTTTCCCATATAATTTCGCCCCATCGGTCAAATATTCTTAATTCAAAAGGGGCATCATAATATTCATTGCTAAAAACTGCTTTAAATGAGTTATTTGATTCATCTCCCGTTTTGTTACAATGGTACAATTCAGGAGCATCTTTTCACCTTCCTGATTCCGG
>QKAV01000235.1 GCA_003247185.1 Crocinitomicaceae bacterium
CCTCCTCCTCCGGCTCCGTCATTTCCTTTTCTCGGACTGGTAAAAGAGGGCGCTGTATTCGAAGGATTTGTTTGCTGCCCGTTTTCTCCATTTGCGGAAATTGTACCAGATCCTGTCGTATTTCCATAAACAGTCAGAAATACAATTCCTCCACCTTTTCCTCCGGCACCTCCCTGGCCAGAATCCTGATCTCCAGCACCTCCGCCTCCTCCGAAGAACATTCTTGCAGGATCATAAGTCAGCGGATGACCTCCTCTACCTCCATTCGATTTTCGAGCATCTCCTCCCCAGGCAGCTTGTCTTGGCCCGAGGGTGTTTTCATTTTGGTCACTTTGTGATAAAGCATATCCACCAACTCCTCCTCCCGGAGAAACATTTCCATTTAAGCTACTGTAAGATTGCGGATCCGAATTGTTGTTGGGATAACAAAAATCCAGGGCCCAATTAACATTATACGTAGGATTCGGAACCCCAGTACCCGTGTATCTTAGCGCTCCATTATAGATATTGGATCCTCCACCTCCACCGGTGTTCTGATATCCTCCTCCGCCTCCTCCATTCGAAGCAGCTGAAATTCCGTATCTGGAATAGATCGCATCTAATTCTGTGTGATATCCATGAATTCCTTCTCCTTTTTCAGAACCTTCTGCCGGAAGGTGTGTTCCCGCAAACCTCACCTCAGCAAGATTTGATGTACCTCCGGAATTTCCTACTGCATCCAGCTGACCACCACGGAATCCGGCAGCATCAGCGCTGATAGCTCCGTTAACAGTTAGATCCGCATCAACTTCAATTCCAACAATACCTCCGGAAACTCCGTTCCAAAGATTCGGTGTAATACTGGTTCCCGCCGGAACTGTTAAATTATTGAATCTCGGAATCCTTACAATTTGAACATGACCAGATGCCGTATAATTTTTTGTTAAGCCACATTGAAGATTAATGATATTTGCGCCACTGACACTTTGCACTTCAACCTGCTCGTAATTCCCTGAATTATTGTACCCGTTGTACGGTTCGTTAAAGTAACCGAACCAGTTTAATTCCCCCCACTCATGGATATGATCATACCACGTATAAGCAAAAGTATAAGGCAGTGGAACGGTATATGGACCAAAAGCACCTCCGGAAGGATTGGCCGTACTTGTATAAGTCTCGCAATTAATACTTGCACCCTGCATCTGAATAATCAGGATCAGATCACCTGGAGCCAGCGCCGAACCAAATACACCGCCGGTCATTCCATTATTGGCCACCGTAATAGACGTTGCGCCTACAGCGGCATCTACCGTTAATGATGTATATGTATTGACTATCTGATTGGTTCCTCCAACGACATAATCGCCATCCTTACCTCGCTGAGCAAGGGTTTGAGATGTGTTCAATATCAAAATCGTTAGTAGAAACCCGGAGAATAGTTTCAGTTTCATAATTAGCATTGTTTCTTACATGACGAAAATAAGTAAAAAAAGGTTGACTTCAGGAAAATCAAGCTTTATGCTGAAGTAGTTCCCTGGTGATCTCGGCAACCGCAGGACAGATCAGTGCATTTTTTTCTGTTAGCGAGAGTATCTGAACCATTCTCTTACGATCCGTATGCGGATATTCCCGACATGCCTGAGGTCGGATATCATAAATAAAGCACTTGTTGTCAGGCATCAGAAAAGTACAGGGAGAGGACTGAAGCACCCAATCTCCATCTTCATCAAACTTTAAATAAGCATCCTGAAATCCACTGACACTCATCTTTAATTTTTTTGCGATCCGTTCTATGTCCACCTCCCGGAAAATAGGACTCGTTGTCTTACAGCAATTTGCACATTGCAAACAATCCACTTTTCGAAACACTTCTTCATGAAGTGAATGAAAACGTGTATCCAGATCTTTTGGCTTTTTCTTTTTAAGGATTTTGAAATACCTGTTTAGTTCGTCCTTTCTGGATTTAGCTGCATCAATAAGGTCCTTATAGATCATCAGTACTATATAAATTGTATCTTTCGTGCGAAAATAATTCATTCATGGAAAAATACGACCTAATAGTCATAGGAGGAGGACCTGCAGGTTATGCTGCGGCGATGCGTGGAATTGATTTTGGAAAGAAAGTTTGCCTGATCGAAAAAAAGAGAGTCGGAGGTGCCGGAGTCTACAACGGAGCACTATCATCCAAAACATTGTGGGAGATTTCCAACAGAGTGAATTATGTCAATCAATCGCTTTTGGATGGCGGAAGATCTCCTTATGAGATTCCATGGATAAAAGTGCGTCAGCTTGTAAATGAAGCCGTTTTTGAGCGAAAGTTCCAGTACAGTTGTCACATCAAACTCATGGAAACCGAGCAAATGCACGGCAGACTCAAATATGAGCGTGGAATAGGGTCTTTGGAAGATGATCACACCGTAAAAGTTGTAACTGAGCATGGTGAACATCTTATTTGGGGAGAAAATATCATTTTAGCAACCGGATCCCGGCCAAGATCACTTCCTAACATTCAGGCTGACGAAAAAACCATTCTGACAAGTGATGGAATCGAAAGCATGGAAGATTACCCTAAAAGTCTTGTAATTGTGGGTGCCGGAGTGATCGGATGTGAATACGCAACTATTTTCTCCAATTTCGGAAAAACCAAGGTCTATCTGATCGATCGTGCAGACCATATCCTGCCTTTCGAAGATGATGATATCAGTGAACTCGTTTCCAGGAATATGGAAGAGCAAGGAGTTACAATCCATCACAATGCCAGCCTCGTGAGAATGGAAGTAAAAGACGGCATGGTGGAATATGAGCTCAGTTATCCGGATAACCGAAAAGAGATCATACAAGTTGAAAAGGCGCTGCTATCAGTTGGTCGCGTTCCAAATATTGAAGGTTTAAACATTGAAAAGGCCGGAGTACACATGTCTGCCCGAGGTATACATATCGGGGATGATGACACGCAAACAAATATCCCTAATATCTATGCAGTTGGTGACGTTTCAGGCAGAATTGCCCTGGTTAACATGGGGGAAATTGAAGCCCGCCACGCTGTAGAAAGAGCTTTTGGTGCACAAAAGTCGAGATTATCCTATGATAATGTCTGTACGATTATGTTCTTAAAGCCTGAGGTAGCTGCTGTTGGAGTAAATGAAAAACAGTGCATCCAAAACAGCATCCCGGTAAAAGTGGTAAAGATTGATTATTCCCTGATTGCAAGAGCTATTGCAATGCGAAAAACACAGGGATTCTTTAAGATCATTGTTACGAACGACAAAGACATGCGCATTCTGGGCATGCGTGCAGTAGGAGAACATGCATCCACTGCTATTCAGGCGGTAGGTTTATTGATTAAAATGAATCAGCCTATTGAAGTATTATCCGAACTTGTTCATCCTCATCCATCCATTGTGGAAGGAATACAGGAATGTGTGCGAATGCTCCTGAACAAATCGATATTCAAATCGACTGTTTTCAAAGATAAGATGTCTTGCTACTCACTTGTAGACGGAATAAAAACACCGCTCGAAAGACTATAAAAAAAGGGACGATTGCTCGTCCCTTTTTACATAATATACCTTCGTATACTATTAAATCACTTCCAACACAATCAATAACGCATAGATAATAGCTGCAAGTCCACACAGGAATCCTAATCCTCCAAGCAACCAAAATCCTACTCCCCAGCCTATTATGGCAAGAATCAAATCAATCCAGAATCTTGAGGTAGCACCTTCATAAATAAATACCGCCAAAGGAGGAATAATAATCGCAAGAATTACCAGGATGATTAACATCGCTGTATCGTCAACAGGTGATGGTACAGATTTGGCCAATTCCTTTTGCGCTGCTTTAAGATCCTTTAACTTATAGCCTGAAATTTCAATCTTATCCGCCTTGTTTTCAGCCTTTACCTGATGCGATTTAACTTCAACCTGCTTTGTTTCCGTTGAATTCGGCGTTTCCGTCTTACCTACTACTTCACCTGATGCAGATGAATTGATCGTGGCAACTGACCTTACCTGAAAATTGTCATGTCCAATTTTTCCGTCACGGACAGGTTCATTAATAATCGCTAACTGATCATTCTGCTGTTCGGAATCTCCGGACTTGAAATGTCCTTTGTTATTGATATGAAATCCTTTCGTGTACTTTCTTTTAGAGATTAATTTATTATTAACCACGTTGTTCGAAGTCACGCATGAACCAAGGAGCAGCCCCGCTCCCAGGATCATTGATAGCATTTTAGTCTTTTTCATTATATCTAAATTTAGTGTTATATCAAATGTAATTATTTGCCGTTTAATTCCATCGCTTTGAGCGTATTTATCATCAGGGATGCAATTGTCATCGGACCAACCCCACCCGGAACAGGTGTAATGAAGGAACATTTGTCTGCTACATTCTCGAAATCAACATCACCTCTGAGGCGCCAACCACTTTTCTTCGTCGGATCTTCTATTCGGGTTGTACCCACATCTACCACCACAGCACCTTCTTTCACCATGTCGGCAGTTACAAAGCCTGGTTTACCGATAGCTGCAATAATAATATCTGCCTGTTTCACTTTTTCCTTAAGATTCTTCGTCCGTGAGTGAACCAGGGTTACTGTACAGTTTCCGGGATTACTGTTTCTGGAAAGCATGATGCTCATTGGTGTCCCTACAATATTACTACGACCGATAACCACGCAATCCTTTCCGCTTGTCTCCACACCGTTTCTACTTAGCAATTCCATGATTCCCGCAGGTGTAGCAGGCAAAAAACAAGGAAGATCAAGCACCATTTTCCCAATATTCACCGGATGAAAGCCATCAACATCCTTCTTTGGATCAATCGCTTCGGTTACTTTCAATTCATCTATGTGAGCCGGTAAGGGTAGCTGAACAATAAAACCATCAACCTCAGGATCATTATTCAACTTGTTTACCAGAGACATCAGTTCTTCTTCAGTTATTGTATTGTCCTTTTTAATCAGCGTACTTTCAAAACCTATTTCTTCGCATGCTTTGACCTTCGCATTTACGTATGTAACGGATCCGCCATCATTACCCACTAAAACAGCCGCCAGATGAGGTACTTTCCTCCCTCCTTCTTTACGATTAATTACCGCCTGTTTCAATTCTGTACGTATAGCCTCTGCTGTTCTCTTTCCGTCTAATAGGATCATAACCTGCTTTTTTTTCAAATATAAACAAGAATAATCCCCCTTGAACTAAAACAAATATGAAGTTTTGAATAACTATATTTGGATAAATTTTCCGGCTATGAAAAAACTCCTTATTCTTTTGCTCCTCATCAGTACTTCTTCCATTTCCAAAGCGCAGGGAATGGATGGAACCGAGTTCGGTATCGACGGGACTTTTTCATATAGTTCGGGGGGAATCAAAAGCGGTACGGTTGGAGTTGGATTGAAATATGGTTTTGTATTTAACAAAAACCTGATTTTAGGACCTTCGATCAGGTATCAACGAAGATGGACAAACAACACTACTACAGGCCAGGGAGCAAGCTACAATATTTATGGCGGAGGAGTCTTTTTACACTACCGATTTATTGATTATATGTTCGCCGGAGCCGAACTTGAATTTTTACGATCACCTTACACTTCTTATGGCGCAGTAAATACAAGCAGTGCAAACTGGGTTGGCACCTGTTTAGTAGGTGGTGGATTCTCTCACCTGTTTAATGATTCATGGAGATTAAATGCCGGGATATTTTATGATATTCTGGATAAACCTAATCCAACTAACCCTAATAACAATAACCCCAATAGTCCGTTGCAGCCATACGTATTACATAACTCCAACGGTACTGTTATTCCTGTTCTATACCGAATCGCCTTCTTCTTCCCGCTCTCCTGATGGTCTTTTGGACTCACCTCCACCATTCATTTTATATATAAGAAGACCTGCACCGATAACGAAGTGGAGAATAACTACCACGATTATCACAATTGCTGTCGTACTCATCTTTTTTTACCGAATATACGGTATGTGTAATTCTTGATAGTGACACTTGTTACATTATTTTTTCCAATAGGATTTCCAAATGAATATTAAAACTATCTTCAATCAAAATTTGATTATGAAAAGCACACTCTCTATCATCTTAGCTTCACTTCTCTTTGCTTTGACAGGTTGTATTACCATTGAAGAAGAAATTTCATTCAATGCTGATGGAAGTGGTAGAATGAGCTACAAAATTGACATGAGACAACTGGTTGAATTATCCAAATCCCTGGAGGATAATATGGAAGTTGAAACAGGTAATTCGGCTGTTGTTCAGGATTCTAATGAATTCAATTTTGATCAGGATATTATGGCAAGTTTTCAGTCATCTGTAGATGCGCTAAGAAATATGAACGGAATAGATAATATTGTACTCAACCATGAAGAAGAAGGCTTAGTGGAGATTAGTTTTGATTTTAAAGACATCTCCACATTAAATACTGCGCTGAAAAACTTGTTCGACGGGACGAATGATCCCCAGTCAACCTCTCAGATTTATTCATTTAACAAGAAAACGCTGGAACGAAACAATATGGGAGGAAGCTCTCTTAGCGAAGACATGAGTTTCGACCTGGAAGAAGAGGGATTCAAAGATTTATTCCTGATGATGGGAGATTCTTTTCACTATAGAATCAACTACCACTTTGCCACACCTGTAAAAGTGGTTAAATCTTCCTTTGGCGAATTAAGTTCGGATAAAAAGAATTTCTCCATTGATCTTAGCGCCAGAGATTTTGTTGAATCACCGGACGCATTCAATTGCAAATTCAAAACGAAGACGACCTGGAACTAATCTCATTTTTCAATTCGTTCATTTGATTTTTTAATTACATTTATTGTGTCGTAACCGTGCCCAATTAAATTTAAAAGAATTGTGTATGGAAGTTCGTATTGCCCACAGTAATCTCCCAAGAGTAGTAGTAATCGGAGGAGGTTTTGGTGGTATTCACCTTGTTAATAAACTCAGAAAATTTGATGTACAGGTCGTTGTGGTGGACCAGTATAATTTTCATCAGTTCCAACCGCTGTTCTATCAGGTAGCAACATCCGGGCTGGAACCTAGCTCTATCATCTTCCCTTTCAGAAAGATGTTTCAGAAAAATGAACATGTCCATTTCCGATTAGCTGAAGTAGAAAAGATCGACAGTGCGAACAAGGAAGTCCTGACGAATATCGGTAAAATAAGCTATGATTACCTTGTTGTTGCGACAGGTGCAGGGAATAACTTCTTCGGTAATGAGAACATTGAAAAATATGCCCTTCCCATGAAGTCCATCAATGAGTCTCTGCGATTGCGTAACGTAATTCTTGAACGCTTTGAAGAGGCCCTTGGGTATGAAGAAGAAGAAAGAGATCCATTTCTTCATTTTGTAATTGCGGGAGGAGGGCCAACAGGTACGGAATTAGCCGGAACACTAGCCGAAATGCGTAGTTTCGTACTACCGAAAGATTATCCTGAACTCGATCTCAGCCACATGCGGATCAGTCTTATTGAAGGTGCTCCCCGTGTCCTGGCTGCCATGTCCGAGCAATCATCTCAAAAAGCAAAAGAATATCTTGAAAACCTGGGAGTTGAAATCCACTTAAACACTTATGTCGGAGACTATGACGGAAAAATCATAACTACCAGAGCGGGTGAAATATACGAAGCACATACACTAATCTGGGCCGCCGGAATTAAAGCAAATTTCGTAGATGGTCTACCGGAAGAAACAAGAGGTCCGGGCAACAGAATCTGGGTAAATGAATACAATCTGGTAAAAGGATTCGAAAATGTATTTGCCATTGGAGACGTGGCATTAATGGATGGAGATCCCAATTACCCAAAAGGACATCCTCAATTAGCACAGGCAGCCATACAACAAGGAAATAACCTTGCTAAAAACATTATGGCGATTGTAAGTAATAAACCTCTGACTTCTTTCAGATATAAAAATCTGGGAGCAATGGCTACCGTAGGAAGAAATAAAGCAGTGGTTGAATTACCCCGACGAAAATTCGCAGGATTTTTCGCCTGGCTGGTCTGGATGTTGGTGCATCTGCGCTCCATTCTGGGGATAAAAAACAAATGGGTTGTCTTTATGAACTGGGTATGGAACTATTTTACGTACAACCTATCTTTACGACTCATTATCAAGCGGAAAGATGAATAATTTTCCTGTTTAACGAAATAATAATATTTAAGTAAAGCTTAGAGCATCTTGTAGTTGTTACTTTGTAAAAACAAATGTGATCTCCTAGAGGGCTATTGCCTGAAACCACATTTGTTTCTAACTAAAACTTGCTAAGAATGTATCGCTCCAGTGCTTTCTTACTGTTTAGTCTCTTCGTTTCACAATTCGCAATATTTGCGCAGACCCTCATTATCAATGAGGTTTCAAACGGCCCTTCCGGAAATCAGGAATACGTTGAATTTGTAGTCGTTGACGATGCTGTGACCTATAATTGTAATGCAACAACTCCACCTTGTATTGATATCAGAGGGTGGATTTTTGATGATAACAGCGGTTATCACGGTTCCGTTGGTATCGCTGCAGGATGTGTTCGTTTCGCCAATGATCCGCTTTGGTCATGTGTTCCTGTAGGTACGATAATCGTTATTTACAACAATGGAGACCCTAACGGGTCAATGCCTTCGGATGACCTTTCTTTAACTGATGGAAACTGTAAAATAGTAGCCCCTGTTAACAGTACCTTGTTTGAAACAAATAGCACGACTCCCGGAGCAGTTGCCTGTTCTTACCCGGCTACGGGTTGGACATCCGGAGGGAACTGGAGTACAACATTACTTGCCAATGGAGGTGATTGCGCCCGTATCGTGAATTTATCGGGATGTGAAGTTTTCTCTTTATGCTGGGGAACAGCAAATCAAAATAACTTAATTTATTTCTCAGGGTCCGGGCAGGACGATGTTTGGTCGTTTAACGGTGGTGATCCTTATAATCAGGCAAACTGGACTCAAGGATGCGCAGGAGATCTTGCAGCATGTGGTGGAAATGATCAAACTCCGGGAGCTCCGAATAGCACCGCCAACACAAATTATATCGGACAGTTTAATAACAACTGTATGCCGATCACTCCGACTGTAGCTAGTGCAAGTGTAGTAGCAAATGCGACCTGTGGTTGTGATGGACAAGCTACTGCAAGTGGTTCCGGATCTATTCCGGGATACACCTATGAATGGCTGGATGCTTTCTATAATCCGATCGGGCAAAGTTCCGCAACGGCAACAGGACTTTGTGCCGGAACGTATTATGCGGTAGTCTCATCTTCAATCGACTGCCCGGATACTGCAAGTGTAACTATCACTTCTTCCGGATCGGCAACTGTAACTTTAAATTCCGAAACAATATGTTCAGGAGCCTCTGCCACTTTATCTGCGTCACCTTCTATATCCGGTGGAAATTACAGTTGGGCACCGGGCGGCCAGACCACTCAAAACATCACTGTATCACCTGGATCGACAACTGTTTATACTGTAAACTATGATCTCAGTGGTTGTACAGCCACAGCTAATGGTACTGTAACGGTTCTTCCTGTTTCAAACACAGTAGAAAACCCGACCGTATGTCAGGGAGATGCATATACCTTCCCTGATGGAACTACTCAAACGATCTCTGCAACCACTTCACATACTTCAAACTTATCTACAGTAA
>QKAV01000214.1 GCA_003247185.1 Crocinitomicaceae bacterium
AACTATGTCTACGTTAAGACGCACGGGATTCCGGCTTATCCGACCGGCCCGTTTTTAGATGGAAATCCGAGCATCGCAGAGGATCAGAATGCGATCTTTAAAATCCCACGTTTTCCTGTGGAAGAAACGGGAACCAAAACACCAACAACAATGGGTAACATTGGAGTTTTCATCAATGGTGCGGTTCTCTTCGATAACAGAGACGGAGTTCAATGGAATACAACATCATCTGCACTTTGCGGCGGACCGGGAAATCCTCCGTGTCCGGGTGGACCAACAGCGGTTATGGATTGGAGTCGGGACGCTGTCTGGGCGGAAAGTTCAGGATTTGACTGTTCAAAAGGTCATCCTGCAATGGGTAATTATCATCATCATCAGAATCCTTCGGCATTCAAATTGGATCTTAATGTTGTTTCAAACATTTGCAATCTCTATGATGCAGACGGTCTTTACGCGATTGATCCGAATCAGCACTCTCCACTGATTGGATACGCATACGATGGGTTCCCTATTTATGGTGCTTACGGATATCTGAACACAAACGGTACGGGAGGAATTGTACGTATGAAATCCGGTTATGAACTGGGAACAACAACTGATCGTACAACCTGGCCTGACGGAACAGATGTAAATGATGGTCCTGGCTTTGATGCGACTTATTTCAGAGGATATTTCCGTGAAGATTACATGTTCGTTTCGCACCCGGAACCAGATTACCTGGATGAGCATAATGGAAGATATTGTGTGACTCCGGAATACCCGGGAGGGACGTATGCCTACTTCTGTACTGTAGATGACAATTACAATTCGGTGTATCCGTATGCCGTAGGACCAACTTTTTACGGAGTCTGGGAAGATCGAAAAGTGAGTTCAATCACAGAATCGGTTACTGTGTATGAAGCCGTTGCTGCTACAGTGGAAGTGGATGACATTTTGAACCGGATCAATGTATTCCCTAATCCTGCCAGTGATTTGGTAGCTGTTCAGGTAAGTGGAATTGTAGAGAGTGATATTCAGTTGGAATTAAAGGATATGAGAGGAAGAACAGTGGCGTCGAACACCATAAAGGCGGGTCAGACGATCGCTTATTTTGATGTTTCAACCTTGTATGCCGGGGTCTATCTAATGCATGTAGCTGATAGCAATAAGAATAAAGCCATTCGTGTTGTAGTACAATAACAGTTCTTAATATACAACGAAAGAAGCCCTTGATTTGTTCAGGGGCTTTTTTATTGATCGGTAGGGATAAACGATTGAGTGATGAGGAATGCATAGCGATTTGCCGTACATTTACGCTATGATGCGTTTTCTATTCGTCTTTCTGTTGACGCTCCCTCTTTTTCAGCATGTTGTTGCTCAGAATTGGGTAAAACCGTGTCTTCATGTGGATGAGCAGGAACAGAAGACAGCAGCTTCTTTTCGGGCGACTTATCATCGATTTGAGTTAGATATTGATCCGGCAATTGAATACATTTCCGGACAGGTTACAACTTACTTTGAAGTATCACAGGATGGTACAACACAAATCGAATTTGATTTGACAAATGCGTTAACTGTGAATGCAATAACTTCAAATGGTCTTCCGCTTACCTACACGCACAATAATGATAAAATAGTGATATCCTGGCCCGTGGCTCTCAACTCAGGCGATATGGACAGTGTTTTGATTGATTACGAAGGAGTACCTGCGACAAGTGGTTTTGGCTCCTTTGAAATGAGTACGCACGGAAGTGCATCTACACTGTGGACCCAAAGTGAACCTTACGGTGCAAGAGATTGGTGGCCTTGTCAACAGGATTTGTCCAATAAGGTTGATTCAATTGATATGATTGTTACGGTTCCGGTTTCAAATGTGGTAGCTTCGAATGGGATTCTTTTGAGTCGTGAGGTACAGGGAGCTTATGAGCAATTCCACTGGAGACATCGCTATCCTATTGCGAACTACCTGATTGCATTTGCGGTTACGAATTACTCCATCTTTTCAGATCAGGTGGAATTAATCGACGGGACGAGCGTACTGGTTGAGAATTACGTTTATCCGGAATCACTTACCTACTGGATGCAGACCTCTGAACATACGGCATTTGCATTGCGCTATTTCTCAGATAAGTTTGGTGATTATCCGTTTCAGAATGAAAAATACGGTCATGCACAGTACGGCGCAAGCGGAGGCATGGAAAACCAGACCATCAGTTTTATGTCCGGACCTTCGAAATCTCTGATTTCACATGAAATGGCTCATCATTGGTTTGGAGATCAACTGACGTGCGGTAGTTGGTCGGATATCTGGCTGAATGAGGGGTTTGCAACATATTTGGATGCTTTGGTGAGCGAGCAAACGGATCTGCAGCAATGGGAACAGTTTAAAAGCTATTCCAGAACTTCTGTTACAAGTAGCAGCGGCGGATCGGTTTACGCGTACGATACGGCAAATGTGGGGCTATTGTTCGACTATCGCTTGGTATATCAAAAGGCAGCGATGGTCCTACATATGTTGCGTTGGGAGTTGGGGGATGAAATCTTCTTCGCTGCGATTCAGAATTATGCAACAGATCCAAACCATATCAATGGTTTTGTGAGAACTACCGACTTACAGAACAGTTTGGAAGCAACGTGTAATTGTGACCTTACGGAATTCTTTCTGGATTGGGTGTACAGACAGGGATATCCGTCGCATGATGTTCAGGTGTATCAGGAAGGTGGCCGATTAAAAATTGAAGTTGTGCAGTCTCAAAGTCATCCTTCCGTAAACTTATTTGAACTTACACTCCCGATCCGGGTGTATGGTGCAGCGGGTGATAGTATCTACAGAGTGCCGATAAAAGGCAAGTACAGCTATGTTGAGTTTGAAATACCTTTTATTGCATCCGGTGCCGAAATCGATCCGGATATTTGGTTGATCAGTGCGAATAATTCACTCAAATTCAAGAACAGAAGCATTATTTCAGAATTGTATCCGAATCCCGGCCAGGCAAAGTTTTATGTCAATTCTGCTACTCAGCCAAACCGTATTACGGTTTCCGACGAACGGGGAAGAATTGTGGAAGAAGTTAATTCGCCGCAGTTACTCAACGTGTTTGACAGTGCTGCCTGGGCCATTGGCACCTATAGTATTGAATTGTATTACGATTCAGGGAATGCCGAAATATTGAAATATATCCGCAAATAAAAAACCCATGGTCCTGTACCCATGGGTTTCCAACTATAAATACAAAGTCCGTAGACTTCTGGTAGAATTGCTAGTTATTCAATAGCGCTTTAACAACGTTTGAGATTACTTTTCCATCTGCTTTACCTGCAAGCGATTTGGTAAGAATTCCCATTACTTTTCCCATATCCTGAGGTCCTGAAGCTCCTGAACTTGCGATTGCTTCTGCGGCCGCAGTTCTGACTTCTTCTTCAGACATCATTTCCGGTAAATAGGCTTCGATTACTTCAGCCTGAAATTTCTCTTCATCTGCCAGGTCCTGACGTCCCTGTTCCACATACAACTCATAAGTCTCGATGCGTTGTTTGTGAAGCTTCATAACGATCTTCATCGCGGCTTCGTCAGTAACTTCTCCTGAACCGGAAGTGGCTTCCAGAAGTAATTTGGCTTTGATATCTCTCAATGCTGCTAGCTTCTCTTTTTCTTTCGCAAGCATTGCTGCTTTGATATCTGCATTAATTTGATCTACAAAACTCATATCAATCTACGTTATCGTGAAGGAAAGAATTGTTACTGTTCAATGAACTTCCTCCGTCACTGTTTTTAGAAACACTAAAGCGGCTCATGTCATTATCCTTGCTTGGGATAGACTCATCCAATTCGATGTTTCTTCTTTTAAAAGCCGGCTCATTTTCCAGTTCCTGCAAACCTTCTGCCTTCTTTAATTTTTGTGTGTATTCCTGAATTTTCATCAGGCGTTCACGGTTGCGTTGTTGCTGTTCTTCTGCAGAAAGTGTACGCTTAGGAGAAGAAACACTGCTTTCAAGATCGTATGACTCTGTTGTTTCATCTTCCAGCGTGTAACGCGTAACAGAATCGTCCTGTTTGTTTGTATTAACAGGAGTTGTACTTGACGTGTTCATATCAAAAACGAACTCTTGCTGAGGAGTAGATTCCGGTGTAGTGCTTTTCAGGTAAGGCTCATCCTGTGCGTTTGTAATTTCTTTCGCACCTGACCACGGGCTGTTAGAAACAGGAGTTTCCATAGGTTTGGTAAACTCTTCTTTCTTCACTTCCAGGGTAGTAACATTTTTCTTTGGTTCGCGCTCAAATCCTGTGATAGGAGAAGATTTGAATCCGGTAGCAATCACAGTTACACTGATCTTGTCTGCTAACGTATCATCTTTAGCATGTCCGAAGATAACGTCCGCTGTAGAACCTGCGGCATCCTGGATAAAGTCAGTAATTTCGGAGATTTCGTCCATCATTACTTCACGGTCACCGTATGTAATGTTCAATAGAACGTATTCAGCACCACTGATATCATTATCATTCAATAGAGGCGATTCAAGTGCTTTTTCAACGGCTTTGATCGCTCTGTTTTCACCTTCTGCAATTCCGTTACCCATGATAGCAACACCACTGTTTTTCATTACAGTGTTCACATCATTGAAGTCAACGTTGATTGCACCGGTAATTTCAATTACTTCCGCAATTCCTTTTGCAGCAGTAGCCAAAATATCATCTGCTTTCGCGAATGCATCCGTGAAAGAAAGATTTCCTGTAACCTCACGCAGACGTTCATTGTTGATTACCAACAAGGTGTCAACTGCCTGACGCATTGATTCCAGACCTTCTTCAGCTTGTATTCTTCTTTTGCGACCTTCAAAGTTGAAAGGTACGGTTACGATACCAACCGTAAGAATACCCATTTCGCGAGCGATTTGTGCTATTACAGGGGCAGCACCGGTTCCTGTTCCACCACCCATTCCGGCAGTGATGAAAACCATCTTCGCATCTTTACTCAGGTATTCACGAATCTCATCAATATTTTCATTGGCTGCATTTTTTCCGATTTCAGGAATAGATCCAGCTCCACGACCTTCGGTTAAAGATGGTCCTAATTGCATTTTGTTAGGTACAGGCGATGCTTCTAATGCTTGCATGTCCGTATTACAGATCAGGAAGTCAACACCTTTGATCCCAAGACCATACATGTGATTTACAGCATTTCCACCTCCGCCACCAACTCCGATGACTTTAATGATCGAATTTCTTTCAGTAGGCAATTCAAATTCCATGACTTTGTATTTAGTTGTTGTTTGTTGTCTTTATTATCCTTCTACTTCTTCGTCCTTCTCATTGAAGAAACCAATACCTTTCTTGATGATTGATTCAAAGAAAGAACCGCGTTTAGTGGTGGAGCTGGTAGCAACTTCGCCTGCGCTTGCTGCCTCCGGCTCCTCCGAACGGGATTTTAATTCCAATGATTCGAAACCTTTCATCACCAATCCGATACCTGTAGCATAAATCGGAGATTTGATCGCTTCATTGTTTGTGTTGGCAAGGTGTTCCGTCGGATAACCAATTCGTGTATCCATCCCGGTAACGTATTCGAACAGCTGTGTGATGTGCTTCAATTGCGAACCACCACCTGTTACAACGATTCCTGCAATCAGTTTTTTCTCGTATCCCGAATTTTTAATCTCATAATGCACCAACTCGATGATTTCTTCCATACGAGCCTGGATGATGCTGGCAAGATTGCGAAGTGTGATTTCTTTCGGAGCACGTCCCTTCAATCCGGGGATGGCAACCACTTCGTTCTCCTGACTTTCACTCACAAGTGCAGATCCGAATTGTTGTTTCAATTTTTCAGCGTGACGCTTCATAATCGTACAACCTTCCTTGATATCTTCCGTGATCACATTTCCTCCAAACGGAATTACCGCCGTATGACGAATGATTCCTTCGTGGAAGATCGCGATGTCTGTTGTACCACCACCGATGTCAACCAAAACAACTCCGGCCTCTTTTTCCTCCTCTGTAAGTACCGCTTCTGCTGATGCTATTGGTTCTAAAATAATGTCATCTACGTGAAGGTCAGAGCGCTCCACACACTTGTTGATGTTTATACACGCACCAACATTTCCGGTAATGATATGGAAATTTGCCTCCAAGCGAACACCGGACATTCCGATCGGATCTTTAATTCCCTGCTCATTATCAATGATATATTCCTGCGGAAGAACAGTAATGATTTGCTCTCCCGGAGGCATTGCCATGCGGTACATATCATCAATTAAACGATCAATATCAGCCTGAGCTATTTCTTTGTCAATATTGGAACGCGTGTGAATTCCTCGGTGTTGTAAACTTTTTATATGCTGACCGGCAATTCCTACATTAACAGTTTTTATAACCAATTGTCCGTCAATGCGCTCCTCAGCTTCCTGAACAGCCGCTTTGATCGATTGGATAGTTTTATCAATGTTGGCAACCATACCACGTGTTACACCTAAAGATTCAGCACGACCCATTGAGAGAATCTCGATCTTACCGTGGTCATTTTTTCTACCAACGAAACAAGCGATCTTCGTCGTACCAATATCCAGTCCGACTACGATCGGTGATTTTTTCTTCTTTTGCTCTGATCCGGCAGTGTTATCGCTCATTTCTATTTATTTCGTTATTGGCCTTTTTTCTTGCAAACGATCTGATCCTTAAATTTCAGATTGATCTCCGAGTAAGTATTCCAACCCTCAACATCCATCGCTTCATTATAAAATATCCTTAGTTTGTTGAACTTATCCGATACTTCCTCTTCAGAATAAGCAGAACCAAAGACAATTCTCTGTTCCCCTACAAGTGGTACTAAAAGAAAATCCCCGTTTTGTTCCAGGTAAATCTGACCGATTAACGCATGGAACAAGGGGTCATTACAAACATAATTCGAAATACGATAGATATCATCCAGCTTGTGAATACTTTTCAAGGAGTCATTGTTAATAATTTCATTCACTGAAATCCCTGATGCAGGCTCGTTTATAGCTCCATTTACTACCACAACATGAGCCGTAAATTTTGGGGTTGTCAACATGCGAACTCCTTCGGCGTCCAAATAGAAGGATTCCCCTCGTTGATTGTAGATTCTGGCTATGGGTTCACGAAGAACCATGTCGATATTCCACGAATCACCAAAATTGCGGTAGACCTTCACGTCTTTTACTTGTGAAATACTCTTTAGAAATTTAGTAATGCTGTCAGTGTCAAGTTGTTCAAATGTTTGTCCTTCTTTTATGAGGCCAGAGTATTGCAGTCGTGTAAGAACCTCATGTTCATCTAAAAATGCATTCGATTTGCTGGTTTGTACATTGATATTTGGCAGAGGTACGTGTGCTTCACGTTGATATTTATCGAACAGAAACAGCAATACGATCACCAGGATTGTAAAGGCTGCACTTAAGGATATTTTTAACCACGGTTTCATGACTGCTGCAGTATGTTTTTAAGTGGTTCAATGATTCGATCGATATCACCTGCGCCAATGGTGAGGACAACACCCTCCGGGCCTGTTTTTTGGAAGTAATTTAAAACTGTTTGAGGTTCCATGATGTGCACTTCTTCGGCGTCAATCTCTTCCACGAGTGCTTCGCTTGTGATACCCGGAATAGGTTCTTCCCGTGCCGGATAGATAGGCATCAGGATACAGGTGTCGAGTTTCGATAAGGCCTTTGCGAAACCTTCAAAAAAGTCACGGGTCCGGCTAAAAAGATGAGGTTGGAAAACCCCGTATATTTTCTTGTCCGGATAGATGAGTCTTACGGAGTCGATTAATGCGTTGATCTCAGTCGGATGATGCGCATAATCATCAATATAAACCAGGTTTTTCGTTTGAATATGGTATTCGAACCGACGTTTTACGCCTTTGAAATTGGATAAGGCTTTTCGGATTTTTTCTTCAGATAATCCAAGGTTTAAACACATGGCCACACAAGCCAATGCGTTTTCAGCATTATGAATTCCGGGAACGCCAAGTTCAACATTGCTCCATTTGGAGTCCGGCAGTTGTATATCAAAGAAGAATTTGCCATTGATATATTGAATGTTTTCGCCCGAATAGTCCGCCGGACAGTTCATTCCGTATGTGATGCTTTTTGGGTGCTGCAGATCAACGTCGATATGACGTATCAGGAATCCATTTTTATTGATCAGTGCTGCGAATGATTGAAATCCCTGAATAAACTGATCCTGATCTCCATATATATCAAGGTGGTCTGCGTCTGTCGTTGTTATGATGGACGCAAAAGGATCAAGCTGAAGGAAGGAACGGTCGAATTCATCCGCTTCGATTACAGTGTAAGGTGATTCGGTATCTGCAATGAAATTGCTATTGTAGTTGGTACTGATGCCTCCCAGAAAAGCGTTGCAGCCAACCCCGCTGTCTTTTAAAATATGTGCGAGTAATGTGCTGGTTGTTGTTTTTCCATGCGTTCCTGCAACAGTGAGTCCCTTAGAGTTTCTGGTGATGACGCCTAAAATTTCCGATCGCTTTAGTAGTTGGTAACCTTTGTGAATGACATGTAGGCGTTCTCCCAGGTTTTGGGGGATGGCAGGTGTAATGATAACCAGCGTGTTCTCCGGATCCTGAAAGAGCGATGGAATGCTCGGACCAAGATCTTCAAAATGCACCTGAATACCTTCTTTGACTAATTCGTCAGTTAGGGGAGAAGGGGTTTTGTCGTATCCGCCGACAGTTTTGCCCATTCGTTTGAAATAGCGGGCAAGTGCGGACATTCCGATTCCTCCGATTCCAAGGAAGTAGATGTTGGGGTATTGATCGATATTTACTTCTGGTCGTTGCATTAAGCGATAATCGATTCAATTGTTTTTACAATATCCGCTGTTGCGTTTGGCTTTGCCAGTTTTTTGATGTTGTTTGCCAATTGAGAAGAGGCTGCATTATCATTCAGTAATTCCAGGCTCCGTGTGATTAAGTTTTTTTCTGCATCCACATCTTTCACAAGTTCTGCAGCTCCTTCGTTCACAAGGGCCATGGCATTCTTAGTCTGATGATCTTCTGCCACATTCGGTGACGGCACAAGAATTACGGGTTTACCGATGATGCAAAGTTCAGAGACCGAAATGGCTCCCGCACGTGAGATGACCTGATCGGCAACAGCATAGGCCAAATCCATGCGCTGTACAAACTGCATGAGTTTAATGTTTTCGGGTAATTTTTCGCTGATCTCATTTTGGATTTGTTCGAAATAGAGTTTTCCGCACTGCCAGATGATCTGTACATCTTGCGGGATTTTCTCCAAATGAGCGATCATACTTCTGTTAAGAGTTCTGGCACCAAGACTTCCACCAATCACCAGAATTGTTTTTTTATTTGGATCCAGATCGAAATGGGCAAGTGCTTCTTCTCTTTTGCCTTCGATTTCAACCATTTCCTTACGTGTCGGGTTCCCGGTCATCACGATCTTATCAGCAGGGAAGAAGCGCTCCAAACCTGAATAGGCGACACAAATCTTATTCACTTTAGTTGCAAGTAGTTTATTTGTTTTTCCGGCAAATGCGTTTTGTTCCTGAATAACACTTGGGATGCGTTGCATGGTAGCTGCCTTCAAGGTGGGTCCGCTCGCATAGCCTCCAACGCCAATAACGACCTGAGGTTTGAATTGTTTCAAAACCTTTCGGGCCTTTAGCATACTTTTAATGATCTTGAATGGTAAGGCAAAATTGGAAAGTGTTAGTTTGCGTTGAAGTCCAACGATAGGAAGACCAATGATCTCGTAACCGGCCTGAGGTACTTTTTCCATTTCCATTTTTCCTTCTGCACCGATAAACAAGATTTTAACTTCCGGATTTCTTCGTTTGATCTCATCTGCGATGGCCACGGCCGGAAAGATATGTCCTCCGGTTCCTCCACCTGATAATATGACGCGTTCAATTTTCATAATTCTAAGCTTCTTCGGTTACTTGTTGCTGTGCAGCGATGGATTGTATAATTCCCAGTGCCACGGCGGTCATGATTAGCGCGGAACCTCCCATGGCTAATAAGGGCATATTTTGACCTGTAACCGGAAAGATTCCGGTGCATACCAGCATGTTTACACTGGCCTGCGTGAGCATCAGAATCCCAATCCCGATACTTACATAGGTTTCAAAATCGTTTTTGGCATTTAATCCGATTCGGATAATGCGATAGAGCAGGATCAGATAGATCAGGATGAGTATGATGGAGGAGATAAGTCCGAATTCTTCCACAAAGCTCGCATAGTAGAAGTCGGCATAGGCCTCCGGTATGTATGATTTCAGTTCTCCGTCGCCGACACCTTTTCCGAAAACAGATCCGGAATAAATGGCCAGTTCGGCGTTCATGGATTGGGCATTGGCGAGAACGTCCGTTTCGTCATTAATCTTGTTGAAGATCCTGTTTTCCCAGGTTTCATATCGGGGTAACAGGTTCAGATCCGGTGCGGCTTTGTGAATCAGAACGATGACTGCCAATAATGCAATTCCTCCGCCGATCAGACTGAAGATCTTTGAGAAAGGAACCTGACCAATAAACATTAAAGTAAGGCTGATAGCAAACAGTAGTGCTGCTGTTGAAAAGTTATCTTTTACGATCAATCCACAAATAACAATAACAGGGATTACTACTGGTATAAAGCCTTCTTTCCAATTCGAGAACTGTGCTTTCTTTTTTACAAGCAATCGGGACAGATAGATGATCAGTGCAAGTTTTGCGAAATCGGAAGATTGAAATGTCAATCCAACAAAAGGTATTTTTACCCATCTTCCGGCATCATTTACTTTCATTCCGAAGAAGAAGGTGAACAACATCAGGCCAATTGCCAAATAGTAGGCAAATTTGGAAAGCTGTGAAATGTACTTCGGATCTCTGCGATGAATCCAATACATGGCGCCAAGCGAAATGGCAACGTAGATCAGGTGTTTGAACAGGTATTTAAAAGGAGTTCCTCCTTCAACCTTAACCAGAATCGGTACAAAACTATAAACCGTAACAAGAGAGAATGCCAACATAATTAATGTTAGTATCCAGATCACGCGATCGCCCTTGAGATGGTTTAAAAATTGTTGCATGTTATCCGATCAATCGTTCAAATTCTTCAAGTTCCTTTGCTGAAAATTCACCTTCGGTAGAAAAGAGTAGAACCATTTTTTGTCCTGCCCAGCTTTCTCTTACTTTCATAGCAGACTCAATGCTTCCGGTAGCAATGACTGTCTTTAACTGATCGATCAGTTCTACTTTAAAGTTGATCTGTGATCGGTCATAGATCAGGGCAGCCTCGATCTTTCCAATCGTTTCCGGATAGTATGTTGTCGTACAGCGGATCTGTTCGTGTTTCCCGATCCATATTACGGGAAAGGGGAAGGAACTGATCATAGTCGATAGTTTATCGAAGTGCGGATTGGGCCAGGAAAAAACATCCATGCCTTCTCTCTTTCCAAGACCTTGAAGGTCATTGTTAACGACAGAACGCAATTGTTCTCTGCGTTGTTCGATAAGACGATCAACTTTTGAAGTTGTGGTGGTCTTTTTCATGATTAAAGCGCTCGAACTGCTTTTTTGAACTCGTTTCCTCTTTCTTCGTAGTTTTCGAACAGGTCAAAACTTGCACATGCCGGAGAAAGCAATACCGTCTCATCTTTTTTAGCCAGACGATATCCGTAAGCAACAGCTTCCATTGCTGATCCAGCTTCATAGATTTCAGGAATAACTCCTTTGAAGGCTTCGATGATCTTTTTGTTGTCTTTACCCAGACAAACGATCGCTTTTACTTTGGATTGAACCAATTCCATCAGTTCGGAATAGTCGTTTCCTTTGTCAACGCCCCCAACGATCCATACGGTTGGTTTTTCCATGCTTTCTAATGCGAACCACGTAGAGTTTACATTGGTAGCTTTGGAGTCGTTGATGAATTCAATACCGTTTACTTTGGCAACGAATTCGAGGCGGTGTTCAACATTTACGAAGTCACTGAGACTTTCGCGTAATACATCTTTTCTGATCTCAAGAATGCGTGCAGTGATTCCTGACGCCAATGAGTTGGCAGCGTTATGCTTGCCTTTGAGTGCTAAATCGTGGATTGACATAGTGAATTGATCTTTTATGTTTATTGTTATTTGTTCCTTGTTGAGGTAACCGCCTACTTCAACTTCTTTGTTGAGTGAAAAGGCAGCTGTTTGTGCGGCTATCCCGATCTGTCCGAGATGTGCCATAATGATTGGATCATCAGCATTGTAGATGAACCAGGAGTTGCTGTCCAGATTGTTGGCAATGCGAAACTTGGAGCGGACATAATTCTCCATTTTATAATCGTAGCGATCCAGGTGATCCGGGGTTATGTTCAGAAGGACAGCGATGTCGGCTTTAAACTCAAACATACCATCCAACTGGAAGGAGCTGAGTTCCAGTACATACCAATCAAAGTTTTCGTTTGCAACCTGTGCGGCAAATGATTTCCCGACATTTCCTGCCAATCCCACATTAAATCCGGCCTTTTGCAGGATGTGGTAGGTTAGCATAGTTGTCGTCGTTTTACCGTTACTTCCGGTAATGCAAATGGTTTTCGCTGTGTTGAAATATCCGCCAAATTCGATTTCGGAGATTACAGGAATGCCTTTAGTTCTCGCTTCAATGATGAAGGGAACGGTATCAGGTATTCCCGGTGACTTGATGATCAGATCCGAAGACAGAATGCGGTCAATGTCATGGCTACCTTGTTCCCATTCAATATCCAGATCCCTGATCTTTTCAATTTGCTCAGGAGCGATCGTTCTTTTGTCAGAAAGGAATACGTGCGCACCTTGTTTTTTCGCAAGAATACAGGCTCCAAGTCCGGACTCGCCGGCTCCTAAAACAACGATATGTTTGCCCCGGATGTTCAATTATCTCACTTTAAGCGTTACGATCGTTATTACTGCAAGAAGGATGGATACGATCCAAAATCGGGCAACGATCTTGGCTTCGTGTAATCCTTTTTTCTGATAATGGTGATGTAATGGTGCCATCAGGAAGATGCGCTTCCCTTCACCGGATCTTTTCTTGGTGTATTTGAAGTAGCCAACCTGCAGCATTACACTTAAGTTTTCGATCAGGAAGATTCCGCAAAGAATTGGAATCAAAAGTTCTTTTCTGATGGATATGGCGAAAACAGCAATTATCCCTCCGAGCGCCAGACTTCCCGTGTCTCCCATGAACACCTGAGCAGGGAAGGAGTTGTACCACAGGAATCCAATGCAGGCACCGACGAATGCAGAGATAAAAATCACCAGCTCTTCAGCATAAGGGATGTACATCACGTCGAGGTAATCCGCAAAGCGAACGTTTGTGGAAACGTAGGCAAGTATGGCCAGCGCAATACCAATGATGGCGGAAGTTCCCGTGGCGAGTCCGTCCAGCCCGTCTGTCATATTGGCGCCATTCGACACGGCAATTACAATAAAAATGACAACCGGAATAAATAACAACCATCCGTAAGATTTTGCCCAGTCACCGATTAACCAGTTATAATTGAACTCGTTGTTCTTAATGAACGGGATTGTAGTGGTCATATCCTGCGTTACAATCCACTTTGAGTCCGGTGTTTCGGTATCATCCGTGTGTTGTTTTGTTACAAAGTGCTCACCTGACTGAAGTTTATAGTCCGCAGGTACGTTTTTATGTACCTGAACATCCGGATGAAAGTAAAGGATGCAGCCGACGATCAAACCAACTCCTACTTGTCCGACAACTTTAAAGCGACCTGCAAGCCCTTCTTTATTCTTTTTGAAAACTTTGATGTAATCATCAAGGAATCCGATTGCTCCTAACCACACCGTTGCTACCAGCATGGTGATCACGTATACGTTGTGAAGTTTTGCGAACAGGAGCGTAGGAATCAGGATTGCACTGAGGATGATAATCCCACCCATTGTAGGTGTTCCTGATTTCTGTAGCTGGCCTTCCAACCCAAGGTCGCGAACGGTTTCTCCGATCTGTTGTTTTTGCAACAGGCGAATAATCTTTTTCCCAAAAATCATGGAAACGATCAGTGATGTGATCAATGCCATTCCCGCACGGAAAGAGATGTAGTGGAACAATCCCGCTCCCGGGAAATTAATCTGGTCTAAGTAATCGAATAAGTAGTACAACATTATTTCTCCAATTTTTTAAATAGTTCTTTCACTGTTTTCATATCATCGAAGTCGTGTTTTACGCCTTTGATCTCCTGATAGGTCTCGTGGCCTTTGCCTGCTATAAGAATGATATCTCCTGGCTCTGCCATGCTAACTGCGGTCTTAATTGCTGCTGCACGGTCTGTGATGCTCAAAGTCTTTTTGAAATTCGTTCCGTCAACACCTTTCATCATTTCTTCAATGATAGCTTCCGGATCTTCTGATCTTGGATTGTCTGATGTAAGGATCACCTTATCTCCCATATTGCAGGAGATTTCAGCCATTAATGGTCTTTTAGCCTTATCGCGATCTCCTCCGCATCCGACAACTACAAAAACAGTTTCGTTTTTTGTGCGGATGTCTCCGATGGTCTTCAGTACATTTTCCAATGCATCGGGCGTATGGGCATAATCAACGATCGCAGTTATTCCGCTGTCGCTTCTGAAGTACTGAAAACGACCTGCAACTGATTCGAGTTCGCTGATTGCAGTCAAAATCTCTTCCTGCTCTTCACCGATCTCACGGGCAGTAGCATAAACTGCCAGTAGGTTAGAGGCGTTGAAGTTTCCGATGAGTTTGGTCCATACTTCTACACCATCAATATTGAGCAACATTCCTGAGAATTGATTTTCCAGGATCTTTACCTTGTAATCCGCTACATTTTTCACGGCATACGTTCTGATCTTTGCTTTGGTGTTCTGAACCATTACCATTCCATTCTTGTCATCAGCATTTGTAAGGGCAAATGCCGTAGAAGGCAGTCCATCGAAGAATGATTTTTTGACGTTCAGATATTCTTTGAACGTTTTGTGGTAATCAAGATGGTCATGTGTAATATTGGAGAAGATTCCGCCACCGAATTTCAGACCTGCAATGCGTTTTTGGTGGATGGCGTGTGAGCTGACCTCCATAAAGCAATGAGAAACTCCTTCCTCAACCATTTCTGCAAGTAAAGCATTGAGTTGGATTGGGTCAGGAGTAGTATGTGTAGATGGGATGTCGCGATCATTAATCTTATTGACAACGGTAGACAGTAGTCCGCATTGATATCCAAGTTTTGAAAACAGGTTGAACAGCATTGTACTGATCGTTGTCTTTCCGTTTGTACCGGTAACTCCTATCAGTTTTAGTTTGGAAGAAGGCTCATCGTAAAAATTATGAGCAACAAAGGCAAGTGCTTCATGTGAGTCACTTACTACAATCAGACTCACGTTTTCAGGCGTTTCTACCTCGTGCTCAGCTACAATCACTTCACACCCCTGTTCAATGACCTGTGGAATAAAATCGTGTCCGTCTACCCGGGTACCCTTGATGGCGAAGAACATATCGTTCTTACCGCAAACGCGCGAATCAAAGGATAGCGATTTTACTTCCTTGGTTGTTCCGCCTTTCACGGATGTGAGGTGAACACCATATAATATGTCTTTCAGTTGCTTCATGTTATTGTAGCAGCAATTTGATTGTACTTCCCATAATTATTTCACTTCCTGCAGGAACTGATTGGCTCTTGACTTTTCCAACACCGGAGATCTCCGCATGCATCCCCGTTCTCTCAATGAGGTAAACAGCATCTCTGGCGGTCATACCTGTAACATTCGGAACCGTTTTACCGCTCACGTTGCCTGTTTGCAGTTCCACCTTTTTATCTCCGGTGATCGTTCTGATCCATTCCTGATCGGTTGTTGAGACGTACGGAATATCAAAGGCAGTGTAAAGTGTCATTAAATCGGAGCGGTTTCCGTTTGCACTTACGGGCAACTCTTCTCTTCTTGCCTGCGCTTCATTGATTGCCTGGTGGTATTTAAGGCTGGAGGCATATACTTTGTTTGCGATGGCATTAAATACGGTTCCGGAAACAACAGCCCCATAAATGTTCTGAGTTGGTGCGGAAACAACAACGATGCAAGAGTATATCGGATCATTTGCAGGGAAATATCCTACAAACGAAGCCTGGTATTTCTTTTCTGTTTTGGAAGTGTTTTTGTCATCCAGAATTACGGCGGTTCCTGTTTTTCCTGCGATATCGAAGTAAGCAGATTGCAGAGCTGTTCCTGTTCCTCTTTTAACAACTCCTTCAAGGCAGGTCTGAACATCTTTAAGTGTGCTTTCCGAGCAGATTTTTTCTTTTACGATGACCGGAGGAAAAGATTTGATCAGGTTATTCCCACGTCTGATCTCTCTTACAAATTGAGGTTTTACGTACGTGCCATTGTTTGCAACAGAATTGTAAAATGCGAGTACCTGCAACGGAGTTAACTGCACTTCATATCCCACGGCCATCCATGGAAGGGATAGTCCTGACCATTTTGGTGATCCCGGTTCGTACAGAGTTGGTTTTGGCTCTCCTTTAATGGAGATGCCGATGGAATCTCCGAGACCGAAACTTTTAATGCGATCTACAAATGCGTTGGGATCATCCTTGTAGTTATCATTGATGATCTTAGAAAATACGTTGGAAGATTTTTCAAAAGCCTGCTGAATAGTGATTGTTCCATAGCCACCCTCGTGAGAGTCTTCCATTTTACTGTTGTAGAACCGGTAGGTTCCAAATGCATTGACCTTATCGTGGATGGACACTTTCCCGTCTTCCAGTGCTGCCATGAGGGAAGCCAATTTGAATGTTGATCCCGGTACTTCCTTCGTTCCGATTGCTTTGTTATAAGACTCGTAGTATTCGCCGCTTTCGTCCTTGCTCAGATTAACAATAGCTTTTACATATCCCGTATGCACATCCATTACGATAACGCATCCGCTTTCGGCATTTTGTTTTTTAAGCTGGTTCAGAAGTTCCAGATGAGCAACTTCCTGGATTTCTTTATCAATTGTTGTAACTACGTTAGCTCCTTCAACCGGATCCTTTACAATCGGACCGATTCGTTTCCATCCTGTAGAGATTTTTTGTTCGACTTCTTCTCCCGGTTCACCGCGCAAGTACTCATCATAGGCTCCTTCAATACCAACAGATAACTTACCGTATTGATCTTCGCGGACATACCCCAGAGTTCGCTTCATCAATTCGCCGTGAGGGCGCTTACGAATGATGATTTCGTCATTATCAATCAATCCGCCTTTGAGACGTCCTAAATTGAAAATGGGCATTTGTTTTACGAGTTTTCGCTCTTCGTTTGTGGCTTTTTTATGAATTGGAACATATCTGGAGCCTCTCCTTTTCCCGTTGCGAATGGTTTCTTCATATTCCCGGGCAGATTTTTCCGGCCACAGCTTATTCAACTCTATGCTGAGGTTGCGAACGTCTTTTTCAAAAGTTTTGTCGTCCACCACGGTCGGATCCATGTGGATATCAAAGAAGGAAACGGATGTTACAAGTGGAGTGTAGCTGTTGTCCAGAATCTGTCCTCTGCGCGGTTCGCGTTGTACCACACGGGTAGGCATGCGTTCGTTTCCATCAGACGAAGTCATGAAATAGGGCTTGCCTCCTTCAAACTGAATGCTTACCGTTTTAATAATAACGATCAGCATCACCACGACAAAGGCGAAGTAAACGAGGTAGGCCCTCCAAACGATATCTTTCTTATCACTTGTCATCTTTCTTCAGGCGAATCACTTTTGTTGGGTTTGTAGTTTCTTTGAGTCCGGATTGTTCCAGTCTTTCAATAAGTTTTGATCGTTGTGTGTTTTCCTCCAGTCTTGCTTTTGCGTCGAAGTAATCTCCTGTGATTTCGTCGAGTTCCGCCTGGGTGTCGTTCACATTTTTTGTAAGTTGTTTACCATAATATCCTTTTCCGATACTGAGGAGCAGGAGTAACATCAGAAAGAAGATGAACGGAAGATTGTTTACGAAAAACTCCTTCGTTAAAAAGTCACCATTGAGAATTTGCACGAATGCGTTAGGGCGCTTACGTGCAGTTTTTTTTGGTTTTTTAGTTTCCTTTTTCTCAGCCTTTGGCTCCTCTGGAGATTGCTGAGCTCTCTCTACAAATTCATTCTCCATTTTTCTCAGCAATTCTTAGTTTGGCGCTTCTTGAACGCGTATTTATTTCCAGTTCTTGTTCCGAAGGTGTGATCGGGTGTCGGATCACTTCAGAAAAAGGTTTGAGGATGTTACCGAAGAAATCTTTGGTAATTTCTCCGTCAAATGATCCTCGTTTCATATAGTTCTTTACCAATCTGTCTTCCAGGGAATGATAGGACATCACAACGAGCCTTCCTCCCGGCTTGATTACCTCGGAGCAGGCTTCAAGGAACTTTTCCAGAACATCCATTTCATCATTCACTTCAATTCTGATTGCCTGGAAAACCTGAGCCAGATACTTGTGTTCTTTGTTTTTTGGAGCACATTTTTCAGCTACATCCCGAAGATCGCCTGTGGTTTTGATTTTTTTATTTGAACGGGCGCTAAGCAATTCGCGCACGAGGCGCCCTGTATTGTTTATTTCACCATAGCTTCTGAAGATGCGATACAATTCTGCTTCAGGGTAATCATTTACTACTTCTGCCGCCGTCTTTCCTGCGGAAGGGTTCATGCGCATATCCAAAGGTGCATTTCCCCGGATAGAAAATCCCCGGCCTTCTACGTCGAACTGATGAGAAGAAACACCAAGATCAGCCAGCACACCATCAACCTGTTTGATCCCAAGCAGGCGTAATTGATTCTTTAGGTAAGCAAAATTTCCTGCGACAAGTGTGAAGTTTGGAGCTTCCCATGCATTTTTGTGAGCATCCGGATCCTGATCCACAGCGATAAGTCGCCCTTTCGGGCCAAGTTTTTCGAAGATCGCTTTGGAGTGTCCGCCTCCACCGAATGTAACGTCAACATACAAGCCATCCGGTTGGATATTTAATCCTTCCAGGCACTCATTAAGCATTACTGGTATGTGGTATGTTGAATTATTCGTCATCTCCGATATCTCCCATTACTTCATCTGCTAAATCAGCAAAATCTGCCATGGAAGACTCGATCATGTCGAAGTACTTCGCTTTATCCCAAATTTCGATTCTGTCGTTATAAGCGATCAACATCGCTTCCTGTTTCAATCCAACGCGTTCCATGTGGGTTACAGGTACGAGGATCCGTCCTGCGTTATCGAGGCTTACCATTTTGGCGCCTTGATGGAATAAGCGATAGAACAATCGGTTTTTGGGTTTGAAGAGATTCATTTTGGAAAGTTTCTGACTCAGTTTCTCCCATTCATACATTGGATACAACGTGAGACAGTCTTCAAAACCTTTATTCAACATGAAATCCCGGTCAGCCGAAGGAGGAAGTTGTTTGCGCAGCGCAGCCGGGAAGAGAAATCTTCCTTTTGCGTCCATTTTTACTTCATATTCTCCTACTAAGCCTGCCATGACAATAATTGAGGGTAAAAATAGCGGAATTTTACCACTTTTTACCACTCGTCTTCATGTTGTTAATAAATTCAAACGTGTTAGTGATACAAATGTTACACTAATTAATGAAAATAATCAAGTTTTATAGGCTTTTTATTGGTTTCTATATGAAGTGGGTAAAAGTGGTAGGTTTTTAAGATGTGAATAACTTTCTGCTTTTCTCTTCTTCCTCATCTAAGGAAAAATCACAGAAAATCAATATTTTTCGCTCGTAATCTTGTGTTGTATGTAAAAAAGCCTATCTTTGTCGTCCAATTTTTTTAATTAGTAACAAATAAATCTAGCACAGATGTACGCAATTGTAGAGATAGCAGGGCAGCAATTTAAAGTGCAAAAAGACCAGAAGATCTTTGTACATCGTTTGGATGCAGAAGAAGGAAAGAAAGTTAATTTCGATCGCGTTCTTTTAGTTGACAACGATGGTAAAATTTCTATTGGCGCCCCGGTTATAGAAGGTGCAAAAGTTACCGCAACGGTAGGTGAGCATGTAAAAGGTGATAAAGTAGTAGTTTTCCGTAAAAACCGCAGAAAGGGATACAGAAAAAGAAACGGTCACCGTCAGCAGTTTACTGCAATTACAATTAATGATATTAAAGCATAATAACCCCGAGGGGATAAAATCTTAATAAAATGGCACATAAGAAAGGAGTCGGTAGTTCTAAAAACGGACGTGAATCTGAAAGCAAGCGCCTTGGAGTAAAGATCTTCGGAGGTCAGGCTGCTATCGCTGGTAACATTATTGTACGTCAGCGTGGAACACAACATCACCCAGGTACAAACGTAGGTATTGGTAAAGACCATACACTTTACGCTTTAACTGATGGTTTAGTTGAATTCCGTAAGAAAAAGAATAATCGTTCTTATGTTTCAGTGGTTCCATTTGAATCAACTGAGGCTTAAGATTCGTATACTTGAATTGAAGGCGAACTCAGTAAGAGTTCGCCTTTTTTTTGCTGTTTAATTGCAAGCAATCATTAATTTCGCACTCAAATTACCCTCTTATGTTAGAAATACAAGAACTAAGACAAAATGCTGATGGAGTAATCGAAGGATTAAAAAAACGCCATTTCGATGCTCAACCGATTATCACCGAGTTATTAGGCTTAGATGAGCAATGGAGATCCAGAAAAACTGAGCTGGAAGGAATTTCCGCGCAGATGAATCAGATCTCGAAGGAAATCGGGATTTTGTTCAAAGAGGGGAAGGCAGAAGAGGCGAATGCAGCAAAAGCTAAAACAGTTGAGCTGAAAGAACTGGAGGCTAAATTGAAATCAGAAGTAGAAGAATTGGATGAGAAGATTCTTCAATTGATGTACCAGTTGCCTAATGTTCCAAACGAGTTGGTAAAGGCAGGAAAGTCTGAAGCGGATAATGAAATAGTTTCTGAAGGTGGAGATCAAAGAGAGTACGGATTTGAGCCATTGCCGCACTGGGATCTGGCTGCGAAATACGATCTGATTGATTTTGAGCTGGGTGTAAAGATTACAGGGGCAGGTTTCCCTATCTACAAAGGAAAAGGTGCCAAGTTGCAACGCGCTTTGATTGCTTATTTCCTTGATAAAGCGGAAGAGGCAGGTTACCAGGAGCATATCCCGCCTCACGTAGTAAATGAGGCTTCGGGTTATGGTACAGGACAACTACCTGACAAAGAGGGGCAAATGTACCATTGTACAGTAGACAATCTTTATTTGATACCGACGGCTGAAGTTCCATTGACGAATATTTATCGCGATGTGATTCTGCCGAATGAGGATTTTTCAATCAAAATCACGGGATATACACCATGTTTCAGAAGAGAGGCCGGTTCGTACGGTAAAGATGTACGTGGGCTAAATCGTCTGCATCAGTTCGATAAAGTGGAGATCGTTCGAATTGAACATCCGAATAATACGGCAAAGGCGCTTGATGAAATGGTGGAGCATGTCCGCGGACTTTTACAGGAGCTTGGTCTGCAGTATCGCGTACTGAGATTATGTGGTGGGGACACAGGTTTTGCTTCTGCAATGACTTACGATTTCGAGGTGTTCTCTGCAGCTCAGGAAAAGTGGTTGGAGGTAAGTTCCGTTTCCCGATTCGATACTTTTCAGTCTAATCGTTTGAAACTAAGATTTAAAAATGCGGATAAGAAAACACAATTGTGTCATACATTAAATGGCTCTGCTCTGGCTTTGCCACGAATAGTTGCTGCATTAATGGAGAATTATCAGACAGAAGACGGAATTCTGATTCCGGCGGTGTTGCAGAAATATACAGGGTTTGATAAAATCAGTTAAGCAGAGTAACATTCTGATAAAAAATCGTTTGAAGGTCATGAGAATATTTGTGACCTTCTTCTTTTTATTTCAGTTATTGTTTGCATCCGGTCAGCAGGATACAATTTCCGTTTTTTTTGATTTCAACAGTTTTGAATTAAGTAAGGATGAACTGCCTAAGATTGAAAATCGTACGGCAAGAGTCCTGAAATTGGTAGCTTACACAGATACCGTCGGTAGTGAACGTTCCAATAATCAATTGGCGTTGAATCGGATGGAAGCTGTTCGTGGGAGTTTAAAAAATGGTATTGCAGATAGCGCAGCCATTCTGATTGTCGGCAAAAAATACAAGATTCCGGAAGTATATGTTGCGGCAGATTGGCGAAGAGTGGATGTAATACTGGAGGTAACGACCAAACCGGCCAGTCAGGAGGATATTCGCTTGGCAAAGGTTAATGAGGAGAATGAGTCGGTGAAGGATCAGTTGGTGGAGTTTTTACAGGATACTACCGTCACAGAACAAAAAATATATCTTACGATTCAGTTTTATCCGGGACTCCCGGTTGTTTTGCCTGAATATGAAGCGCAACTTTGGACCTTATTTGATTTCATGCGATACAATGAAAATCTTTCGATCGAAATACATGGACATGTTTGTTGCGCCGACGACTATCCCTTGTCGTACCAAAGAGCAAGGATGGTTTATGAGTTTTTGCAATCCCGAACGATTTCGGTTAAAAGAATGAAATATGAAGGGTTTAGTAATAAAAGACCCAAGATATCTCCGGAAGTGACCGATTTGGATCGGCAACAAAACAGAAGAGTAGAAGTAATTTTCAGGAAGAACTGATTGCACTTGCTGAAAATAGACTGTAACTTTAGTCCATGCCAAAGAAATACCTGTCGGTTATTATTTTTCTTTTCGTTCTCTGTTCATGTGTGGATCTTAAACGCGAAAGGCGCATGTCTTCGGTCGATGCATTGGAGGAGAAGCTCGAAGTATTTTTAGGAGAGCTCCGCGAAGAACCCATGGATACTTCTGCTTATTTCAACCGGATTGAAGAGGTATTTCAATGGGCATTCGCTATCAATGATACCATACAGCCTCAATTAATGTATCGTTTGGATACGGTTAACCTGATCAAAAGTGATTTTGAGGAACGCAATTCAATTTATAACAGTCTTTTGAATTCGATACCGGAGCGTACGGCAAATTTAAAGGCGCTGAAATATGATATTGAACATGATTACGGAAAGCGTGAAAAGTATGACGCGTTTATTGAAGCAGAAACAGTGATGGTTGATTCAATATCTGTCTATTTTGATCGTTATACGGAGTTGGAAAGCAAGTTGAATGGTTATTATTATGATTTTCTTTCCAAATTGAGTCAAAGTTATTTGATAAATGTTCCCTCGGAGGAACTTTAATGCTTAGTTTCGGGTATGCGCTTGTTGTTGACGATATTGTTCATTTTACCTTTTCTTCTCTTTGCACAGGGGACGGATCATCAATTAGCTGAACATTATTATTCAGAAGGGGAATTTGATAAAGCATTGACCTATTATCAGAAATTGTACGAGCAAAATGATAATAAATTCTACTTTGATCGCTATGTAACCTGCCTGGAACAAACAGGAGATCTGAAAGAAGTTGAGAAATTGTTGAAAAAGGCAGCTTCCGGTTCATCTGAACCTCAGGAATACGCTATTCGTCTGGGGCAATTTTACGAAGATCACAATGAACCTGGAAAGGCTGACAAAATTTACAACGATCTCATAGATGATCTGCGTCCGAGTTCAAGAGATGTCGTTGCTCTTTACAATGCGTTTAAGGCCCAGGGTAAAAATGATCTGGCATTCAGAACATTGGAAAACGGGAGGAAATTATTGAAAAATACGTATCCGCTTAACTTTCAGTATGCAGATTATTACGGAGCGATCGGAGAGACAGAAAAAATGATTCAGGAATACCTGGATTTGTTGGATTATCACGCATCCTATAAAACACATTTGCAACGGATATTGGCGAATCAAATTGATTTCACTGCTGAGAATTCGAAAGAATATGAGCTCCTGAAAAATGCATTGATTGAGCGCACCCAAAAACATCCGTCCGAGTTGGTTTACGCAGAGATGCTAACGTGGCTGTTTATTCAACGACAAAACTTTTCGGCGGCTTTGGTTCAGGTAAAAGCATTGGATAAAAGAACCGAATCAAATGGTTATATGATTTATGATTTTGGCCAGGTATGTGTTGAAAACAAAGATTATACGACAGCAAGAAAGGCGTTTAAAGCCGTGATTGACCTGGGAGAAAGCTCGAATTATTATGTGAGGGCACAGAATGCCTTGTTGAATGTCAGCTTTCTTGAGGTGACAACTTTGCGGAATTTTTCGAAGTCAGATCTGGAAGAGGTAGTGAGTTCATATAAGTCGGTCATCAACAAATTTGGTGTCTCACCCCGTACTTTTCCTTTGGTGATGGAGTTGGCTCATATCGAAGCATTTTATGCTGATCAGGGCGACTCTGCGTTGAACCGGATGAATAAATTAATTGATTTGAATGGTTTGACGGATATACAAAGAGCAGAGGCAAAAATGCAACTGGCGGATATTCACGTTTTACATGGAGATGTCTGGGAAGCTTCGTTGTTATATATGCAGATTGATAAGGCATTTAAGTATGAGCCCATCGGACATGAGGCAAAATTCAAGAATGCAAGGATTTTCTACTATGACGGTGAATTTGATTTTGCTCAGTCCCAATTGGATGTGTTAAAACAGTCTACGTCTAAGCTGATCGCAAATGATGCGATGAAACTTTCGTTACTGATCACGGAAAATTACGGTCTGGACAGCAATTACATTGCTATGCACTGGTTCTCTCAGGGGGATTTGCTGATCGAACAACACCGTTATGAAGAAGCGTTTAAAATGTTTGATAGTATTTTCGATACGTACCCGTACCACAGTTTGGGAGATGAGATTTTACTGAAGAAATCCTACGCGATGCAACTGCAGGGAAGGTGGAATGAGGCCGTAAGTTATCTGGAAGAATTATTGAAATACTATAATGACGATATTTTGGCGGACGACGCGCTTTTCCAATTGGGTGATATTTATGAAAATCACTTGATGGATAAAGAAAAGGCGTTGGAGTATTATCGTCGTATTTTGTTTGATTATAAGGGGAGTTTGTACACGGATGAGGTGCGAAAGCGTTTTCAGAAGTTAAGGGGAGAAAAATCGTTACGCAATGATGAGGGATAGAATGGCAATAAAGTTTTTATTCGGCTTGTTTGCAATAACAAGTGTATTGATGGCGTGTGCTCAATCAGATGAAAAGAAAGACGAGCCGGTTGTGAAGGATTACCGAAAAAATCTGGACTCGCTGCAGGTTGCTTATTTTGCTAGTGGCTGTTTCTGGTGTGTGGAAGAAGTTTTTGAATCTGTGAACGGAGTGGAGGAAGTGATTTCCGGTTATTCCGGAGGAAAGGAAAAAAATCCGACATACGAGCAGGTCGGAGCAGGTGTCACGGGGCATGCGGAGTCGGTAAAAATCTATTATGACAGTTCAGTAGTAAATTTTCAAACCCTTGTGGACGTTTTCTTTAATTCACATGATCCGACGACAAAGGATCAACAAGGGCCGGATAAGGGAAGGCAATATCGTTCCATTGCTTTTTATCAGAATGAGGATGAAAAGGAAATTATTGAGAGCACGATAAAGTCGCTTCTTAAGAATGATATCTTTCCGAAGATTACAACCGAAGTTACGGCGTTTACCATTTTTTATCCTGCTGAGGACTACCATCAGGATTATGTGAAACTACATCCCAATCAGGCTTATGTAAAAGCTGTTTCTATCCCCAGGTTGAATGAGTTTAAGGAAAAAATGCCGGAGGTTTTAAAACCATAAACTGACCTTGCTCATGTTATTCTTCCGGAATTATAACTTACTTCGTTTAAAATACTGAGTTATGCGTGTTGAAGATGTAATGTCTACTCCGGTGATTATCACCAATCGAAATGTAAAAGTGAAACATTTACGTGAGACCTTTGAGCGTAAAGAAGTGGGAGCTTTACCTGTTTTGGAAGCCGACGGAACAATCTCCGGAATTGTTTCACTCCGTGATATTTTGCGTGCGGATGATGAGCAGATTGTACAGGATATCATGAGCGACCATATTCACATTGTACTTCCGAATAATCAATTGAGTGATGCAGCCAATACCATGACATTGAAAAGGGTGCATCATCTGGTAGTTATGAAAGACGGAAATGTGGTAGGTATGCTTAGCGCACTGGATATCGTAAGAGAATACGCGGTACTCACAAAGTAAATTCGTTATCAATTAATCTGAAGTGTCTCCATTGAAAGGGTTCCATCTTTCAATTGTTTTGCCTTCCATTCCGGAAGCGCGCATAATAGCTCGCTCTCCGTATCGTTCCCGCATATTATCCATGGCCTTGTAAAGATATAACAGGGATGTATCTTCAAAAAGATTGATCTGATGGGCTCCCTGAACCAGGTGACTGAATTTTACACCAATCAGTCGTACCAGAACGCGTCGGTTATATAATTTTCGAAACAACTCTTTTACGATAGGAAGAATAATATGATCGGTGGCGCCATAGGGAATGTGTTTTTGTAAGGTGTAAGTCTGAAAATCAGAATACCTGATTTTGATGGTGACACAGGAAGTCAGTTTATCTTTTTTTCGCAATTGAAAACACAGGTGTTCTACCATTGTGGTGATAATCCCCTCTAATTGTACGGTATTCGTCGTATCCTGATCAAATGTGCGTTCCGTTGAAATTGACTTTCGCTCCTGGTAAGGAATGACCGGGGTGTTGTCTATTCCGTTCGCTTTTCTCCAGATTGCGATCCCATTTTTTCCGAATACACTTTCCATCAATTCAATAGGCATTTGTTGAAGAGCTCCGATTTCTTTAATCCCCAGATCACAAAGTTGGCGGTAGGTTTTGTTGCCGATCATAGGGATTTTTTTAACGGACAAGGGGGCCAGGAATTGTTTCTCGGTTCCGTAACCAACCTGGATTTCATTGTTAGGCTTGGCTTCACCGGTTGCAATTTTGGAAACCGTTTTGTTTAATGATAAACCAAATGATATGGGAAGTCCGCTTTCACGGATAATCCTTGCACGTAACTCCGAGGCAATTTTCTGTGTGCCGAAAAAACGATCCATTCCGCTCAGGTCAAGATAAAACTCATCAATTGACGTTTTTTCGTAGAGCGGAACGGTTTCCCGGATAATATCCGTTACAAGTCTGGAATATTTGGAATAGATTCCTGAGCTTCCCCGAATAACAATTGCTTCAGGACATAGCTGTTTGGCCATTCGCATAGGCATTGCCGAGTGGACACCGAATTTTCTGGCTTCGTAACTGCAGGATGCAACTACTCCGCGGTCAGAAGTCCCCCCGATAAGCACAGGTTTTCCAATAAGACTGCTGTCCATCAACCGCTCGCAGGAAACGAAGAAGGTATCAAGGTCCATGTGTACGATAGCTCTGTCCATAATCAACTTGCCGAACGATTGGTGAGTAGTCTGTCTTTGTTGCTTCGGCTCCAGCTGTCTTTTCTGCTGTTGCTGGTTTCGACGGATTTTATGGTCTTTTTCTCGGCATATCTCGGATCTTCAATCATCGCTTTTCTCTGCAGACACACTACTTCTATGGAAAGAAAACCGTATTCCGAGGTTACAGTGCCTGTTATGCGATATACACCGGTTCCTCTGAACGGGTATTTTTTAATGGACGGAGGAAAGTGTACCGTGTCAATCCAATTTCCTTTCCGATCGATAAAGGTTCCGAAGTACATTCCTTCCTGCCTGGATGTGTATGTTTTTTTAGCATGGACATAGTATCCGTCAATTTCAACGGTCTGACCGATGTAATTTTTAAGGTCGGTTGCAAGCACGCTTTGCGTTTCTTCCAGATCGTTTTCAATCAGGCGGAAGATGTCAAAAACAGGAAAGCTCAGTAATTCTATCTGATCAAAAGCATCTTCCTGTTGAGAATCAGGAAACTCAGGGATACTAAATTTTCTTTGTTGTATACTGAATAGATCCCCTACGGTTGTTTGGTCGGATTTTTTGTTTTGATGGGAACATTTTAGATGAGCTTCCCAGAGTAAACTTCGTTTGCTTCTTTTGGTAAAACGGAAAGCATTGATCCGGATTAAAATGCTTAGTTGTTCAAGTGAAAGATGCACTCTGTCAATAAAATCATCAAAGTCTTTAAAAGGGCCATTTTTAATCCGCTCTTTAACCACTTGTTTTGCCGAATTGGAATCAAACCCATGAAGAAGATGATATCCGAGGTAAATTTCAGTTCCGTAAATAACGGTATCGATCTGGCTATGATTGACACAGGGAGTATAAATGATTCCTCCGTGTTTTTCGGCTTCGCGGACATAGATTTCTGTCCGGTAAAAACCGCCGTAGTTATTGATTGTTGCAACCATGAATTCCAAAGGAAAGTAGGCTTTCAAAAACAAACATTGATAGCTCTCAACTGCGTATGAAGCAGAGTGCCCTTTAGCAAAGGCATATCCGGCAAAGCTTTCCGTTTGCCGCCAGATTTCTGCAGTGAGTTCCGGTGCATGTCCGATTTGCAGGCAGTTTGAAAAGAATTTTTCTTTTACGGCCTGAAACTCATCTCTGGATCTGAATTTTCCCGACATTCCGCGTCGCATTTTGTCCGCTTCTGCGAGCGTTAGCCCTGCAAAGTGGTGGGCAACTTTAATCACGTCTTCCTGGTAAACCATTACACCGTAAGTTTCAGGCATCAGATCAAGTAAGACAGGATGGGCTTCCTTACGTCGTTCGGGGTCGCGAGAACGTTTGATATATTCCTGCATCATTCCTGATTGGGCGACTCCCGGTCGGATCACAGAACTTGCAGCGACTAATCCCAGGTAATCCGAAACACGGAGTTTGGACATCAACATGCGCATAGCAGGGGATTCCACATAAAAACAGCCGATAGAGTTGGCCTCCTGTAGCATTATGCTGATTTTTCTGTCTTCCTTAAATTGCTGGATCGCATGGATATCAATTGCGCCTTTTTCGGGTTGATTATATGCAATGATGTCAAGCGCATCTTTTATTTTGCTTAATCCCCGCTGACTGAGGATATCGAATTTATAGAGCCCCACGTCTTCTGCCACGTGCATATCAAACTGGATGGTTCTGTATCCTTTTGGGGGCATGAATGTAGCGGTGAAATACTCAATTGGTTTTTCAGATATCACAATACCACAGGCGTGTACACTTAGATTACTTGGCATACCATGGATGTAGCTGCTGTAACGAATGATGAGCTTTTCAAGTTCATTGTCAGGAATGTGGCGTCCTTCGGATAAAGCATCTATTTCCTGTTTGGGAAGACCGAAGACTTTTCCCAGTTCGCGGATTACACTTTTTTGCTGAAACGTATTGTAATTCGCTACCAGTGCAACATGTGGGAAACGTTCAAAAATATACCTGGTAATATCGTCCCGGTCTTTCCAGGAAAAATCAATATCAAAATCGGGAGGGTTTTTCCGATAGAGGTTGATGAACCGTTCGAAATACAAATCAAGATCAATGGGGTCAACATCTGTAATCCGCAATAAATAAGCAACGATGCTATTGGCGCCACTTCCTCTTCCGACATAGAAATAACCCTGTGAGCGTGCATAGTTGATAATGTCCCAGTTGATCAGAAAGTAGGACACAAATCCCATGTCTATAATTGTTTTGAGTTCACTTTCAACGCGATTTCTGATGTTCTGAGAGCTTTCCGGATAGCGGTAAGGAAGTCCTTCTTCACAGAGCTTGTAAAGAAGCGCGATATCTTCATTTTCATTTCCGGTATAGGTTTTTTGATTTTGAGGTTCGGCTTTTTCTGCAAAATCGAAGTGGACGGAACAACTGTTGAGGAGTTTGTCTGTATTCAGGATAATTTCCGGGAAATCCTGATACAGTTGCATTAGAATATCTCTGGGGTACATTACCTGCTGCATTGATCCCTGCTCGCTTACCGGAAGTTTGCTGAGTAATGTGTTGTTGTCAATAGCCCTGAGCAGACGATGGACATTGTAATCCCTTTTGTTGCGGAAAGATGCTGTTTGCAGAATGACAAACCGTTTTGATTTTATCTTGTTGATACGGATGTAATCCAGATCGGCAGGTTCAATACCGATGTATTCATTTTTTCCTAAGGAAGGAAGATGTTTGCTTCGTTTGAAAGGGTAGATCACAAAAGTATCTTTCAGATCCGGAGCTTTTTCAGGAATTTCTTCTTCTTCGTGAAGAATTGTACTCAGATAATGATTGATTTGTTCAAATCCATTATTGTTTCCGGCCAGTAATATAAAACGTTGCTGAACGCCATTTCTGAAATCGACGCCGATAACCGGTTTCAGATCCATTTTTTGTGCCTTCCGAATGAATTCCAGACAGCCGGATGTAGTATTGATATCAGTCAGTGCAATACTTCTGTATCCATTCTCAAGTGCGAGCTGCAGGAGCGTTTTCGGAGAAAAAGTGCCGTAACGCAGACTATAATAACTGTGCGTATTCAGATACATAGGAATTAAAATAAATGGGGAGGCTGAGGAATCAAATGTATTAAAAAATAATCAAAAAATGATTATAAATTAATCAAATAAAATATACTTGTTTTCTATTATATTAGGACGCATGAAAAACTGGAAAGATCAATTTTTACTCGATTCCGAAATCACCTTTTTGAATTTCGGTTCATTCGGAGCTTGTCCCCGCGTTGTATTTGAAGAATATCAACGATTGCAGCTGGAGTTGGAGCGGGAACCCGTAAGGTTCATTACGCGAACAGGCATGAATCTTTTACAGGATTCAAGAAAAGCACTGGCAGATTATGTGAATTGCGATCCGGATGATGTGGTGTATATGACCAATCCTTCCTATGCCATGAACACGGTGATTCGTTCTTTGGAGTTAAAGTCCGGGGATGAAATTCTTTCCACAAATTTGGAATATGGAGCCATGGACCGCACCTGGAATTACTATTGCAATAAAGCAGGAGCGAGGTATGTACGTTCTGAAATAACCTTACCGATCGCCGATAAAGAAACCTTTTTAAGTGATTTCTGGAAAGGGTATACGGAGAACACAAAAGTGATCTTTATTTCTCACATCACAAGTGCAACCGGTATAATTCTGCCTGTAAAGGAAATTGTTGATGAAGCGAATAAACGAGGTCTGTTAACCATCGTTGACGGGGCTCATGTTCCGGGACATCTTCCGCTGGATTTGACAGAACTGGATGCGGATATCTATACAGGTGCGTGTCACAAGTGGATGATGGCACCAAAAGGCGCATCATTTCTACATGTAAAAAAGGGACAGCAACAATGGGTTGATCCACTGGTGATTAGTTGGGGTTATGAAAGTGATTTTCCTTCCCATTCGCAATTCCTGGATTATCATCAAACCAACGGAACACGTGATTTTTCAGCATTTTTGACCGTTCCGAAGTGTATTGAATTTATGGAGGAACATGATTGGAGAAAGAGAGCGGACGAACAACGAACAGCTACTGTAGAACGCGCCAATCAATTCCGGGAAGAGCTCCAATTTACTCCCATTAGTCCGCTTACAAAAGAATGGTTGGGACAACTTTTCAGTATTCCGGTTCAGCCAAAAAATCCACTTGATATCCAGCAAAAAATCTTCTCGGAGTTTAAAATTGAAATTCCGCTGGCGAAGAATGAAGACCGTTATTTTATCAGGTTTTCGCATCAGGTTTTTAATGAATCTGAAGATTTTGAAAAGCTGCTGTCTGCTTTGAAATCCTTGCGTGACAGAGGAGAACTTAGGTTTGAATAGCGAGCGAGCTGTGTAACTTACGTTGCGTCATAATTAGCCTGCATAGGCGTACTTTGCCCAAAGAACTGAAATGATGATTGAGATATTGGGCTATGCAGGAGCGTTATTAATTGGGGTTGTACTTGGGTTGATCGGAGGAGGAGGATCGATTTTAACGGTACCTATTCTGGTATATATTCTGGGAGAAGATCCTGTAACAGCTACGGCATATTCGCTGTTTGTTGTCGGTACATCATCTCTTGTCGGAGCTGTCCGCAATGCACAGAAAGGCATGGTGGATTTTCGCACGGGAATCGTTTTTGCCACGCCCGCTTTGTTTGCGGTCTATTTAACACGCAGATACCTGGTTCCTGCCATTCCGGATGAGCTTTTTTCCGTTGGTGATTTCATGGTAACGAAATCGGTGGCGATTATGGTCTTTTTCGCAATTATTATGCTGTTAGCATCCATTTCGATGATCAGGGGAAGAAAGGATAATCATCAGGAAGCAGATCATGCTACCTATAATTATCCGATGATTATTCTGGAAGGAATTGTTGTTGGGGTATTAACCGGAATTGTTGGTGCAGGTGGTGGATTCCTCATCATTCCCGCACTGGTTTTGTTAGCCAAGATTCCGATGAAACGCGCCGTTGCAACATCATTGCTGATCATAGCTGTGAAGTCGTTGATCGGATTTATTGGTGATGTACAGGATCGTGTAATCGATTGGACCTTCCTCTTATCATTTACTGCCGTTTCGGTTATCGGGATATTTGTTGGAATTTACCTGAACAAATTCGTCGATGGGGCGAAATTGAAAAAAGCCTTTGGTTGGTTTGTGCTGATAATGGGAGTCTATATTATCGGGAAAGAGATATTAACTCCTCAATAATTTACTGATATCCTTATTTGCACCGTAAACAACCATAATATCATCCTTTTCAAGAAGTAATTCAGGTGAGGCCACCCCTTGAACTCTGATCACTTTCTGGCTGATTCCAACCGTACTTTTTTCTTCGGATTTTTTCATGGTTGTGAGAACCAGAAGATTGTAATTTTTTCTAAAGCTTACTTCTTTGATTTTTTTACCAACCAGTTCTTCCGGTACGTTCACTTCAACAATAGAAAATTCATCACCCAACTCGAAGGAATCCACAACACCACTCAAACACAGTTTTTTCGACCAACGTTCAGCTGTTTCTTCTTCCGGGTGTACGGTTTCGTCTACTCCGATAGCTTTCAGTACCGTTTCATGAAGCGTATTAATCGCACGACTG
>QKAV01000065.1 GCA_003247185.1 Crocinitomicaceae bacterium
CTACACTCACGATTATTTTTCTTTTTAATGGAATAAGAAGTAATTGTCGAATTTAACAAAAAGGCTTAAAAATTATCATGAGTAATTTTAAACAACGGATAATGCAGTCGTGTTTTATATGAAGGAGCAGTTGAGTTGCATATTGAAAATTGCTCTTGCTTTCCAGAGTCATACTGATTTACTTGCACATTAAACCCAATTACCCCTTCTCCACTTAAGGGTGAAACTTCGCTAAGGGGAATTTTTATATGCAAAGTATATCCAGTATCTGTTGTCTTTGATTTTAGCTCCGCTTTAGATTTTTCTGTAATATCACAGCCATGTTGAGAATGGTTCAATACTTTCATTGATTTTCCTTTTGAATCCGGCTTTACTGTAAAAAGATACTGCCTCACCTCAATACCCGGAGTTACGGAGCGGTTCATATTTTCTGTTATATTTTTCAGTGGTGTACGATCAACAAATATCTCAACCCCATCTCCTGTATAGTATTGCCCATCAACAGGAGTTTTGATCTTTGATATTTTTTTGTCCACCTTAATCTGAAGAATGCCCTTATCTTTCCAAATCCTTACCCCATTATCAAAAGACAATGAATTTCCTACACCGTCTTTCAGCACATATTCAGCGACTTCCGGGACAATGGTTATCGGAATATCATCAACAACCCTTAGTGATTTCTCATTTGGCAATCGGGACAGCTTGTAATTTGAATTCTTTTCAGGCGAAATTATTTTATCATTCAAGCTGATTTCGCCGTTCTCTACTCCGGCAACACTGACATAAAAATTGCCATTATATTTTCGAACAGCAACTCCAGGCTTTTTGGCCGGCTCTTTTTGGCGTTTCGGGCAAGACAGTCCTGCATTTTTAAGAATAAACCATTCCGTATCCTTCTTGAAATACTCATTCTTCGGCAAGGAACCATGGGTTCCAGTATATTCACAATATTCAACCTTATCACGTGATTGCTCTGCGTAGCGAATCATCATGGATTCAAAAAGTTTGTTTTCTTGTTGCCTGGAAGGGTAATCATCATTTCCACATTGTAGAATAACCGGAAATGGCGTCTGACGAATGTGATACATGGGCGAATTTTCGTCACACACCCCTTGTTTGGTGCTGTAACCAAGTTTCTTGCGAACTGCGGCGTGCGTAATCATTTGTGCGCTCTGAAAAAGTGCACCAGCCAAATTGTCCGCATCGACACCCTCTGCCTGAAGATATTTCTTATCCATTGCAAGCATTGCAGTAAGGTAACCTCCAGCAGAATATCCTCCGATAAAAATTCTGTCAGTATTGCCCCCATATTTTGCAATATTCTTGAATACCCACGCAGTTGCCGCTGCACAGTCTTCAATATATTCCGGGTGTTTACACTTCGGATAAAGTCGGTATTCTACTGCAACCACAGCGACGCCATTTTTCACTAGCCATATAGGACCTCCGCGACTTCCGCTATTGAGGCCGCCGCCATGAAAATAGACGAGCGTAGGAAACCCTTTGGTTCTCTCAGGCAGATACAAGTCTAGTTTGGACATTTTCTTTCGATACTCATCGGTTGTCGGTTCATTGATGTATGAAATATCTTTAAAAGATTTTGTTTTATACTCTGTTTTTTCAGCACCTTGTATATTGCAGATTAAAGATGGTAATATCATTAGAATTAGTGTTGACAAAGTACAATTTTTATTCAATTGATTTCCTCTATTGTGGATGTTAAGATTCAATTATATTCCTTGGTTAATTGTTAAATTGGTTTTCATTATTCAATCCGCAGGATACCATTACGGTTGATGATCATTCGGACGCGGAAAACATGGGCGGTTGACTCCTCATTGTTTCGACAGAAGCGAACCACCATATTGATGTGATAGACACGATTAGCCTGTAATACTGAAGGTAAATTGTCATCAATAAAATTAATCCTGTTGATAGGATCATCCATTTGCTTGAGCCATGAATCCATCCGCAACCGGAAGATTGAACTGATACCATCTAATCTCAAATGACTGGACAAAAGGCTTTGGTTATTTAGTTTTAAGCTGTTGTGGAAGTGTAGAACCGACTCTGCTGGTAGAATACTGCGGAACGGATTAGAGATTGTCTCACGCAGCCTTCTTGCAAATACCGGTACGCTTTTGGCATCGTAGAATCGTACCCGTGAACTTGAGCGACCAATGTGTTTCTTGGTTAAAGGATCGGCAAGTGCGGAAATATCATCTGCAATCAGCTTCGGTTGCAACTGAAGCAAAATACCGCGAACGATTTCCTTGATCCGATCCTTAAACATATATGACACGACGATAAGTACCGCCCATGGCAGACTATAACTAACAAACAGACATTCGGCCAGAAACATTGTCCCTACCGCAAACAGCATTGCGAGCGCCGCAGCAAAACCAGCAAGGATGTGACCTATACGGGCATCAGTACGAGAACGCTCTACCGACATATACGTTGCTCCCTGCGCCCATTTTTTCAACATACTTTCCCGGTATAGGAAGACTTCGCCAGTTACGGGATTCTGTGGATCAATCACTGTCTCAAAATGGCGTGATGCGCGATAGTTCTGTTCTTTCTCACACCTCTCAATCAGCTCTGTGGTCAACTCCGACAGTTCAGCCCGATGTTCACAAAGCAGGCGCAGTTTATGGCACTCACGTCCAGTCTTGACGCTAATCGCTTCATCGGCCCACTGCAATGCGGTGCGTAGCGTTTCGGGAATTCGCGTGTCAGCGAAATGAATATGCAGTTTCCGATAAGCTTCCATAAACAGATCATGATCAGAATCGATCTGGCGTATTCGGGCAATAATATTGTTATTTGGGGTGTTTGACTTGAAGAGTTCAACAAGAATCTGGCGCAGTCCTTTCAGCTCTTCATGATGCATATTGACAAGCATACGCAGTTCATACAAAATCAACTCAACCGGAAGTTCACGTCCTAGTTCGGCATCATTAAGTGTTTTAAGAATGCGGGTCAGCGGACTGCATGCGCAGTCGGGGTTGGCGAGGTTCGCAAGAGATAATGGTGCTGGCAAAGTTCTAACATAGGATTTGAAATCCTGCAGAAATTGTTTCGCCGGATAGGTCTCTTCGGTCACGCTCAAATGGCACGGTGTGAAGAAATAGACGTCAAGGTCATACCGGTCTGTCTCCACATGATCCGAGACAGGATACTTTACCATCAGCTCCAGTTGATGTGAGCCATGGGTTGTGACTTTGCACTGCTGAGGGCTATTCATCCTTAATTCTCATCAAGGCAGATCTGATCAAACAACCCCGCAAGCGCATTCCAGCTCATGAAATTTTCACCACAGACCCCTCGTCCACTTTCAGGGGAATAGTATTCGTGAAACATTCCGTTGGTTTTCAAGTCAGACGCTAGGAGAGCAACAATATTTTTCGCCAATTCATTAGCTTTGGAAGTATATCCGCGTTGTTTCAAAGTATCCCAGACAATATAATTGGCGACAATCCAGATCGGCCCCAGCCAATTGCTTGGGTTGCCGCGAGATACCTCGGGCGCATACATTGACTCATCCTTGGATAGAGAACGAACTCCGAAGTCACTCCAAAGGCGATCTTCAACCAGATTCTCCTTGACAAACGCATCAAATTGTTCTTCTGTGCCGATGCCAGCCCAAAATGGCAGGATACAACTCCATGAAAGGATTTTCAATTTCAGGCAATTCCAGAAAGTATCCAGCTTGAAGTTCAGTGAGCCCCAGAGCCGATGTTGTGAAATATTGGTTTTGCATTGCACATCAATAGAGAAGAATGATTTTTCACGATTGTCCCAGCAATACTTTTGTAATGAGTCCGCAATTCTATTTGCTTTTTCGTGATATTCCTTTGCGTAATCTGTACGTCCGCAGAACTCTGATAGTTCTGCTGCGGCTTGATAATCCCTGTAGAGAAAAATATTCAGAAAGACGGTCGCACAGGATTTTTCTGGGCGTCCCCAAGCCGCCGGGTCGTCATCTACGCCTAGCCCCCAATCTTTAGCCCAGAACATCAATCCTGTTTCAGAATGTAGGTAACGTTTTTCATAACATTGATGAAACGATCGCAATCGGTAGATGTTTTCATTTAAATCCTCGAATTTCAGCAGGGAGTGTTTTAAAAGCAATAATCCCATTTGAGCGATAAATGGTTTTGCCATATTGTTGTCAGATGATATCAAGCAATCAAATGGGTCAGAGTCATCTGGTTGAATAAGAATCGGCAAAGCACCGTCGGATCCTTGGTGATCCAGAAAATTGAAAAAAGTTCCTCGGGCGTATGGAGCCAGCTTCTTAATGGCTTCACTGTCGCCCTGCTGTTCTGAGATATTGAAAATAGCAAGCAGTGTCCAATATGAATCCCAATCCCATAGGGTTTGAGCATAGGGGCCACCGGGAGAGACGTATGGATGCTTCAAACAACCGCACGGTTCTTTCATCGTGTCGGGAAATGTATTTGTTATAAAATCAATAACTGTTGTTTTTTGTTCGTCGAAGGTGCTCATATTGCAAATCCTTTATATTAGGAAATTCTGAAATCAAATCCGTCAAGATGATCGTTATGAAGATTACCAAACATCAGGCAAGCCTTCATCGGTGCATGGCAACAAAACAGTTCCCAATGCATCAGATGAGTTTTACCTGCTGTAAGTGGCAGTCTAAACGCCGCACCACCTTCAGCACGATGAAAAGATGGAAGCATCTTCTGTCGTGAATGATGATTCATCAACCGCTGGTCATCCAGCCAAAGCCGTTGTCCAACATCCGCTGTTGCCGATAGTACAATTTCATCAGGCTTGACGTTCTGGTTATTCACCGTCAGGAAAGAATACAAATGCAAAGTATTATAGCCATCAGCGTATTCTGATAGATCCATAAACAGGGTGTCGAATGAAACTAGATTCTCTTTCAGTTCTTCCGGGCACTTCCCGTGTTTTCGAAGATATGTTTCGACTTCTGCAAGATTGCACTTCGTATCGTCAACGATCAGCCATTGCGAGTAATCTGGAGACGGCAGATCTTCAGTCGGACAGTAAGGAATATAGGCCGGATATTCAGATGTCTGTAATTTTGGAGCAAGTTCATCATGCAGTTGAATTGTTTGCTCAACGAGTTCATCCAACGTTAGCGGCACGCCAGGAATCGCTGTAACGAACGGGCTTAGGCAGAGCTCGTTTTTCACCATTCCAAGCCACTTTTGTGGAAATACTTCCATCCCCTTGGCAATCCCTATAAAAGCGCCGCAGCTGGCTGCCGTACAGTCGGTATCACGGCCAAAAGAAATAGTCATCAACGTTGTCTTGAGAAAATCTCCATTGCCCCGCAGTAGCGCATGCACAATGAATGCCATATTCATAACACAGTCGGTGAAATTAGAATTACGCTGCTCGGTGAGAAGCAAGAAATCACGAGCTTCCGTATCGCTAACTCCTGCATCATACTGTTCAAAGACCTTTTCCAGCGTCCGGTAAAGACGACTTGAGCTATCGGTTTTTATCCAGGCAAATCGCAGGGCTGCTTCAATATCAGAATGGACACACGCATGCGCCTCTGCCATTGCCATAAAGATTTCTCCACGCACACCATCGCCCCAGTGATCGACTTCTGCGTCCTGTTGTGCAAAATATGCCGCTGCATCAGGACGTTCAGGAAACAACAACGCCCATATTTCCGAACGTATAGTTGCTCCCATGCCATCCGCGAAGAAGTTGTTTTTCCAGCCGCTGGCTGGCGGCATGATCCCGTGCGCCATATTATGCAGTGCAAGACTATATTCGTCACAGCCATGCTGGATTTTATTCAGCCAGGTATCTGCAAGTTTCTCACACGTAAGTTCAACGCCATGCGTTTTCAACGCATCCATCCAAACCAATTGAAGCTCCAGATCATCGTTGGGGACATCCTGTAAGTTGATCTGATCCTCTGTCAGGTTAACAGGGAACGGTACGCCTTCAAATGGCATTCCAATCGTACCGGCCAATGATTTCCCAAACCAGCAGCCGCGAATTTTGTCCTGATAAAAACTTTTGTCCATTACTTTTCCTCGTCACTTATATGTAGTTTTTCATCCACTTGATGGAACTTTGCCTCGTCAGCAAGTGATACGCCATCTTCAACCATTCCATTATCAAGAGGATCGACCACCCGGTTCTGCAGATTGCGAAACAGCTGGATAATCCCGAACACTCCCCCGATACTAAACCAAATACTGGTGATTGCGACCGCTACAGCAGGGACTATGATTTGTGTCAGAAGGAAGTATTTTCCCCACCATTCAAGCGGCCATGGTGATACAGTATTCCAGACTACCATCATCAGGAAACAGATACCGAAATGATACACGTAGGTATAGATCACCAGACTGTATGATATAACTTTGTCGCCACGTGTATGCTCGTCAGTAATTCCGGCTATCAGATGGATGATATTGCTCCAACGCCAGTCTATTTTGGCTTTCACAGTTCCATCGATATTGTATTCTCCGCGGTGAAGCATACGGTCAAGATTGAATGCATGGTGGCGTGTGAAGTGCGAAACAACAACATACACAATTAGAGTGAAAATCATCGTAAACAGATATGATTCAAAGCTGTTGATCGGAAATTTCTCCGGGTTCATTTCCCAGACAATAAGCGGATTCATTGGTTTTGAGATCATGGTAAGTAATGACCCGATTGGTTCAACCCAATTTCGATCTTCCAGATAAGGATAGATCATGTTGGCCCAGTTTCGTTGCATAAAGATCGCCAAGAGCGAAAGAAACATACCTGACAGCAAAGAAGCCCAGGCACCCTGCTTGCTACCAAATTTTCCGTACAGGCCAAAGATCATCATCGGCCCGCAACCGCCAAGCCAGGTGGAGAGAACAATAGTGACAAAAAGATTTATGTAATCCAATTGCGCCATGTAGCAGGAGCAGAACAAAAACAATAACCCAACAAAGATTGCAACAATTCGGAACATCCAGATATGCAGCCTCGGAGAAGGCGCTTTTTTAAAGAATGGAAGAATCGTATCCTGCACAATCGTCAGTACCGAACTAAATATAAACGAGTCATCAGTGGAAATCATCGCCAAGATAGCAAGCAGACAAAATAGCCCCATCATACCCGGCCCCATCAGTTTTCGCACCGTCACAGACATCATCGTCTGATGATAAATAGTCCGAAACTGTTGCGTCAGATAGGCGCTATCTTCCAGACCCGCCTCTTCGAATGTTGTACGGGCAGTATCAATATAAACTGTATCCAGATTACTCTTATCCGACAGTGGAGCATCAACCCCTATCCTATGTTTCTGCTCTGGAATCGCTTCAATATTTGTAATCAGTTTCTTCTGAAGGTCTTTATCTTTTACAATATCACAAGCGACGCGAGCAGATAATTCTGTCCGAACCTGCTTTGCCTCAGATGAAAAATGTTCGTGATTGAGAAAGACCAAGACTGCAATGGAAATAATCAGGTAAAGCAAAGGAGAGAAAAATCCCCTCCAGCGTCCCATTATGGAAGCCATTTTCTGTTCATGCGGGCTGGTTGCTGCTCCCTGCGCACCACCACCAATCCAGGAAGCTGCATGCAAGAAAGTTGTTGCTGCGCCTAAAACCAAAGTAAGCAGATTAAAGTCCCGTAATCGCAAGACATCATAAGGATTCAGGAAACTTTCTCCCTCAGAGCGATCCATTAATATCGGGGCAATCTCTGTGCTCCAGTTAAATTTCCAGAGAAGATAACCGGAGAAAAATACAATCAGCGGCAGGCAGACCATCCCCTGAATCGCATCGGTGATGACAATGCTCATTGTCCCACCGCAACAAATGATAAAGATTGCTATGGATACACAGATCGTCATGAGCAAGACAAAGACCGAGACCTGATGTCCAAGTACCGTGATGTATTGCGGGAATCCGAGAAAGTAAAGAAAAAAACGCCCGGCAATTGCCGGCATAATCGCATGCGCCATCAGTTCTGCCGTAGTACGCAAAGTCGAGGCGAAAACACGCAGAGGCTTACTGCCATATCGCATTTCAAGAAATTGCCCAAATGACTGTGCTTTTGTTTCACGAAAGCGGTATATGCAATAGCCAAACAGAGCCAATGTCAGGGTGATCGGAATCATTATCGCCCCCCAAATGCCAACGGCATAGCCGGTTTTGTATTGCTGTTCACAATACATCACGATAGAGAGAATGGAAATTCCGTTTGCCATGTCTCCAGCCAGCAGTACATATCTCCCGCAAAGACGTCCCGCTGACAGAAAGTCGACTACTCCTTTAACGTATTTGGTTGTGTATAGCGCGAGTCCAATGACAAATATCATCGGAATGATTACGATTAGCCAGTCAATTAATGTCATATTGTTTTCCCCGTGTTTTCCACCCCGTGCTGGATGGTTTCTCGTTCTAAAAGAATATGATGTCCAATGCCACAGGCACGGGGCAAATCTCGGTCTTCTTTCGGATTATCCCCGATCACGCATATTTCCGAAGGGGCTACTGGAATGTTTGCCAGCACGCGCAACCAGACGTCTATTACACATTTACAGCCACGCAAAATGTTTGTCCCAAAAATGCGCTTGAAATATGGTGTAGAAAAATCATCATCTGCCAAACCAGCGGCCTGTAATTTGAGTACACACCCCATGTAAGGATTGTTGCTCATAATAAAAAGCCTCTTACCAGCCAGGTGTAGTGTTTTGACCAACTCCACACCATCTTCACATGGGATAAGGTTTTCCATATGCCAGTCGTACATACGGCGAAATGCCTCGTCAGCAGGAAGATGAAATTCAGCAAGAAAATCTGTATAATCCCAATAAACAACCTTTTCTGTCAGTTCAAGAATTGCCGACTCTGCGTCGGACTGTTTCCAGCCTCGCTCTAGCATCATGTCTCGAATGACTGGAAATAGAAAATTACCGTGAAGAAGTTTATCGTGCGTCACTGATGATTTGTACGAGGTAAGAGTGCCATCAATGTCCACAAGAAAGTTATTGCAATCTGGTATATCAAAACTGATCTCGTTCATAAGTGTTGTTTCTTTCTTGTCAATAAGTGAATCAGGCAATTGCACTTGCTTTTTCGTAAAGATCATTATCTCTTGTTTGTCATTAGAGAAATAAATTTATATTTAATATATAACACATCATTCTTAAATAACAATAGATGTAATAGACAAAAAGATATATAATATAGACATTGATGGTGGTGGCGTTTTGAAAAATCGAAGTACAGGACGCTGAAATCATAAATTGCAATATTATTACAATGAATAGTTGAATCAATTATTTTGCAAATGGCTATATGCTGTTGTAGGATAAAATTACTGAAAGGGAAATTAGAGTTGCTACGTTATCAATTATTTCTAATATTTGCTGTTTTTATCTTACGGCATTCTAGGATTAAGAGTATTTAACTCGTAATCAAAGCACAATCCTAAAATCTGATTTTTATATTTGAACATTATGGACTTTTCTCATGAAGAAATTAAATTTTAAAACTTATTTTGACGAATCGTTTTTTCCTATATCGGTAACAGAGATGACGATGAAAAATAATGATGGGCAAACTGTAACATCTATTCACTCCCATGGTTTTTCGGAAATAGTTTTTCTGGCCGATGGCACTCTTTCACATCATTGTAATGGCATTACGGAAAAACTCAAAAAAGGGAGCTTCCTTTTGATTCATCCTGAAATGGAGCACTATTACTCAGGTATTACTCCGACGACTCTTTGTTATAACATCTTATATGATTCATCAATTCCGATACCAATTCTAATACAAAGGAAGTCTTTTTTTCTGCATCAGCTTTATCCAGAAAAAGAAGATATTCAGGCTGGTTACAGTGGCTTTTCCGGAAGGGTTCCTCCAAAACAAATTGAGCTAATTCTGGCTCTGATTCAGAATATACAACAAGAAAACCGAAGGCATCGATCCGGATTCCAGATAATGATCATCTCCTACTTTACCGCAATTGCAACCCTACTGTCGCGTTATGCTAAAGAAGAGAAGGTCATTGACAGTAATTGGAGTCTGAGTAAAGTAATCGGAATGATGAGGGGAAGTTGTCATGACAGCACGGTTACAATTGCAGATTTTGCTAAAGCCTCAGGGATGTGTCAGCGAACATTACTGCGGAAATTTAAAGCATCATTTGGGATTGGTCCCATGCAATATCTCCAGAAGCTCCGTGTCGAACTCGCCGTAAAGCTCTTGGAGAACATGGCATTCTCTCTGGATGAAGTTGCAATCAAGAGTGGTTTTTACAATTACAGCCATATGTGGAGAGGCTTTCGCAAACATTTGAACTGCACGCCAGCTGAAGTCCGATCGCATAAAAAGGAAAATTAAATGAACGATTTTAAGGCAGCATCTTGGATCTGGACAAACCTTACGGATTCAGGGAAAGATCTATATCGGCTTTTTCGGAAAGAATTCATGTGGGTACAAGATTGCAGCCCTGTCCTGATTAAAATTTCTGCTAATTCAACATACGCTCTATTCGTTAATGGTCGACGCTGCCAAATTCAACAGCTTGCCGATTATCCTGATTCTATTACCTTCTCAAGTAGCGATATTACTCAATATCTGCATCCTGGAAAAAATCTCATCGCCGTCGAAATTCATTATATCGGGACAAATTTTTCAACAATTCAGGCAGGAACGCCGTTTTTACGCGCAGTTATATCTGCTGAATCCAGCGTTTACGAGAAAACTGATACCTCTTGGCGATGGGCGGATAGCAGGGCTTATCACTCCGGTTTATCCTGCAAAGTTACCGAGCAGCTTGGCTATGTTTTTTGTTATGATGCTCAAAGGGAAATTGCTTGGATTGATCCGGAATTCGATGACTCCGGGTGGAGAAATGCATTTGAATACGACGCTTCCATTTTCTCTAACGTCGCAGTGGCTGAACGGGATGTGCCTCAATTGATACAAACAACAATCCCAAGCTGTGCTATTTCTCAAGTAGGTCTTTTGCGTAGAGTTACTGAGGAGGCTACATTTGCCTTAAGCCTCAGTCATGATTATCTTTCACCTCGCATTGAGGAAGAAATACTGCTTAATAAAAAGGCGATTCCACTGGAGGAATGTTTATCTACTCCTAAACGTGTTCTTTTACCCGAAAACAAAGAACCATACCGATTCCGCCCGCTTTCTGACTTTCCGGAAGCAAACGGTTTTTACATCATAACGGATCTTGGGAGGGAGATGGTTGGCTATCTTTATTTCAGGCTTTCTGCTCCAGAGGGAACTGTAATCGATATTGCTCATGGAGAGCACCTTACAGATGGGCGGGTAAGGGCTGCTATTGGGGGGCGTAATTTTGCGGACCGCTATATCTGCAGTGAAGGGCGAAATGAATTCCTTTTTGTCCACCGACGAATTGGATGCAGGTATTTGGAGCTGCATTTCACTGGTTGTGATGCAGGCGAAATAGTACTTGAATATGTGGGGGTACTCCCTTTAGAGTTGCCGCTACCCGATGCAGCCAGATTCCATACCGAAGACCGTTTGCTAGCGAAGATAAATGAGGTTTCTATTGACACACTAAAGCTATGTATGCACGAGCACTATGAAGATTGTCCCTGGCGGGAGCAAGCTCTTTATGCCTACGACGCAAGAAATCAAATGCTTTATGGCTACTATGTCTGGGGGAATTATGATTTTGCAGCATCCTCTCTGAATCTTCTCGGTAAATCATTTGATGGTGACAGGTATCTTGCCTTGACCGCTCCTGGTTTACCTGAAATAACGATTCCAATTTTCACCATGGTTTGGATAACAGCTCTGTGGGAGTATCAACTATTTAGTGGCTCGTCGACATTATTTGAACGCTGGCAAGAGCAGATAGATCACATTCTGGATCGAGCGTTGGTAGAGAAAGATTTGACTGTCGGTGGATTGTATCATCCTGGAGCAAGTGACTATATTTGGAATTTCTGCGAATGGAACGGTGAACTTCAAGGATATAGTTATTTGCGGGCACCATACAATATCTATTTTCATGAGGCGTTGGCTTCAGCGGCCAAACTTCATGAGGTGCACGGAAATAAGAAACGTTCAACATTTCTTCTCCAAAAAGCAGAGCAGTTGAAAAATGTCATAGATCAGCTTTTTTGGGATCAAGATGCTTCTATCTATAAAGCGGATTATCCGGGAAGTAAAAAGGAATATTACGAACACATCCAAGTGATAATGCTTTCCGAAGGAATAGTGCCGGAAGAAAAGAAAGAGCCTGTTTTGCGTGCGTTGCAGCAAAAGGAGCTATGCCCAGTCAGCCTAAGTGCACTTTTCTATCAAATCAATGGTTTGATGGAATGTGGTGTCGATGGCAGAAGATTCCTAACCGGATATATGAATAGCACTTTTGAGCCAATTGTTTTCTCAGGAGCAACATCTCTTTGGGAGACATGTAATGGAGAGGCAGACTTTGATGGTGCAGCAAGTCTCTGCCATGCCTGGAGCAGCGCGATGCCATATTTTTGTGGAAGCCGAATTTTAGGTGTACGTCCGCTAGAGCCTGGATTCCTGACATTCGAAATCAAACCTTATTACGCAGGATTGACGCATGCAGAGGGAGATGTTCCGACTCCATATGGTAAAATTCATATTTCCTGGAAATTCAATGACGGAAAGCTGTCCGTTCAAATCCGTCACCCGAAATGCTTAAATGCCATTGTTAATTCGTGGCCTGAGTGTCCGATTGATACAGTTGATTTGGAATTATACTAAACCGAAATCTTGCTCCTGTTTGTCAAAAAAAAAATTTTGGAAGCCCAAAAGCGATTCAAAGCGGCATGACAATAATCATAGGAGAGACCTTTCTTTTCTGAAATTTTTAATTGCTTCTGAGCTTTTAAGTGCGCAATTTGTTATCGTAAGATAGGTTATCACTCTTTTCTTTTATTATTCCTTACAATGTTGCTAATGTATGTGTTTTTCATTTTGCTTATCCACCGTTGCGTTTCATAATATTTATATGAAATGCCGCTAATCTTATTTTATCGATAATTACATAATAAAATATATAAGTGCGTTTTTAGGACGGGTTAAAATTCGCGACTAGAAAAGTCCATAATGTGCACAAAACAGTCTTTTATGTCTATTGTTGAGCATAAGCTTGTGTGTTATACTTCTTTCATGTAATAACGAAAATTAATATGAATAGGAGCTAAATAAATGGAGCATTATAATCTGTCATACCCAATAAATACAGTAAGTTGGGATGGCAAGGTGGTCACCCGATGCTCCGACGAATGCTTCTTGCCAACCTGTAGAACCTTGAAGCAACTCGGAGTTAACGAATTGATGGTTACAGGCTATGTTACTGTCGAGGAAGCTGACTTTGATATGATGGAGGAAACCAAGCGTCTCGGGGGGCTACTTGATTCTATGGGGATGCGTCCGGCACAGCATCACGGATTGTCGGCGATGTATGCGCCGCAAGGTGAAAGTCAGGATCGTGTTATAGAGAAGTTAATTCGCTCAATCCATTATACTGCGAATATGAATGCGCCAGTGTTGGTGATACATCCTGGACAGGTAGATCTTCACTTGTCTACAGTGGAGGAATATACCGAATATTTTTCTGAGCAGATTCGCAAATATGGAAGGCAGGAAATCCTAAAAACCTGCGCCGCCAATCTCGATACTGCCGGAGAAATTGCCGGAAAGCTGGGGGTAAAAATCGCCCTTGAAAATGTAGAGCTTTTTGCGGCGGATATCACATTGCTACGTGATCTGCTTGATGAGGTCAAATCACCGAATATTGGATTCTGCTTTGATTCAGGTCACGCGCATTATAAGTCCGCTTCAGTTTTAAATTGTCTTGATATTCTTCAGGATCGCTTGCTCACTACTCATTTGCATGACAATCGCAGTGTTTTTGACGAGCATATGCCTCCGGGATTCGGAACTATTCCATGGATTGACATAATTCAAGGTTTGTGGAAGGCTGGCTATGATAATACGATTAATTTTGAGTCGGGAGGCTGGCCAGGGCTGGATAAGGAAACTGGATTCGAATTGGCTATTCAATTTTGGCGAGCGTGCGAATTATTAGCAAAGAAAAATTAGCGATAAAGCAAGGTGGAAGAATATGGAACACACATATCAGTTGAAAACACAGAATGCGCAATTAACCCTATCGTTAGAACACGGTGGTCTCGAAAGCATTGAGTATCAAGGGATACAAATTCCGCTTTCTGGGTTTCCTCTTGTTGCAATAGGTATGCGAAATGCCGCAGGTGATTTGGTGACGTTGACCAGTCTAGATTTTAACTTCCACTTTAGCCAGAATGGGGATATGTTTTCGTTTATGTATTCTGAGTGTTCTCGCTACCCCGACTTATCGATTACAATTTACATTTCTGTTGAAAAGTCTTTTTTCAATTTTCGTCCAGAAGTCCGAAATATTCCATCTGGAATACTGCTGGAGTGGATTGATGTTCCACAAATTACAATCCCTTCTGGTGGCGAGATTTTTTGGCCGCACGCGGAAGGTGTTCTAATTGATGATCCTCAAGAACGTGAAAAATCACCATGGAGCAGGTATCACGTTTTAGGGTTTCTTGGTCGGACGGAAGGACTTGCTTATAGCGAAGGTGGATATTATCCAGGCGTCTGTCAAATGCAATTTATTGCTTGGCAAAAAAATGGCGCTGTGCTTTATTTCGGTGCACATGATAGAAGTCACGGAACAAAAGCTGTTGAATATGCTCCCCAAAAAGATGGAAGTTGCCGTTTTAGTCTTCAGACATTTTGTGGTGGAACCGGAGAAGATTATATCGCTGATTTTGATTATGTGTTGGGAATGTTTGATGGCGACTGGATGGATGCCTGTTCCGTTTATCGCGATTGGATTAAAGAAGACCCGGCTCTTCCGGAAAGGGGGAAATTGCCTGAGATGGTCAAAGAGTCCCCCATTGTTATGATTTATCCGGTTCGTGGGTCTGGTGATGACAAAGGGAAAATGACAGAAGGAAATGAGTACTTTCCTTACTGCAATGGACTGCCCAATGTCGAGAAATATGAAAAGCTCTTTGAGTCAAGGATTCTAGCACTATTGATGCATTGGGAAGGTACAGCTCCTTGGGCACCTCCGTATGTATGGCCTCCATTTGGGGGTGTAGAAAATCTCAAACAATACAGCGATGAACTTCACGCAAGGGGGAATTATCTCGGGGTTTACTGCTCCGGCAGTGCATGGACGCAACAAAGCTGTATCGTCGATTATTCCAGAGAGGAAGAGTGTGATAAAGAGAATCTGCGCCGCCATATGATTCGCGGTCCCAAAGGAGAGATTGAGGCCGTCGTCTGTTGCGCGCCGCAGGCGCAAAGGCTTGGGTTTGATATGTGCCTGACCGAGGAATGGTGTCGCCGCACCTTGAAAGAAGAACTTGCCAAGTTGATTTCGGTGGATATTGATTATGCTCAATTTTTCGACCAGAATCTCGGAGGTGCATATCATACGTGCTATTCGCGTGAACATAGCCATCCTGCCGTTCCTGGGCGTTGGCAAACTGTCGCCATGAAATCACTGTTAACAGAAATGACAGAAGACCTGCTTAACCAAGGCAGTGATATGGTTGTCGGATGTGAAGCAGCGGCAGCTGACATCTATTTGAAAGAACTTCCTTTCAACGATCTGCGCGGAAACTGGAACTGGGGACGCGGCATTCCGGTTCCTGGATACCAGTTTGTGTTTCATGAATACTGCAATAACTTTATGGGTAATCAATGCGGAATTACGGACGTTATCGACTCAAGTGCAAGTCCGGAGAATTTGCTTTACCGTACGGCATACTCATTTATTTCGGGAGATCTGTTGTCCATCGTTTTAAAAGAGGAAGGAAAAATCCATTGGGGCTGGGGAGCTCTCTGGCAAATAGAGGAACCAAATCAGGATCAGGTCGTTACACTTATTCGGAATCTGAATCGCACTCGAATAGAGTTTGGGAAGTTTCTGCAATATGGCCGTATGGAAAAGCCAAAAATTCGAATAAAAACAGAAGAATACTGTCTTTGCGTGAATGGAAAGGACATATCGGTTCCTTCCTGTTTACATTCTGCGTGGGTTGCGCCAGACGGAGCGCGTGCAGAGTTTCTTGTTAATTATCTGCCTAAAAATCAAAAAGTGCATTGCCGGTATATGGCAGAACATCAAGCCGAATATGAAGGTCGACCGTTTGTTGAAGATAATGTGGAATTGCCTCCGTTAACTGCCGTGATCTTCTATATAAACCCATGAGAGCTTGATGCAAGATAAAGTACTAGTGGATTGTTATTCTGTACAATACGATGTGGGAGAGTGAGATGAAGCAACGTTGTTCAATAACCGGGAAGCGCTCATTACAGCAAAAATTTACTTTAGTAGAAATGCTTGTCGTGATTGCAATCATATCCATATTGTCGGCACTTCTGCTTCCTGCCCTGAATAAGGCAAAACAGGCCGCACATTCTGTGAGTTGTCTAAACAACACTAAAAATATAATGTCTGGACTTATGTTCTATGCCGATTCATATCGATATTTTCCGGCTCGCATGAATGCGACAACCGGAATTCGGTGGTATCAGCGTGTATATGAGAGTATAAGCGGAGACTCTGCCGCAAATCTAGTATTCTACAAAAATTCCGGCTATTTCAATTGTCCTGCCTATCAGTATGAGGCAGCAGGAGCGAATATACATCAAGGAACCATCGCTTATGGTAAGAGTGATGTTCTTGGCGGATGGTTTGCCACCATTAGGCCAGAGCAAATAAAACGTCCCTCAAAAGTAGCGGCAATCGGAGATAGCGATGATGATGGCTTTTGGGGCGCAATAATATCCCATTCTACGTATCTACTTGGCAACAGGCATGAAGAAAGATCTTCTGTTTCATTTGTCGACGGACACGCAAAAAGTATTTTAGCCGAGAGTGTAATTGCTCCTGATGTCGTATATGGGCTTATGGATTATTCAAGCGGTGCAACAATTGTCCGTTCAAGTGCAACAGCCATTCCATTTGCGGCAGGATATATGCCAATGGAAGTGATACAAATGTGGAATAACTGAAATTACTATATTTTAAATAAAGGACAAAAGGAAATCCAATGGGGAATCAGACGAAAATTATTTTTACTGCGATTGTGTTTTTTCTTTGTAATATTTCCAATTTGTTGGCAGCACCGAAGCCTGGGATGCCGATTTTTACTGACAACTTTGACACTCCAGCAACATTTGCGGAAAACTGGGTTGCCAATGGTGCCAAATCTTTGAACGGCCAAATGGTAATAAGGGGTGGGACACCGAATCTTCGCATAGACCTCCCTCTTGAATTTTATGTGGAATGTGATGTCGCGCTCCGAAATAAAAAGCAACAATTAGGGCACGGCGGAATTATGATTGGTTCATACAGGTTTCAAATTCAGTCAAATGGTAAAGCCTTTTTAATTGCAAAAGATATAGGCGGAAAATCCATCGTAAACTACGCCCCAATTTCTGAATATGAGATGGGGAGACCTGTTCGTATTTCAATAGCTCGAACCGTAGATAATGATCTCGCAACATATACTTATTTCATCAATGGGAAAACGTATGGTTCATTTCGACAAAACCTTCCGGATAAGGGCAAAGACAACAAACTTGTAATCTCCGGTGATGTTGAAAAAATCACAATTGATAATTTTTGCCTCTCATCTGTAAAAAAATCGGATAATGAATCCCCGAATCTTACTGTCAACAGTTCTTTCGAGGAATTGCAGGATGGGTTTCCTCTTTATGTAACACGCTTTTTCTATACCATGAATTTCAGTCTTGGCAAGCAATTTGATTATGACCAGTATATCGCATCAGTTAGTGCAGATCAATTTGAAAAGCACAGCGGTAATTACTCATTGAAGCTTGTTGTCAATAAATATGCTTTAAGACATGAGATAGGATTTCACAGTACCGGGAAGGTTGAGGGGAAGCCTGGGGTGATGTCGTTGTGGATGAAATCAGACCGTGATGATATGAAAGTACAATTTAACTATACTTATGGACAATATTCGCAAGTATTCAACGTTGGAAAAGAATGGAAACGCTATGAAACGGTGATTCCCAAGCTACAGAAGCCCAACTTATGGCCGGGAGCTTCGTTACTGGTTCGTAGTGACTTCAATAAAGATGGGGGGACGCTTTGGGTTGACGACGTTCAATGCGAAATTCTTGCAACAGCCCCGACAGAAGAAGACATTAAATCAGGAAAGACCTTTGCTACTCCGTACCGACCTTCAGAGATTGATAAAACAAAATTTGGGCCTGAGCCAAAAAATGCCCGAGCGCCCTCGTTCGCTGTCCCTGCATTACCGTCTGGAATTAAACCTTCTGTGGATTTGGATGCATGGAAATCGTATGCAACAAAGGTTGATGATTTTCATTATACCAATAAGACCCCGAAAAATAAGACAGAAGTTTTTCTGGCATGCGATAAAGATAATTTATATGTCGGTTACCGCAATTTCGGAGATGAACTGGCGTTCTATAAAAAGGAACCTTCTTTGTTTACTCATGGCGTGGAATTCTTTTTCGCGCCATCCGAAACAGATAAAAAATTCTTGCACTTTGCTGCAAACGCAACCGGAGATAAGCGTGCTTATGGACTTGGTGAAGATCCCACGTGTGATATTGAGTGGCGTTGTAATGCTGTTGAAAACAAGACCTATGGAAGTGTGGATTACTTAGTGACTATTCCTATGGGTAATTTCGCGGATATCAACCTATCTGCTAATTGGCTGATTAACTTGTGTCGTAATGATAGTGTAGCCAAAGAGCATATTGCATTACCGTCAATCCCGCGAGTTATGTATAAGTCGGTTGATACATGGGCTAGAGTTTCATTTCCTGATGAGATTATTCGAGCCAATTCTATTGGAGTGGATAAGGTAACGATCGTTGATATTTCCGGAAACAGGCAGCTTGGTCTTGATGTCAAGAATTCTACCGGAATAAAACAGGACATCAAAATCAAAGCTATAAATTTGACTGAAGGAAAAAAAGTAATCGCCGAAAAGGAAATTGCGGTGCCTGAAGAAGGCAAAGCAGAAGTTCTTTCTCCAATAAACGGTTCAGCCAAGAAAATCGCAGTTTCTTTTCGAGACTCTGCCGGGAAACTGTTATTTAACCGCAATCTTATACCAGCGGAAGAAAAATCTGTTTCCGTGCTCGGGCGTCTTTCTTTTTACATGAATGAACCTGAGGCTATTTTTCGTTGTAATGTAAACATACCTAATGCAGAGAAACACCAGGCTTTGCTGACGTGTGCGGGAAAGCAGGTTAAAATTCCTGCTGCTGAAAAATTCACTATAAATTTTCCTCTTTCAGATGTTAAGCCTGGAACATATGATGCAGAGCTTTCAATTATAGATGGTGAGCGAAAAGTAGCTCGAACAGCAATACCACTTATTAAGCGAGAGTTTCGTGAAAACGCAACACAAATCAACCATTTTTCTCGTTCTGTTGTTGTTAACGGTAAACCGCTGTTCATGTTTGCTCCGTTCTTGGGTGATTTCAATCATTCACATATATTCACGGCGGATACTGCAGTAAAAATGTTGGAAATATTTGACCGTTATGGGTTTAATTCCATGCATTTTCTTCTCGATCCCCAAAACGAAAAAGCCATTACAAGCGCAAACGCATTTCTAAGCACTGCTGATAAAAAGAACCTTTCTTCTATGATTTGGATAAAAAACCATGATATGAAAAATCCTGACTTTGAAAAAGTTATAACTCGAGTAGGCGGGAAAAATATTATTTCCTATCAGGTTCTGGATGAGCCAGAGTTGTGTGTTACAGCCGAGTGGACATTGGCTTATTTGCGTAAGCACAGAGGTTTTTTTCCGTACCACCCTATGCATATGAATAACACCGTACTTGGAATTCCTAATAATTTTGCGAACTTGGAAACCGATATCCTTATGCTTGATGATTATCTCACCAATGGAGAAAAGAGAACTGTTTATTCTGTAATCCATATGGCGGATTTAATGTGGGAAATTGGAAAAGAAAAAGGGACACCCTGTTATTTCTTCCTTGTTGATAATAATTGGCCTCTTCATCACCGAGAACCATCCTATGCTGAGCAGATCGCTCAATGTTATGGAGCAATAGCTTCTGGCTGTACAGGAATTTCACTTTTCTTTGGTTGGGCGCAGACTCCGGGAAATTGGAAGGCTAGTGTTCAGCTTTCCAAAGAAACAACGGTGCTGAATGATGTTCTAACCAGCGAAGAAGAATGTGAAGACGCAACATCTACAGGAGAATCGAAGTATCTTAGGTGTCGAACAAAAAAGTACAACGGATATCTTTACCTTGTTACCTGCAATATTGATTCCACACCAGCAAATCAAATCACGTTTACACTACCTTCAAGCTACGAATATGAAGGCCAAGTAGATGTTATGTTTGAAGACCGCCAATGCGAAATCAAGGAAGGGAAATTTATTGATAATTTTGATAAATGGTCGCGGCACGTTTATCGTATTAAGATGAAATAACATTATTGTTATTGCTTTAAGTATATTTAAAACTTTAGAAAAGGAATTGTAATGAAAAATTTAAAACTTGCTATAATCATGGCATCTATGTTTGGTGCATTGGGACTCGTTGCTGCGGAACAAGATATCTCTAAGCCGACCGACCAATCGTCACAAGAAGGAAATATTATTTATCAAGATGATTTCTCCAATAAAGAGTATGTCAGTAAGAATTGGAAAAGAGTAGGTGGGATAATTGATGTTGATAATAAAAAGCTGATTAATTGGGTTGGTTCATTGAATGTTAAAATCCCCAAAGATATCTCTTGTTGTATTAGCGTAGATTACATTGCGGATGCACCAGCTAACAAAAAACAAACCGGCTGGGTTGGCATCCTTCTTGCAAGTGATATTGCTTGTCGTGTTTGGATTCCTTTTGGCGCGCACCAGAAGACTGGAGATTTGGAATACGGAAAATCATTCGAATTTTCAGTAGAGATTATTCCCGATGTTGCAGAAAAAGAAATTTCCATATTAACGCGAGTAAATGGAAAAAAAATTCATGAGCAAACTGTTGATATGAGAGGAACCGATTGGACTGTTCAGCTATACTCATATTGGCAGGGGGCGTTTAGTAATTTCAAAATTACTAAAAAGTAATCGCAAAATTTATTAGGCGAAGATATAAGATGAATTGGCGAATTAACTATATAGAAAATAATATTTAAAAACATATGTCTTTATTGCTGCCAATAAAATTTTGACACATTATACCAATCTAAATCATGATAGGAATTTTAGGATGACGGTTATTGCGCATTATGGTGAAAACATCTTAGATCAATACGGTATACCTGTTAATGCACATGGAGGATGTATTCTTCATTATGGGGGTACATACTATTGGTACGGAGAACATAAAACAGAAGGAACGGCCGGCAATCTGGCTCATGTTGGAGTACATGTGTATAGTTCGACCGATCTATACGCATGGAATGATTGCGAGATAGCACTGGATATCCGAGAAAACAAGATCCCCGATCTTCTAGATGGTTGCATCATCGAACGTCCCAAAGTTATTTTCTGTCAGAAAACTGGAAAATTTGTAATGTGGTTTCATTATGAAGATGGAGACGGGACTTATCACCAAGCGATGTGTGGAGTGGCTGTCTCGGATTTCCCAGAAGGTCCCTTCCATTTCGTAAAAAAATTCCGACCAGATAAAGAAGTGTGGCCACTAGGTGATCAGGAGTTTTTTCATGATCCAGAAAGTATTACAGATGCAGAAGCGATAATTCCCCAACTCGGCGGATCAGAATGTCCAGAAGCAAAAGGGGTGAACTATGTTGGTGTCGGTTATTACGAAGGACAGCAATCGCGCGACATGACTCTTTTTCAAGATGATGACGGAAAAGCGTATTTGGTTTATTCTTCAGAGGTCAATAGTACCCTGCATATATCTGAGCTTACCGAGGATTATACAGATTGTGCGGGACGCTGGACTCGCGTTTTTCCGGAGCGTTGGATGGAGGCTCCCTGCGTATTTAAGCACGATGGCAAATATTATTTCATCGGCTCCGGTTGCACTGGCTGGGCTCCCAATGCTGCTCGTTCAGCCGTTGCAGAATCTATTTTTGGTCCGTGGCGGGAATTAGGGAATCCAGCCATCGATCAGGGGGGAGATACGACATATGAAAGCCAAAGCTCTTTTGTGCTAACGTTGACGGATGGAAATTTTTTATATATGGGTGATCGTTGGTGCCCGGAGAATGCTATTGATGGGCGCTATATCTGGCTTCCTATTATTTTTGAAGATGGTAGACCGGTTATTCAAAAAAGCATGACTAAATCGTAGGAAATAATGGCATGAAGATAAAACTTTTACAAAACCATGATTGGCTATTTCAATGTGAAGATACAATTCTGACGTTATGCCCTCCTTCTCCTGTTGATGTTACTGACGAAGTATATGAGCAACTTCCCGAATTTAATCAAAATGCTTGTCCGTGGGCTAAAGGCATTCCATTAAAAGGCGTGGCTGCCTATGAATGCAGTTTGACAGGTGCTTTTGTTGCTGAGTCTATTCGCGTTGAAACGCTAACCGGAGAACTTCTTAATGCAGAACAAGACTATGAGATTGATTCTTTATGGGGTTTGATTGGGCGTTTACCACAAGGACGAATTGCCGAAAACGAAGCAGTAAAAATCAGTTATCGTTATTATCCATCACGAATGGATTCCGTGTTTAGGGATCGTTCTGATACTTTGAGCGTCCGTCAGGGAAGAAATGCATTGGCAACGCCTGAGGCTCCCGTGATGCAAGAGGGAGAGGAGCGTCTCATAAATATTTTTTATAGTGGTAAGTGCGAGCAACTGACAGACGAAATGATTTATCCAATCCTTGAGCCGGAATTTTCATGGCCGGATGAGTTTTCATGGGCAATCCCAAATAAATCACTGTCAATGCTGGATGCTGGAAAAAAGGTTAAAATTCTTGCGTGGGGCGATAGTGTGACTGAAGGCGCCTATTTGCCAGAAAAAGACCGCTGGCAAAATCAATTCGTTGAAGCGTTGCCTTCACTTTTCCCTCAGGCAAATGTTGAACTGCAAACCGTCGGATGGGGTGGAAAAACTATGACTGCATATTTTTCGGAACCATCAGGCTCCATCCATAATTATTGTGAGCAAGTTTTGGCAAAAAAACCAGATTTGATAATCTCTGAATTTGTTAATGACGCAGGTCTGTCACCTGAAGAATGGAAAAATAATTATTCTCGTTGTCATGATGACTTCCGTTCCGCCGGAATAGAATGGATCATTTTAACCCCTCATTATGTGCGTCCTGATTGGATGGGGTTTATTTCAGGAAAAGAAATCGACGAAGATCCGCGACCTTATGTGAAGTTTCTGCGAGAATTTGCGAAAGAAAGGGAAGTTCCGTTGGCGGATGCTTCTTTGCTTTACGGGCATCTCTGGAAAGAGGGCATCCCCTATCAGACAATGATGGTTAATGGCATTAATCATCCGGATCGTCGAGGCATGGCGCTCTTTAAAGATGCTTTGATGCATTTAATGGCGGCGTGTAAAAATAATTCCAATACCCCACCGATGCACCCATCATTAGCGTAGAGTTATGGGGGAGATCGCACTGAATCCCTGTTTCCGCTAGTTCCTCTATCATCCAATAGATCAGTAATGTGATAAAAATTACTAATATGCAATTTCCCCCAAAAGTCTCTAGCAAAATCATTTTTTAATCTTCGCCAACAGATAATTAATTGTTTTTCGGTATATCCTTCTGTAGAAAGCATAACGATCGATGTACTAAAAGTTAATACTGTATTTGAATTTTGTTAGAGCCTCTAAATCTGTTCTCATTTGGATATTCTACTCATATCACAGCATTTCTCATATATTTAGCGAACTGCCGTAAGCCCATTCGGTTGATAATGGAATAAATACATATTTTTTGCGATGGAAGGAATTCGCCACTTATATGAAGTCTATAATTTATATAAAACTGTCTCTTATGTCTATTGTTGAGTATAAGCTCATGTGTTATACTTCTTTCATTAATAACCAGAATCTAAATAAATAGCAGAGGGAATAAAATTGGGCTTCCGTATCGATTGAAAACACAAAGAATATTCTGATTAGCTCTATTATTTATTAGTGACTATATGATTCATGTTATTAATTGCCATTCATGAAGATTATCGAAATATTCAAAGATAACAACTGACAGAGTATAAAGCATTTGTACCATTTCCCATCTAAATCGAAATTATTGAAATAACTCATGATTATACAGGAGATACGTTATGACCACAAAAAAACAGTTGCCTATCGGTGTTGTAGGCCTTGGTATGGGGCAACATCACGCCTGGGCTTCACTTCGGGAACCGTCTGTTAAATTGGCAGCTATTGCTGAGCCGGATGAAAAGAGGTTTAATGAATTCAAATCTCTTACAGCTAAAACGCTAGGAAAAAAAATTGCTGAAAAGCTCGATAAGATCCCTCGGTTTGATGATTATAAGACGATGGCTAAATCTGGCGAAGTTGAAGCCATTAGTATTGCTCTTCCAACAGATATGCATTATGAAGCCACTCGCTTTTGCCTACAACATGGTTTGCATGTTATCTGTGAAAAGCCCCCAACAACTAACGCCGCGCAAATGGTCAAACTCGCTCGCATTGTTTACGAAAAGGGGCTTACTTACTCTTTTGTGAGACAGCAGCGTTTCACTCCGAAAATGATGGCTTGCCGCGAAATGGCATTGAAAGGGACATTAGGGCGTGTTTACCACGCTGAAAGTCACTGGTTACGTTGTCGGGGTATTCCTTTCCGTGGTGGTTGGGGAGTAAATAAAGATACCGGAGGCGGTGTGCTGCTCGATCTTGGCATACATCAAATTGACGATGCTTGGTTCTGTATGGGAAACCCAGTACCAGAAGCAGTCTTTGGTGGTATGCACTGTGCATTCGACTATCTGGCAAAAGGCAAAAAGCTATCTCATCCTTACAATGCTGACGATTTATCTGTTGGGATGGTTCGCTTCGCTGATGGTGCGACGCTCAGCCTATCCACGTCCTTCGCTATGAACCGCGTTCACCCCGAGATGCTGAAGAAAACTATAGTGCCTGGTTCTGATTGGCAGGAATTACATGTACTTGGATCTCATGCAGGGGTTGATGTATACCGTGGGAAAATGGTAGCAAACCACCCGAAAGGGGTTTCAATAAAAGAGTTGCCAATGTCCAAAAAAATAGCCAATATGACCTGCGGTTTCGAAGGGCTTATTGCGGATTTTGCCAAGGCGGCTCTGACAGGAGAAGAGCCACTTAACTCGGCTCGTCAAGCGATACAATTGATGTATATGCTTGAGGCTATTGGAAAATCAGCTGAGACAGGCAAGGCGGTTCCTGTCAAAATAGTTAATCTTTAGAATTTCAATTAATCAAATGGCTGTATATTACAGCGAAACAAAATATGAAAGGTTAAAATGAGTAATTCTACACCAATAAAAAATATCCGTATTGGAACACTTGCTCCTGCTGGCACTAATTCTGTATCGTATATCGAAGAGATCATTCCCTATGGATTTGAATCCTTCGCTTTTTCCTACAGTGAAAATTTCAACGGAGTTGATCCTGAGCAGCTGGCGGAACAAGTAATGCCAGTCGTAAAAAAACACGATATCGAAGTGTCGACTATCTCTGTATATGGTGACATGCTTGGTGATACTGAAGAGGCAGAGGAAACCCGGCGGTCGTTCAAACGTGCTATTGATTGTGCTAAGTATTTTGAAACAGATATCGTTAGCGGATTTACCGGTCGTTTGCCAAAGTCTGTGCCAGACTGCATCGAACGTTTCAAGGAGGTCTGGACTCCGCTGGCTGAATATGCAAAAGATAAGGGTATACGCATTGCATTTGAAAATTGTATGGCGGACGGAGACTGGTATAACGGAGGCAAGTACAATCTTGCCATTAATCCGGATGCATGGGAACTTATGTTCGACGCAATTCCTATGGACAACCTTGGGCTTCAGTGGGAGCCTTGCCATCAGATGGTTCAGGGGATTGATCCAATTCCACAGATTCGTGAATGGGCAAAAAGAATTTTCCACATACACGGTAAAGATGCCACAATTCGGAAGGATATACTGGCCAAACACGGATTTATGTCTCCAGTAAAATCAATGTGGCACCGAACCCCTGGTTTTGGCGATTCGAACTGGACTGACATCATTAGCGAACTGCGGATGATTAATTATAACGGGAATATTGATATTGAAGGGTGGCATGATCCAGTTTATTGTGGTGACTTGGAAATGACGGGACAAGTGGCCGCTCTAAATTATCTTAAACGCTGCCGCGGTGAAAACATTGTTCCGAATCCTGCCTGATATTCCATTGTTTGTTCAGGAAATAGAAGTCAGATCGACTTACCCATGATTACGCAGTTATTATCAAAAATTAGGAGTAATAATATGAAGTTACGGGCTATTGTGATGATATTTGTTGTCGGAGTGTTTTTACTACAAACAACAGTTTTTTCTGCTGAGTTGCAACGTGGAGCTACACTTTTCGAAGACAACTTCGATACGGTCGGTACTTTTGCTGAAAACTGGAAAACTCGCGATGGAAGCGGAAAGAACGGGAGTTTATTTGTTGGGGGAGGTCTTACTGACTTGCGAAGCGAAATTCCAGCGGATTTTTTTGTTGAATGCGACATGACGATGAAGCACGATATGAAAAATAAAACAGGTTTCGCTGGATTCGTAATAGATGGTGTTTTATTTCAGGTTCAACCGCAGGGTAAAGCGTTTTTTCTCGGTAAAGATTACCAGAATATCCCTGTTCATTCATATAAAGAAGTCAAAGGTTATGAATTGGGACGTTCGGTTCACCTTGCGGTAGCTAGAAAGTCAAAAGATAATATCGCTACTTATACCTTTTTTATTAACAATGAATATATTGGTGAAATTCGGAGAAAACTTCCTGAGAAGTCAAAAGATAAGATTTCGTTTAGGCGTTACCGGGTTGATGAAGCTACAATAGATAATTTCCGTCTATCAACGCTTAAGCTCTCCGATGATGCTTCTCACAATCTTACCATCAACAGTTCCTTCGAATATACACAGGATGAGTTTCCTCTCTACGTAACGAGAAATATGTTCAAGCCGAATTACCAACTCGCCAAAAAAATGGACTATGACAAATATGTCAATCTAGTTAAGGTTGATTCTTCAGAAAAACATAGTGGCAATTATTCTCTGAAGCTGGTACTCAGTGAACTTTCAGATGGCCATGAAATCGGATTTCACAGTACAGGTTATGTTGAAGGCCGGCCAGGAGTTATGTCGATTTGGATGAAGTCAGATCAGGATGATATGAAGGTTAAATTCAATTATGGGCATAACCCTCGTAATGCGAAAACTCACAGTGTCGGAAAAGAATGGAAACGCTATGAAATTGTGGTTCCCAAATTGCCAAAAAGGTCACCTTGGCCAGCCGGCAAGCTTTGGATCACACCAAAAGACAATCCGCAGGGAGGGACACTCTGGATCGATGATGTCCAATGTGAATTGCTTGATAAAGCGCCCACGACAGAAGAACTCGAATCTGGGAAAAAATTTGCTACGGTTTACCGTCCGGCGAGTCAGCTGGACAACGCAAAGTTGAAAGTGGAAGCAAAAATAGTTCGAGCCCCATCTTTTAAAATTCCTCTTTTGCCAAAAAATGTAAAACCGTCTGCAAATATTGACTTATGGAAATCTGATGCGGTGAAACTTGATGATTTTCACGTTGCTTCGCTTGCACCAAAAAATAGAACCGAGGCATACCTCGCTTGCGATAAGGATAATCTGTATGTTGCATTCCGCAACTTCGGCGATAAACTGCAAGCTTCAAAACCAGGCAAAGGCAAAGATGATGGTATCGCTTTCACTCATGGAGTGGAGTGTTTCTTTATGCCTTCCGGTGTTGGTGAAGAATTTATGCAATTTGCTGCAAACGCGGCTGGTGCGCTAGTAGATATGGGGCTCGGATCTGACCGAAGCTGGAATTGTGATTGGGACTGCAAAACCGTAGAGAACAAACAACTTGGTTCTGTTGATTATCTACTGACTATTTCGTTGTCAGCCTTTGCGAGTACAGATCTTTCAAACAAATGGCTTATGAATCTCTGCCGAAACGATGGTGTCTCTCATGAAAATATTACATTGCCGTCTCTTCAATTTGTTCAATATAAAAATGTGAATTCCTGGCCAGAAGCCCTATTTCCAGAAGAGGTGATTCGCTCGCACATTATCGGAGTAAGCAGTGCTGATCTGGTAGACGTAAAAGGTCGAAAACAACTGAAATTGAATCTTGGGAATCAAACTGGTAAAGCAGTAAAAGGAAAAATACGGATACTGGATGACCAAGACAAGACTTCTGTCATCGGCGAAAAGGAATTCACCGCTAATACAGGAAATACTCCTATCTCTTTTGACATTGCGAAAGATACTAAAGACCTAAAAAAGGTATTGGTGGTATATCAAGACGATGCAGGGAAAACAGTTTTCAACCAGAAAAGGGAAGTTAAGGTTCAGAAGACTGTCACTATTTTGAACCGTTTGTCTTTCTACATGAATGAACCAGAAGCCGTATTTCGTGTGAAGGTAAATCTGCCTGATGCCGGAAAATACAATGCTGTACTGAAATGTGCGGGCAAGAAAATTCAAATGAAAGCCGCACCGAAATTCAGTATTAAAGTTCCTCTGAAGGGCATTGGCGTAGGGATATACGACGCAGTTTTGGCACTGAAGGAAGGAAACCAGGCCGTCGCAAGCTGTTCAACCAAGCTGATCAAACGCGAGTACAAAGATGGCGCATCACAGATCAACCGTTTTTCTCGCTCAGTGATCGTGAATGGAAAACCAATCTTCATGCTGACTCCATTCTATACAACGTTTGACTCAAAAAAGCCAGAATACTATGCCAGCATAGTGGATATGTATGCTCGATACGGGTTCCGCTCTATACATTTCCTGTCAGAGGCAAAAACGCAAAAAGGATTATCCAATATTAAAGCTTTCATTGATGCTGCGGATGCCAGAGGCATGACCTATCTTCATTGGACTGGCAATCACACCATCGGCACAAAAACGCTTGAAGGATGGGAAAAAACTATAAAATCGTTAGGTGGGAAAAATACGATTGCGTATATTCTCCTTGATGAGCCTGAATTGAGCATGACAGCGGAACAAACCTTGAATTTCATGCGGCCACGCAGACCTTTCTTTCCGTACCATCCCGTTATGATGAACAACACAGTAATCGGCATACCAAATAATTACGCGAATCTGGAAACCGATATTTTGATGTTGGATGACTATCTGACAAATCGTGAAGGCCGAACTGTTTTCTCAATCGTTAAGTGGGTTGACCTAATGATGAAAATTGGAGCTGCTGAAGGCAAACCCGTATATTATTTCATGGTTGGAGCAAATCAGCCATTACATTACCGCGAGCCTTCATATGCAGAACAGATAGCTGAGTCTTATGGTGCGATTGCCTCAGGTTGTACTGGAATTAGTTATTTCTTTGGAATGGCACAACAACCGGGAAACTGGAAAGCGATGAAGCAGTTGGCGAAAGAAACAGCCATTTTGAACGATGTGATTACTGAAGAGGCTGAATGCATAAATGTTAAGCATTCAGGCGATCCCAAATATCTGCGTTGTCTGACAAAAGTTCATGATGGTGCCCTCTATCTTATCACCTGTAATATTGACTCAAAGGCTGCAGGTGAAATTACATTTGTTTTGCCGAAAGAATATACTTTAGAGCACAACACTCAAAAAATAGAAGTTATGTTCGAGGATCGTACAATAAGCGCAAAGGACGGTAAGTTCTCTGATTCATATGCTGGGCACGAACGCCATGTTTACCGCGTTAAACTAAAATCAAATTAAGTAGTTTGGCTAAGTCAACTTGGTCGTGTGTCTTTATCGTGACACTGAGTTATTGTCAACTGACAGGACATAGTGTGATTTTGTGGCGGATGACTAGCTGGTCAGAAAAGTATCTATGATTTACATACTCAATACTGACGTAAAATCTATTAGTGGGTAAGTGTGCCCATATATTTATATTAGAAAAAGTTTCGATAAAAAATCAGTTCATTATTCATTTCCTGCCTTTCAGTAAATGCGATTGTATTGGAAGGTAGGAGATCGCTGTCCATGAGCATGATTAATAAATTTCTCTGCTGTCACTAAAAACATGATTAAATTTAATTTTCGTAAATAATGAGTTTATATAATAATAGAACGAGAATTTCCTGTAGTAAAAATAGCAATCTAAAGGCAAGGATATAAAATATGACTGAAAAAAAAATTAAATGGCATAACCTTTCACCATCTGATTTCGAGGGAAAAGGCTGGAAGAAAACAGAAGCCCCTTTTGATAGGTTGCCCGCAAAAATAAAGAATACACTTCCTGATGTTTGGGAACAATCTCATTCGTCTACAGGGATGTGTGTTCATTTTAATACCAACAGCCCTTCAGTTCATGTAAATCTGACGCTTGGCTCAGATCAGATTGGGGAGCAGAATTTTAATGTATGTTCTCATAGCGGTGTAGATCTTTACTGTTATGACTCAAACGAAAAGAGATGGCGATGGGCTGGAGCAACCCCTCATTTTGTAATTAAAGATCAAACACCAGAAATAAAATTACTTGATTCGTTAGCACCTAAAATGCGTCGTTGGCGTATGTATATGCCTATGCGTAATCAGTTGTTGAAAATTTCTGTAGGTGTTGATGCTGGAGCGGAATTTAAAGTAGCCCCTCCTCGTCGCAAGGCTCCATTGGTGTATTATGGCACCAGCATTGTACACGGAGCATTCTCAATCCGTTCCGGCTTGGGAGTAGCTCAGATACTAGCTCGAAAACTTGATATGCCGCTAATTAATCTCGGTTTTTCAGGATCAGCAAGAATGGAAAGTGAAATGGCGAAGTTGCTGACTGAACTAAAGGCTGGTATTTTTATTGTTGACCCTTATCATAATCTTAGTATTGAAACAATAGAAAGCAATGCAGCACAATTTCTAGATATTTTATGTTCAGCCAAACCTGAGATCTCTATTTTTGTTTTGGGAGCTCCGCAAAATCTTTTTGAATGGCTATGGCCTGACATAAAAAAGGAGCAGGATGAGAAAACTCGATTGTTTGCTAAAATTTGCCGAAAATTAATGCATAAATACCCTAATTTGCATTACCTGAAAGGGGACAAATTCTATGGAAGTGATGAGGTGTCGATGGATGGCGTTCACCCAAATGATGAAGCATTCACTAATATGGCCAATATACTGGAAAAAAAGATTTTACAAATCAAAAATAGGGCATATGTTTCTGTCTGAGGTCAATAAAATTATTGTAGTATTGTTGTGGTTCAAGCAGTCCCGGTACTTCTGTCGTTGAGTGTTGAGAGGTTGGCCTTAACCCCGAAGTGATATACTGTTAAGCTTGATTCTTTGGGTTGGGGGAGGACAGGCGTGGCAAACAATATCAAGACTAAATGCTGTATGAATCCAGAGTGTAAGCTTCATGGCAAAGCTAATGAAAGCAACATCCGCACTCACGGTTGGTACAAAACCAAAACACCAAGACGCCGCAGGTACATATGTAGTGCCTCGGCAAGTCTTTTAGCTCGAATCAAGGATCAGCTTATCATCCTCTCAGAGCGTCACGCGAAAAGATCAATTATGCTTGCGGTACTTCCGTCATTAACTGTAGAATTTGACCATCATGCAGCGGTTCTCAAGCGATCATCAATATTATCAGAGAACTCAACCACGAACTCCGCTATTGCAACAAGACACAACTGAAGCACTTCCGCCCATGAAACTTTATGATCAGCAATCTTCGCCAGCATAACAGGTGTAAAAACTTCAGAGCCGAAACGTAATACCTGATGCGGTCGCATGAAATTATAGTAACACTGCTGCAGATCAAGCTGCTCATGTAACTTTTAAGACCGACGGGCATGCGCCGGTGTCTTTCGATGCAGGCATGATGTATTTCGTCTGATCGTCAGATTAAGTCTCTCAATGAATGAGGTATTCATTTTACCTGAATCTTCTGAACACTCGAGAGCATATACAATTTGTTCTTTACTGCCGATAATGACTTTGCGATCCACTTTAGTGATCCGGTTCTTCTTGCGTTTCTTCACAACTTGCCCATACAAACAGGCTGGTCCGAGCATGCGTTTTAACACCCATCCGTAAGGAGTAAAATCATCTGTTGTAATAAAGAATTTGCTCTCAATATTGCCTTTATGAAGGGCTTTACCGAATAGCTTGCGGATATTTTTATAGTTTCTTTTACCTGTCAGCACCGATGGCCATAGAGTTAAACCTGACATGCGATGAACATCGAGAATATACCGAGCTTTTACAGACGTCAGTAAATGGCATGAGATATTGATGTGGCCTCCAGTCACTTTTTTAACGTCAAAATTTACTCGTTTTTGTGTAATTACGTACTGGGCGTCATACACTCAAAAAAAGTGATGCCTATGTCGATTAAAGTGTTGCTAATATTCTAGAATGAAGAAAATATCACCTGTTTAAACTTTTTGATCCATGACAACTAAATCGATCTCACGTTGAAACTGACCTTTCCCCCTAGGAATAGTCCAAATTTCGAACTAGAATTGGACTCATTTAATGGAGGAAATGGTTATGGCAGCAAAACGTTATTCTACAGAGCAGATTGTAAACAAGCTGCGTGAAGCCGAGGTGTTGATCTCGCAAGGC
>QKAV01000014.1 GCA_003247185.1 Crocinitomicaceae bacterium
GTAAAACGTGTGAGCGACATTTCGTAAATAAAGTGCATCCTGATACAAAGATTTCATCTTATCCGGATCGTCCAGCAAGGGAAGATACCGGTTGAAGGTGGTAATCAAAGCAAATAGGATTTCACTGATTGCGAAATGCTGTTTCAATTCGGTTTTGACACTTGTCGCATTTAATCCTTCAAATACAATTTGATTCACATTTAATCCGATTCCGATCACAGCATTCCCTATTACCCCTCCCCGAACGGAATTTTCGATCAATACACCACATATTTTTTTATCCCCGATATAAATGTCGTTCGGCCACTTTACACTGGCTTTCAAACCATATTTTTCCAGAAAATTCTTCAGTACCAGGGATATAAACATTGTAATCCTGAATTGCTGGTCCAGCTTCACACCCGGGTTGATCAGAATCCACGAAGCAGTAAGATTCATTCCCGCCTCACTCTGCCATTGCGTCATTCGCTGTCCCCTGCCATTCGTCTGTTCATCTGCCAAAATTACCGTACCATGCTCCGTTTTTCCCTCAATCAACAGATTGGCAGCATAATTGTTCGTAGAATCTACCGTTGATAGGTGTATGATCTTTTTACCGATTTCCAACATGAAATTAATCTGGACAGCGCCTCAATTTTAATAAAGTTTAACAAATATAAGCCTTAGATTTGTAGGGTAATAATACTAGATGAACGAAACCTTAGAAGACAACTCTTCCACCATACTGTGCGACGCGATCGTTGAAGGTATGCAGGAAAACAAAGCAAAAGATATTGTGGTTCTCGATTTGCGTCATATTGATAGTGCCGTATGCGACTATTTTGTGATTTGTAGTGGTGAATCAACAACACAAGTGGATGGTATCAGCTCCTCCGTTGTACGTCATACCCGTAAAGTACTCAAGGAAAAACCATGGAGTATTGAAGGTAAAAGCAACAGAGAGTGGGTACTTCTTGATTATGTAAGCGTAGTTGCGCACATATTCTATAAAGAAACGCGAGAGTTTTACGATATAGAAGAATTATGGGCTGATGCTGTACGCACAGATATTCCTGATATTAATTGATAAGAAATGGCAGAAAACGAAAACAAAAAGAAAAACCCCTTTTCGATCTATTGGATCTATGCATTTATAGGATTGGCCATCATTGGTTTCAACCTGTTTATGTCGGCATCCAGTAATGTATCGTTAAAGAACGAAGACACCTTCTTCGAATTGGCGAAGAACAACTACGTTACCGATGTTTCCATGGTGAACCGCGTGCGTGTAGATTTCAAGCTGACGCCCGAAGGAGAAGATTTCATCAAGAAATCAAGTGATCCGAAGTTCCGTACAATGAAAGAAATGCTGAACCGCGGAAATCGCTTCGGTTCAGGAAACATTGAATTCTCAGTGAAAATCCTCGATCCTAGTACATTCACTTCTTCTGTGAAGGAAATGAATGACGAATTAAAGGCCGAAGGAAAAACCACGGTTCAGGTATCGCCGGAAGACGAAATCAATTACTTCAGTAATATTCTCAATTTCCTGTTGCCGATCATTATTCTGATCGCTATCTGGATGTTCGTGATGCGAAGAATGACAGGTGGTTCAGGCGGAGGTGGTGCCGGTGGTCAGATTTTTAACATCGGTAAATCAAAAGCGAAAGTTTACGAGAAAGGAAAAACAACGAATGTCACATTTAAAGATGTGGCAGGACTTGAAGGTGCGAAAGAAGAAATTGAAGAGATCGTTTCTTTCCTGAAAAATCCTAAGAAATACACGGAACTGGGAGCGAAAATTCCAAAAGGAGCCTTACTTGTAGGACCTCCTGGAACAGGAAAAACATTGTTGGCAAAAGCTGTAGCCGGTGAAGCGCAAGTACCATTCTTCTCGCTTTCAGGTTCGGATTTCGTTGAAATGTTTGTTGGAGTTGGTGCTTCCCGTGTTCGTGACCTTTTCAAACAGGCAAAAGAAAAAGCTCCTTCCATCATCTTTATTGATGAAATCGATGCTATCGGTAGAGCACGTGGTAAGAACAACAATTTTGGTTCGAATGATGAGCGTGAAAATACATTGAACCAGTTGCTAACGGAAATGGATGGTTTTGGAACAAATTCCGGAGTAATCATTCTTGCTGCAACGAACCGTGCAGATGTACTGGACAGTGCCCTGATGCGTGCAGGACGTTTTGACCGTCAGATTTATGTGGACATGCCTGATCTGAATGAAAGGAAAGAAATCTTCCAGGTGCATTTGAAGCCATTGAAACTGGCAACAGGAATCGATATCGACTTTTTAGCAAAACAAACTCCTGGATTTAGCGGTGCAGATATTGCGAATTTATGTAATGAAGCTGCCCTGATCGCAGCACGTAAAGAAAAGAAAGAGGTTGAAAAACAAGATTTTCTTGATGCTGTAGACCGAATCATCGGAGGACTTGAAAAGAAGAACAAGATCATCACACCGGAAGAAAAGCGTGCAATCGCCTTCCATGAAGCAGGTCATGCTACCATTTCCTGGTTATTGAAGTATGCACATCCGTTGGTAAAAGTTACAATTGTTCCCCGCGGACGGTCGTTGGGTGCAGCCTGGTATTTGCCGGAAGAAAGAAGTATTACAACAACCGAACAGATCCTTGACGAGATGTGTAGTGCACTTGGCGGACGAGCGGCAGAACAAATTACATTCGGAAAAATCAGCACCGGAGCTCTTAGTGATCTTGAAAAGGTTACAAAGCAAGCCTATGCAATGGTTTCTATCTACGGATTGAATGAACGAATCGGAAACATTTCATACTATGATCCGCAAGGAAACAGTTCATTCGTGAAACCTTATTCGGAAGATACTGCCAAAGCGATCGATGAAGAAGTTAGTAAACTGATAGAAGCACAATACCAACGTGCTTTGAACATCCTTACTGAAAACAAGGATAAGCTGGCGGCACTGGCGGAACAATTATTGAAACATGAAGTGATCTTTAAAGAAGATCTGGAAGCGATTTTTGGAAAACGCCCATGGGATCCGGATGAAGAAAATCCTTTGGAAGCAAATCAGGATGTACATGTAAAACCTGTTACTGAAGAAGGGAACACCGAATCAACAACAGAAAATGATACAGTAAATGAAGTGGCTGAACAAACTGAAGAAGAAGTGGGAGGCCAGGAAAATGAAGCTGACGAAGGTGCCGGGTCAGGTGAACGTGTTTGAAACACATGATCCCTACGTTGCTCAGATCCTGAAATTAAAACTCGAAAATGAAGGAATTCCCGTTGCTCTATTTGATCAACGGGATTCTTCATATAATGCTTTTGGTTACCTTTACCTCAGCGTTCCGCAACAATATGAAGAGGATGCCAGAAAATTGATCGAACAAGATGCGTAATTTATTAACACGGGGATTAACCGGGGCTGTTTTTGTGACGCTGTTGATGGGTTCCATTCTATGGGTGGAACTATCCGCAACGCTTGTTTTATCTCTTTTCTTCGTTTTGGGAGTCTTCGAATTCTATTCCTTATTCGACCAACATGAGCAGATAAAACTCAACAAATACATCAATATTTCTTTTGCTCTAAGCGTATATACGCTACTTATTCTTGCGTTAAACGATCTGATTCCATCCATTTTTGCATTGACAACTGTTCCTTTGGTTTTCATTATGAACACCACCGAGCTTTGGCGAAAGCAAAAGAATCCGATCCTGAATATGGCTCTGGGAACTTTCGGTTTGGTCTATTTGGTAGCTCCATTTTTCCTGATGAGTTATCTGAACCACATTGACCAGTACGTAATCACTGCTATGAAAGGTAAGCCCTACTTCCCTATTCTGGCAGGTTTCTTTGTTCTTGTGTGGACAAACGATACTTTCGCTTATCTAACAGGGATGATGCTGGGAAAACGCAAACTTTTCGAACGTATTTCACCCAAAAAAACATGGGAAGGTACAATTGGCGGAGCAGTTTTCGCGATTCTTGGCGGATACCTTATCTCCCTCTTTACAGAAACCAATGACTTAGTATTCTGGCTGGTCGGAGGAGCATTAATCGCGCCTTTCGCAACCGTAGGAGATTTGTTGGAATCTCAGATCAAACGGAGTCTTGGAATTAAAGATTCCGGAAATATATTGCCGGGTCACGGAGGAATTCTGGATCGCTTTGACGCCGCATTATTTGCTATACCTATTTTTGCATCGTGGGCACATTTTTACATCTACTATCTTAATTGATACATATGACAATTCACAGAGAAGGATATTTAATCATACTCATTTCAATCCTCATCCTCAGCGGAATTCAGATTGGTAATTATTTTCTTTATCAATGGACCGGTTGGCTATGGCTGTTTATTTTACTGAGCCTGGGCGTTCTGGTTATGGCATACCTCATCATTCAGTTTTTCCGCATTCCAAAGCGCGCCTGTGTTTACACGGATAGCGATATTATGTGTCCGGCTGATGGAAAGATTGTTGTGATTGAGGAAGTGGAAGAAACGGAGTATTTTAAAGATAAGCGCATTCAGATTTCAATCTTTATGTCGCCCATGAATGTTCATGCGAACTACAATCCGATTTCCGGATTGGTAAAATATGTAAAATACCACCCCGGATTATTCCTGGTAGCCTGGCACCCGAAAAGCAGCACGGATAATGAGCGCTCTACTTTTGTAATTGAACACTCATCCGGAAAAGAAGTATTGTTCCGTCAGATTGCCGGGGCGGTTGCAAGAAGAATTTGCTATTATATTGAGGCAGGTAATAATGTCAGTACAGGTGAAGAATTCGGTTTTATTAAGTTCGGTTCCCGGATTGACGTTTTCTTACCCATCGGAACAAAAGTAGATGTAAAAATAGATGACGTTGTAAAAGGAAAACTCACACGTTTGGCACATTTCGAATAAATGCGTAACTTGTACCGGTTAAATCAGAAATTATTATGAAAAAAGTAGCATTATCATTAGCACTTATGATGTTTGCAGGAGTTGCAGCTAACGCTGTGTACGCGGCAAATGATACAGTAGTTGTAGTTAAGAAAGATGACAAGAAGAAAAAGAAAAGCAAGAAAAAATCAGGTTCTTGTTGCTCTTCTTCTAAAGAAGGTTCTTCTTGTTCAAGCAAGTCTGCAACAACAACAAAAGGTTCTTGTGGAACTGAACACAAATAATCTTTAAAAGATTTTGAAAAGCCTCTCAGAAATGAGGGGCTTTTTTATTGATTATCAACGAGCCATTGCGCGTCTCTATTCAACATTTCATTGTAACTGACGTTGTTCTCCGAGGCTTTCAGCTTCACGTCGTTCAACATATCCGGTTTCTGCCTGATCTCCATTCGATAAAAAGATCTGCTCCCGTTCTCAGGACAGGATAAATATTCCAAAGGCTCTTTCTTATCATCAAACACACACTTCTCAATCAGCATTCCATCTTTGGAATAGATTTGATAAAACGGAAAACGAAATTCCTTTTCATTCAATTTAAAAATCAACTTATGGTCTTTTACATCCGTATGCGCAAGCAGTGTTGACCGACAATTAAACAAAACCAGTGGTTTTTTATGTCTGTCCATAAATTCAGCCAACAGCGCTTCATAAACGCCTCCATTTGCTGCTGCATCCACTAAAAAAATGTCCTTCGGATGAAAACCGGATTTCAGAGCTATCCCGAAACTCGATTCCCAGGTCCAGAAATCTACCACCAAACCATCACACTCCTCTGCGTTTCTTGAAATTTCGAACATCACATTCCGGATCTCAGGATCAGTCTGACGCGGAATAGGGCTTAAAGTAGAATAGGTGCTTAATCTTATCGATGAAAGTGCATTTCTCATTCTTTCCTGAGGAATATACTTCTCAAAATCCCAACGAATTGCACTGAACGAAGCAACAAACAGCACCGGAACAGAGACAAGTAACAGTACCTTTATTAACCTCATTCTTATTTCAGACAAATATGCTGCGAAAGGTGCCGCCAATAATACCAGAGCTATTGTAAACCGCTGTTGAGTGAGCAAGGTCCCTTCATAGGATTTGAGGATGAACACAAAAAAGAGAACTATAAGCGGAAGCGACCAGATGATCTGAGCTCCGGATATTTTTCTCCCGATCAGTTTCTTCAGATACAGAAACAAAACACTTAACGCGATCAAAGGACTATAATTGAGTACCCAGGAAAGCGGAAAGAAGATCAGTCGCTTCACTTTTTCCGTAAGATCAATATCTGCATTTTGCATTTCCACAACATCCGCATTGTATACTCCTGTGATACCATAAAACAGATGACCATGCGCCACATAGTTTCCTATCATCCAGAATATGGGTATAATCATCCCCAGCAGCCAAAAGACCACTATCTTCTTCCATGGAACTCTAAAGAGCAGTAACATGCCTGTAAACAAAGCAAACAATAGCCACGATTCATACCTGAAACCACAAGCCAACGTCATGTAAATTCCGGCTTTTACAGCATCTCCCAATGAATTTGTATGACGTAATGAAGACAGTGCGTCCAACACCAGAGCAATCAAAAAGGCGTTCGGGATACCCGCCAAAGCATGATACGAGTTCCTGAACACGATCGGACTTAAACAATAAACTAGCACTGCCCAGAATGCACCTCGTTCAGAAAACTCTCTAGCTGTAAAGCGATAAAGCGGAAAAACAGTCGCCGCTGCAATGAGGACATGAAAGATCATTGGTCCATACCAGAGTTCTCCGCTTATTAAAATGGAGATCGAAATAAGATAATAGTGTAAAGGCAGCCACACCCCTTCTGATATAACCCTGGGTGAGTTGATGAGATCATCTGCCGTGAAGATTCTTGTTACAGCGTCTGCATCCGTAATTTCAGCAAATGGTAGAAGTATAAATCTTGAAAACGCTGCAAATAAGAATAGCATCCATGCTGTCTTATTTTTTATCAGACCTACCATTTACGTACGGGTTACTTAATTTCAACTCCTACGGGGCAGTGATCGGACCCCATAATGTCATTCATAATGAATGCGTCTTTTACGTTGTCCTTCAACCCTTCTGAAATCAAGCAATAATCGATTCTCCAGCCGACATTCTTGCCCCTGGCTCCGGCACGGTAACTCCACCATGAATATTTTACCTCTTCCGGATTCCTGTCCCTGAAAGAATCAATCAGTCCGTTAGATGTATAAGCGTCCATCCCGTCAATTTCTTCCTGCATGAACCCGGCTGACTTGTTGTAATTTGCTTTTGGTCGCGCCAGATCAATTGCCTTATGCGCCACGTTAAAATCACCACAGGTAATAATCGGCTTATGCTTTTCAAGATCTTTTAAATAGGCCAGAAAATCCTTGTCCCATTGCTGGCGGTAATCCAATCTTCTCAAATCATTACCTGAGTTTGGAACATATACATTTACAACATACATGTTATCAAATTCTGCCGTGATTACACGTCCTTCCTGATCATGATCCACCATACCGATATCCGTACTAACCTGAATCGGTTCCTTTTTAGTCAAAATTGCAGTACCTGAATATCCTTTGCGTTCGGCTTCATTCGCAAATACATGGTAATTCAGTCCTTCCAACGTTTCTTTTACCTGATCAACAGTAGCTTTCGTTTCCTGAAGACATAGCACATCGGCATCAAGATTAGGAACATCTTCCAAAAAATTTTTCTGAGCGATTGCACGAATTCCATTAACGTTGAAGGATACAATTTTCATGATTTCGGTTTTAAACAAAAGTACAATTTCAATCAATATTTCATATATTTACCGTGGTATATAAATACAACCTATGGCAAAGTCCAATGATAACCGACGTTCATTTCTGAAAAAAGCATCACTTGGAGTGACTTCGATACTGCTATCTCCGTTATTTACCGGAAATAAAATAAATAAAAGACAAGACAGAATGGAAAAAAATAAGCTTCTAAAAATCAGACCTCTGGGATTTCAATGGGAAACGCAGGATCCTTTTCTATTTTGCGTTCATCACGAGGATAATTATCCGGAAGGAAACGATGAACTGGGTCCGAACGCATCCTTAGATGGCAGACATATCGGCCAGGACTTTATCATAAAGGACGGATGGAGAATGTATCACGGTGATAAAATACCGGGGTTCCCGGGGCACCCACACAGAGGTTTCGAAACAATCACCGTTGTGAGAAAAGGGATAATCGATCATGCCGACTCTACAGGTGCTGCCGGAAGATATGGCAATGGAGACGTTCAATGGATGACTGCAGGTAAGGGCGTTCAACACTCTGAAATGTTCCCCTTACTTAACAAAACAGATAAAAATCCTCTTGAACTATTCCAGATCTGGCTGAATCTTCCAAAGAAAAGTAAAATGGTTGAACCACATTTTAAAATGTTCTGGAGCGATTCCATTCCTGTTGTGGAGACAGAAGATGCCATGTATGAAGTACTTGCCGGAAGATATAATGAACAGGTTGCACCGGACAGCCCCCCTGATTCATGGGCAAATGATCCCGAAAACGATGTCCTGATCCTGAACCTTCACTTAAAGAAAGGCAAAACCTTTACACTGCTTCCGGCCAAATCCGGTGTAAACCGATCACTATACGTCTATGAAGGAAACGGTTTGGAAATAGAAGACACCACCATACCTTTTTATAATGCCGTTGACGTTATTTCAGATGAAACGTTAACATTGAAAGCTACATCGGAAGATATTAAAATCCTTGTATTACAAGGAAAACCGATCAATGAAACTGTTATTCAGTACGGGCCGTTTGTTATGAACTCAAAAGCTGAGATTCAGCAGGCATTTGAGGATTACCACGCGACACAATTCGGAGGGTGGCCATGGGAAAGATATGATATGGTTCATAGTGCGGACAAAGGACGATTTGCACTTCACGCAGATGGCAGAGAAGAATTGAAAGACAGCTGATACTAACGATCATCTGATTCCCTTATATTTGCGGCATGACGATCGATCAGCAGACACTCAAGGACCTTGAATTTCCGGTTATTCTGGACTGGTTGATTGATTATGCGCATCAACCAACGGCTCAGGAGCGGATTCGTAACCTAAAGCCTTCTGGTAATCAGACCGAAATCGTCAGAGAATTAAACAAAACCAGGGAACTTTATCAGATAAAGACCGAGGGTGAGCATTTTCCTGCAATTGATTTCGAAGAACTGGAAAGGGAAATCAAACTACTTCCGATTCAAAATGCTTCTATTTCGCTGGAAGGATTCATCCGTATCAAAGATGCTTCCGTACTTGTAAACAGATTGCTCTACTTTTTTGATAAACGTGAAAAGGAATACCCCTTACTCAATGAGATCCTTTCGGAGGCCTACTACACGACTGCGATTATAGATGAAATCGATAAAGTATTTGACAGAAACGGTAAAGTCCGCGATGATGCATCTGAGAAATTAGCAGAAATCCGAAATGGCATAAAATCACTTCGGGTTAAAATCAACCGAAACTTTGAAAAGGAACTGAAGCGGCTCCAGAAGGACAACATGCTTGGGGAAACTTCGGAAACCTACTTAAGCGACAGAC
>QKAV01000071.1 GCA_003247185.1 Crocinitomicaceae bacterium
ACTTCAGAAGGAGCGCAGCTGTTTTGTAAATGGTTAAGTGAATCGTATGAAAGCAGTGATTATGTAAAAAAATATGGTCTGATCGAAAGAGCGCGTTTACCCCATTACGAGGAGTGGTATCTGGCGACTTCTAATGCAGGTCAGGATAGTATTTATCCCTGGGGAACATTAATTACGGTGAATGCAGATAGCTGTTATCTGGCGAACTTTATGCCAAGACCCGGCAGGCTGTATGATGACGGTGGCTTTTATACCGTGAAAGCTGATTCCTATATCCCGAACAAGTTTGGAATCTATAATCTTGTTGGTAATGCTACGGAAATGGTAGTTACGAATGAAGGAATTCAGCATGCAGGAGGAGGATGGATGAGTCCGGAAGATGAAATACGGCTTGATAATCCGAAGCACCTTCAGAAACGGGACGGGTCCTATCCTACAGATGGATTCCGCGTCGTGTTTACCCATCTGAGCAGGTGACTTACATCTTGTAATTTTAGTGATACAGGTCACATCGCTTTGTAACCTTGAGCACTTTCCAGAAGCTTTGTGTTTTCTACATTTGAATCATAACCGAACCAAAAAAATGAAGTGTTATGGAACAAAATAATCAAGAAATAAAAGTGGTTTCAATGCCGCGAATAGGAGACAAAGCTCCGGAATTTAAAGCCGTGACAACGCAAGGGGAGATTAACTATCCCTCAGATTACAAAGGCAAGTGGTCGATTCTGTTTTCACATCCTGCAGATTTTACGCCGGTGTGTACTTCAGAGTTTATGACTTTTGCGCATATGGAACAAAAATTCAATGATGCAGGCTGTGAGTTAATTGGTCTTTCAATTGATGGATTATACAGCCACATTGCCTGGTTGCGAACAATCAAGGAAAAGATTGAATACAAAGGGATGAAGAACATTGAAGTGAAGTTTCCTTTGATCGAGGATATCACAATGGAGGTGGCGGAGAAATATGGAATGATTATGCCGGGAGAGGATTCTACAAAGGCTGTACGCGCAGTGTTCTTTGTAGATCCGCAAGGGATTATCCGGACAATTATTTATTATCCTTTGAGTTTAGGACGCAACTTCGATGAACTGTATCGGGTGTTAATCGGATTGAAAACTGCGGATGAGTTCGGGGTGGCTACACCTGCAGACTGGCAACCTGGAGATGATGTGATTGTACCTACAGCTGGTAGTTGTGGAACAGCTAAAGAGCGTATGGAAAGTGATGATGAGGAGATGGATTGCAAAGATTGGTTCTTCTGTACGAAAAAGCTGGATAAAGAAGAAATAATGAACAGAGTGGTTAAGAAGTGATCTGTATCAGATCAGTAAGAGAGAGAAAAGGGGGAAGTTGGTTTCCCCTTTTTTTATTTGGTATTTTGAAAATGATTAACTTGCTTCATGCGCCTGATATTTCTATTCATTCTACTCCTTTCTGCCTGTACCAATGCTCAAATCAATGGATGCACAGACGTTCAGGCAACAAATTATGATCCTAATGCTACAAACAACGATGGCTCCTGTATGTATGCCCCAACGAATGTTGCGTCATCATTAATCGGTGATCTACCAGCGGAATTGCCGGAGGCTTCGGGTGCATTGTTTGTAAACGGTGTGCTATGGTCGCACAATGATTCGGGATCGGAAGCAAAATTATATGCTTTTGACCCACAGAATGGTACAATAGTAAAGGAAGTTGTGTTGGGTAGTTCACAAGTAGACTGGGAGGATATCAGTTATGAAGCTCCCTATTTCTACGTCGGAGAGTTCGGAAACAATATGGGAGATCGAACAGACTTGATGGTATTGCGTTTTTCGGAGGGTCTATTTACTGCCAATTTCAGTGACACCATTCAGGCCGACACGATTCACTTCTCATATCCGGATCAGGTGGATTTTACTCCTTCTTCCAGTCATGATTTTGATTGCGAGGCTTTTTTTGTCAGAAATGCAACGTGTCACCTCTTTTCAAAAAACAGACTCACCACAACTGTTAAACATTATACTTTTCCATCGACTCCAGGAACATTCCTGGCAACGTTGGCAGATAGCATAATACTTTCGGGGCAGATTACATCTGCAGATATGGATGATGATGGCCATATAATTTTAATCGGATATGAACCGCCCTTATATAATGCTTTTGCTGTTCTGCTATGGGATTATCAATCCGGTGCTTTTTTTTCAGGCAATAAGCGTTATCTGGATCTGGGTTCTGTATTGGATATGGGGCAACAGGAAGGAGTTTGTTTTAGTGCAATAGGACAAGGATATATTCTTTCGGAGGCAGTTAGCGCTCTTAACCAGCAGGCGCGGTATTTTCAATTTGATATGACGAACGTTTTAGGGATGAACGCAGGGCTTACCGAGGCACAGATTCGTAATTTACCTGCTCCAAATCCGGTTGATTCCATTTTAACGGTTCCCATGCAGGATCTTCATGAAGAGGCTCCTGTTCTTTATTCAAGTGACGGAAAGGAAGTTCCCTTGATCATTGAATATACGGGGTGGAGTTGGATTTTGGATTTAACAACAGTGAGTCCCGGAGTATATATTTTGATGCATCACGGAGAATTATATCCAATACAAGTACGTTAGTAATTGTGCTATGGAGGAAATGGCATCCTCCCCCTGTATCCCACTCCGAAGGAGGAATATCCCTACTTCTTTATTTCACAAAGACGTTATTGTTTGTTTTATTTTGGAAAACAATCATTTGTTCTTCCTGCGGGATAAGAAATACGGAGTACATGGTTGTCAATTTGAAAGGAGTATATACTTGGCGCAATTTTCGTTTTAACTGTCAGAAATTTGATAGGAGTGCTTTCCCCCTTCGGAGGGGGACACAGGGGGAGGACATTAATCAGTAATTCCTCACTCCTTCACAAACCAGCCTTTCAGGCTTACTCCGATTCCAAAGGCATTGAGCCAAAAATTCACAAAACGCTTTCCGATTCTCAGAAAACGTCTCTTTTCGATTTTGTAGCGCAGCATTTCATCATCTGAGGTCTCAGAAACATATTGCTGCATGCTCTCTCCTTTACTGGTTCTGGACCTTGTAATACTAATCCCTGTGGTTTTTGTCCGAAGTGTTTTAAAACCGAATTTTTCAACAAGCAGACGAAGTGTAACAGAAGTATAATAACTCAAGTGATTCGGATAATCGATCACGTCATAGTTACTTTTCAAACGATAGCGCAAATAGGAATTAAAATTGGGAGTAGTCAGATAAAATAAACCTCCTTTTCTAAGTACCCGATTAGAACAGGCGACAATCTCTTTGGGATTTTGAAGGTGTTCTATTACTTCAAACGAAACAATAATATCGAAGTATTCGTCTTCAAAATCGCAGTTTTCAAATTTGCCGCAATACATATTGATCCCTTTGGATGAGCATTTTTCGCAAGCTTCCTGGGAAATTTCTGTTCCGTAAACCTCCCATCCTCTCTTTTTAGCCGTTTCCAGGAAAAAACCATAACCACAACCGAGATCTAATATTCGACCTGTCTTCCGATATACTTCAAAAGAATCAAGAAGTTCATTGTAGCGCTTTTCAGTAATCGGAGAGAAGTAAGAGGTCCGATCATAATCGTTCGCATAATATGCTACTAACTCTTTATCGGATGGAATTGCCTGGGAAAATACAAATCTGCAACTTCTGCATTCAACCAAATGATGCTCCTCATACCCTTCTAAAGGACGAAGATCACTGCTATTACAGATTAAGCAATTGGTATGTTCAGCGGTTGGTTTCAAGTACACAAATGTAACCAGAATAATGAATAATGGATAATGCCCGGATTAGAAAGAAGGGCAAAAAAGGCCCTGATTAAAGAAATATCAAAAGGGAAAACATTACTTCGGGTTCATCTTCACTTTATTAATCAGGTAATTGACCTCCATCAATATCCTGTCTCAGTAATTCTACGTAAAGCCTTTCCAACTTCTACGTAATCCGTTCTGCGGGAAAACGCTGAATCTCTTATCTACACTGGGTTTTTCTTTCTTTTTCGTCCAATGTCGCCCTTCCTTTGAGTCATAAAACAAACAAACCCCACTGTCATGAAAACAATTTTAAACAACTCAACAAAAGCGATCTTCACAAGTGCTGTTTTAGTTTTAAGCAGCTTTGCAGGATTAGCTCAGGAAGGTGTTATCTGGACGAGAATTCCAAATGCATCTCAACTTAACATTCAATCGGTAAATGGTTCAGTAAGAACAAGCTCACCGATTTTTAATCAACTTATTAACGAATACCATATTTCTGATGTATTTCAGGCTGCATCAAATTCAAAAAATCCGGAATTACAAGAGTTGTATCAATTGGATTGCAATTGTGATGAACAAGACTTGTTAGCAGCGGTTGCAAAGAACTACCAGATTTTCGTAAATCCTGAAATCGGACCACATTATGAAATTTTAAGTGAGCCAAATGATTTCGCATTAATGTTTCCTCAGGATTGGGCATTGGAAAAAATAAATGCACTTGGAGCATGGGAGATTACGAAAGGTAGCCCATCTGTTCAGGTAGCTATTACAGATGCAGGATACGTAAATGCGCATCCTGAAATCGTAACCAAAACAACATATACATCTGCAAGCATTGGTACATCGAATGTAGCTCATGGTACTGCAGTTGCAATTTGTGCAGCGGGGGCAACAGATAACAATGCAGGAAAAAGCTCTATCGGTTACAACAGTTCTTTACAGTTGTTTGGGATGAATTATAATGAATTACTGGCGGCTACCTATCAAGGTGCAGATGTTATCAATGCAAGCTGGGCATCAGGATGTTACTACAGCACATATATTCAGGATATCATCGATGAAATTTATAACAATGGATCTATTATCGTTGCAGCTGCAGGAAATGGAGCTACATGTTCACCAAGCCACATGGATCTTGTGTATCCTGCGGCATGTGACCATGTAATTTCAGTGACTTCTATCGGACCAAATGATAATCATGAGCGCATTCCGGGTGATTCACTTTCAACTCACCAACACAATGCGATGGTAGATATTTGTGCTCCTGGATATGATGTAGCACTTTCCGGAGGTTCAAACTGGTATACTTACGGAAGCGGAACTTCATTTGCTTCTCCTATCGTATCAGGAACAGTTGCTTTAATGTTAGCTATCAATCCTTGTTTGACTTTTGATGATGTTGATTACATCCTAAAAGCATCAGCTGATACAGCAGTTTTAGCATTGAATCCACAATATGCTTGGGGACTTGGTGCTGGTCGTTTGAATGCTTTGGCAGCAGTACAAATGGCAAAAGAATTTAACACACTTCAATTGGATTTTAATGTGTCTACAGATTGTGCAACAGGTGTAACCTCTGCTCAGATTTCCAATATGGCAGGAATCGAACCATATACTGTGAACTGGTCAAACGGTACAACACAGGAATGGGAAAGTACATTTGATCAATCCGGTTCTTACACAGTTGAGGTGATAGACGGTAATGGTTGTCGTTTTTCACAAGCGATTGTAGTTGACAATTATGTACCGATGACAATCCAGTCAGATATTCAGACAGTTTCTTGTTATGATGCTGCAGACGGAATGATTACAGCTGTTGTAAACGGAGGAACAAGTAATCTTACATACAACTGGTCGAATGGAGAAAATACAGCAACAGTTGAAAACTTGGTTCCAGGATTTTACTATGTAGACATTACTGATGAGAAAGGATGCGCGGTACAGGAATACTACATGATGACACAACCGGATGCTTTGGAAGTTGAAGCTTTGGTTTCTGCAGGTGCGGTGGATGTAAGCGTAACAGGAGGTACTGCTCCATACACATTTGAATGGCAAAATGGTGCTACTACTGAGGATCTTTTCGGAATAGCTGCCGGAGTATACGAAGTAACAGTTTCCGATCATAACGGATGTAGCGCACAACAATGGGCAGTAGTTGAAAACGGAGCGGTAGCAGGAATAGAAGAATTAGCAGTTGAATTGACGGTGTATCCAAATCCGGTTGTAGACAAGGCTCAGGTGAACTGGGGGACAATGGCGGTAGAAAAGATCTCACTTTCAGCTTTGAATGGAGATGTGTTGGCTTCACAAGTACCAAATGGAACTACCACAACATTTGATCTTTCAGGATATGCTTCAGGAGTATACTTCATTAATATGGAGACTACAGAAGGTGAGCATGTGTCCACTAAAGTGATAAAATATTAAGACTTGAATTCATAGTACAGGTACGGGGGTACCGGTTTGTTTAGCACGGAAAGAGGGAAGGGACTCCTTCCCTCGGACCAGGCAAGAAAAAGAAAATTTGATTTAATAGTAGAGCGATGTTCAGACATCCATTTTAGTTCAGTAAAGTAACCGATGGGGGGAATACCACTTCCCCCGTGGTTACTCAAATTAAAAAATGTAAAACAACAAAATCCACTGACATGAAAACAAAAACTTTTAACCTAATGCGTATTGCGCTGTTGTTTATGGTGATTTCCATATCAGCAAATTCGAAAGCACAAGTTGCCACGTTACCTTCAGGTAGTGGTACCAAATGTGATCCTTATCAGATCGCTTCACTTGAAAACTTGTATTGGATGTATCAAAATTCAAGTTCCTGGGCTTCAAACGTATATTTCAAGCAAACTGCAGATATTGATGCTACTTCCACTTCAAGTTGGAATAGTGGTCAGGGATGGTTACCAGTAGGTAATCTCTCAACCCGCTTTTATGCAAATTATGATGGAAGGGGTTATACAATTTCTAATTTGTACATCAATCAAACAGGTTCGGGCATTGGTTTTTTCGGATTTACACAATCAGGAACCATTCAGAACATGCATTTTGATAATGTCAGTTTTACAGCAACTATTACGGGTGCTAACGGCGCAGGTATCATCAGTGCATACGCTTATCAGTCAAAATTTGTAAACTGTTCCATTACCAACAGTACTTTCAATACGAGCGGGTCCTATACTTATGCCGGAACAATGTTCGGAAGAATGTCAACCATTACCGTATTATATTGTAATTCTTCAGCAACTGCAACGCATACTTATGCCAGTGCTGTTCATCAGCCTTACGGAGGTTTAATCGGAACCCTTGAATCAGGCGGTACAATTTCATATTCCTATGCTACAGGTAATGTGACAAAAACAGGCGGAGGTAATAGAACCGGCGGGTTTATCGGAATTATTGAGCAGGGAACTGTCTCTAAATGTTTTGCATCGGGGAACGTTTCCACAGCGAATCAGGGCGGAGGATTTGTAGGGAATGCCTATACATGTACAATCGAAGACTGTTATGCGACAGGAGATGTGTATTCAACAGCATCAGATGGGAAAGGATCCTTTGCCGGATTTATGCAGAGCGGTTCGAACGTTAGCCGTTGCTACGGATCAGGAGCGCTGACCGGTTACTCAGGTGGTTGGTCCGGAGGATTCTCAGGCTATACTACAGACGGTACATTTACCAATTGTTTCTTTGATAGAGAAACAACCGGTTATACCAATGCATTTGGTTATGCGAATAATAATACCGGATCTCCGACTGCGGCTACAACTCTGGAAATGACTACACTTAGTACATTTACCACTGCTGGTTGGGATTTTGCTAATGTATGGCAAATTTCAGGAGGAGTGAACAGCGGTTATCCTACTTTAATCATGAACACTTATACTTTGGGCCCGGATGTTTGTAATACATGGAAAGGAACAAATTCTACGGATTGGGCTACAGCATCTAACTGGTCTAATGGTGTGGTGCCTTCTGGAGGAGACGATATCGTAATAGATCCATTTGCTGTGAGGGACCTGTATTTGGATATGGATCGCACAATAGGAACTCTGTTCTTCTACCCGAGTGGAAAAAAAGTTCTTTTAGGAGAGAACAGTTTGACTGCAACCAATTTTTCAGGTAGTGATGCTTCGAATTATGTTGTCACAAACGGTAATGGGGTTTTAATCAGAACACTTTCCAATTTAGCTAGTGTACAGTTTCCCGTAGGAAATGATTATTATAATCCTGTAACCATTACAAACAACTCGGGGGCATCAGATGTATTTAAAGTTCGTGTTTTGGATAGTGTCTTTTTAGGTGGACTTTCAGGGAATCTGATCACAACACCACATGTTAAAGTAACCTGGGATATTCATAAGAATTCGGCAAATGGTGGGGCAGGAGTCGACTTTTTATTTCAATGGCTGGCATCCCAGGAACAGGGTACTTTGGATGGATACAAACTCAACCATCATAATGGAACGAATTGGGAATTTGCGACAGGAACATCGAATACTCCGAGTGGTTCAGATTTGAAGACTATGTCACACACAAGTTATTCAGGTACTTTCTCTCCGTTCGCGATAGGTGAATCAGGGTCCGGGTTACCTGTAGAATTACTTCAGTTTTCCGTTTCATGCGGTAGTGGAGAACGTGATATTCTATGGCAGACAGCATCTGAACACAATAGTAGTCATTTTGTAGTGGAGCGCCGTGATACAGACGGAAGCTGGATTTACGTAGGAGAGAAAACTGCGGCTGGAAATTCCGATCAATTGATTGAATATAGTTTGGTGGATGATCGCTCGCATGCAGGAGAGTCCTACTATCGTTTGATTCAGTACGATTTGGACGGAAAGTATAAGATTTACGGGCCTGTTTCATCACAATGTGAAGGAACAATGACAGAGGTGAAGGTAGTACCGAACCCTACAAAAGATAATTGTTTTATCCAGGTGTTTAGCTCTGAGGAAAAGTTAACACAGTTCGTGGTGTGTAATTCTTTGGGACAGCAGATTTATATGCAGGAAATTCAATTGACAAATGGAAATAATGCGATCTATTTTGATCTTAACGAATATGACAACGGTATTTACACCTTTTGTTTAGCGGGTACTGTATTAACAGGTAAAATAGTAAAACACTAAAGAACCTTTTCATAGTAAAGGCGTTGGCGCCCAGGTTTGAATAGTTAAGATAAACCGGCGTTGACTTGTTCAGTGGATAGACCGGGGGTGGTGCCCCGGTTTTTTTATTTATTGTGTAACTGTTTCAATGTACATCGCGACAATAGATGCATCTAAAGGAAGCAAACGACTTTCTATTTCCTGCATCACTTTAATACTTGGGGCTGAATCGAACAGAATATAATTAAAATTCGTTTTGTATAATTTCCGCGAGTTTTTTCACCTGTAGCTTTCGGGAGAATTGTTCTACATTCCTCGAATTACAGGTAATTTGTTTTGTGAGATTAAATTCCTTTATTAAACTTCTAATTTCATCGATTAATTGATTTTTTGACTCAATAATAATACCTGAATTCGTGTTTTTAATGATTTTAGATTGATCATATTCCAATTCATCTTTAAAGCAG
>QKAV01000008.1 GCA_003247185.1 Crocinitomicaceae bacterium
GCTTCGCATACAATTGGAGCGTCAGGATATTAAGTATTTCCCGTCACTTAGGGAATACAGTATGCAATATGGTTTAACCAAGGATATTTTGGATAGTCTTCCGAATAAAATTGTAGTCATGCATCCGGGGCCGATCAATAGAGGAGTTGAAATTACCAGTGATGTGGCTGACTCCGATCAATCCATCATTCTGGATCAGGTAGAAAATGGTGTGGCTGTCCGAATGGCTGTGATATATTTATTGGCATCAAAGATCAAACGATAGAATTTTTTTTAAATTTGGGAAAACCCAACCGAATGGATTTTATTGTTGAAGCAGATAAAAATACAGCTACGATCAAAACAAATGTTGATCGTTTAAATGCTGGTAATGCCTCTGAGTTAAAGGCAGAATTGGTGATGTTGAATAAGAATGGTGTTAATAACATTGTGATCGACATGACCAAGACAAAATTCTGTGATTCATCGGGTTTAAGTGCAGTTTTGGTAGCGAATCGTTTGTGTAAGGATACGGGAGGTAAATTTGCACTTTGCGGTCTGCAGTCAAACGTTCAGAAACTTATCGAGATTGCGCAATTGGATAAAGTGCTTATGATTACCTCGGGAGTGGAAGAAGCGCTAACTGCCATTCAAAACAATTGAGTTTTTCGGTAACAATATTAGGAAGCGGATCCGCTTTACCTACTTCAAGAAGAAAACCTACTTCTCAATACATACAATGTGCCGGAAGGCATTTTCTGATCGATTGTGGTGAAGGAACACAATTACAGATGCGGAAGTATGGTGTAAAATTTCAACGAATAGACCAGATTTTCATATCGCACCTGCATGGTGATCATTACTTCGGGTTATTCGGTTTGCTGAGTACGCTTCATTTATTGGGGCGTGAAAAAAAAATAACGCTTTACGCACCTTCTCCGCTCGAACATATTCTGGATGCAATTCTGAAGGCCGGAAACGGACATTTTTCCTATGAAATTGAATTCATTGCAGTTGAAGATAAAGTAGGCGAAGTGATCTATGAAGATGCGAAGTGTAGCGTTACCTGTATTCCGTTGCTTCATAAAATTCCCACTTTCGGATATGTGATCAGGCAAAAGGCAAAGTCCAGGGTGCTGAATGCGGAAAAGGCTGAACGGGATGGTATTTCAGTGGCCTACTTCGCTAAATTGAAGAATGGGGAAGATGTGATTACAAACGAGGGGCAAACGATCTGTTCTGACGATTATACCCTGCCGGGAGAGCCAGAGCGATCATACGCTTATTGTTCGGATACAGCATACTCTGAAAAATTGGTTCCCCTTATCAGAAATGTCGATGTGTTATATCATGAAGCAACATTTGTGGATGCATTACAGGATCGTGCAGTAGCGACCAGGCATTCTACTGCACGAGAGGCGGCTTTAATAGCGAAACAGGCCAATGTGCATCACCTGATGTTAGGGCATCTCAGTGCGCGCTACGACGACGGTAAAGCACATCTGAAAGAAGCATCGGAAGTATTTGGTTCCGTAGAGGTTGTGGAAGACGGATTGAGTTATCTGGTTCCTCAAGGTTGATTTCTGTTTTTTAACCCGTAAACGTGGATAAGTTCTTGTGTTTTCAACATGTTGAAGGCAGTTGATTGGTTATATTTGATAGTTAACCCAAATGCATATCTAAATGGCAGATAATCAATATACAGAGGATAATATACGCTCGCTGGACTGGAAGGAACACATCCGTTTGCGTCCGGGGATGTATATCGGAAAGTTAGGGGATGGTTCTGCAGCTGATGATGGAATCTATATTCTTGTGAAGGAGGTGGTCGATAACTGTATCGATGAATTTGTAATGGGGAATGGGAAGAGAGTAGATATCACCATAAAAGACGGACGTGTAGTAGTTCGGGATTACGGGCGTGGAATTCCTTTAGGTAAGGTTGTAGACTGTGTTTCGCAGATCAATACGGGAGGAAAGTACGATTCCAAGGCCTTCAAAAAGTCGGTTGGATTGAATGGAGTGGGAACGAAGGCAGTAAATGCACTATCGGAGTATTTCATGGTATACTCTGTTCGGGATGGGCAGAAGAAAAAGGCTGAGTTTGCAAGAGGAGAATTACTTAAAGATTACCCGCAGGAGCCATGTAACGAGGAGAATGGAACGTACGTAGAGTTCGTTCCGGATGATACGGTGTTTAAAAAATATGCCTACAAAAAGGCGTATTTGGAGAAGATGGTCTGGAACTACTGTTATCTGAACCGAGGATTGGTAATTAAATTTAACGGAGAACGTTTCCAGTCGAAAGATGGTTTGAAAGACCTTCTGGAAGATAATATGGACGGAGATCCGTTGTATCCGATCATTCATTTGGAAGGAGATGACATCGAAGTGGCGTTCACGCACGGAAAAACGTACGGTGAAGATTATTATTCCTTTGTAAACGGACAGCATACGACACAGGGCGGTACGCATCAGGGGGCTTTCAGAGAGTCAGTTGCGAAAGTAATCAGGGAGTTTTATGGGAAGAACTATGAAGCTTCTGATATTCGACAGTCAATTGTAGCTGCGATTTCGGTCAAGGTGATTGAACCGGTTTTTGAATCTCAGACAAAAACAAAGCTAGGATCTTTGGAAATTGAACCCGGAGGAAAATCAATGCGTGCATTTGTGAACGATTTCCTCAAGGAAAAATTAGATAATTTCCTGCACCGCAACCCTCAGGTGGCTGAAGTTCTCGAAAGAAAAATCAAACAGTCCGAAAAGGAGCGTAAAGAATTATCCGGTATTCGTAAACTGGCAAGAGAAAGAGCAAAGAAAGCAAGCTTACACAACAAAAAACTAAGAGATTGCCGTGTTCATTTAACGGATGAAAAGAATGAGCTCAGAGATCGCACAACGCTTTTTATTACGGAGGGAGATTCTGCAAGCGGATCAATAACGAAGTCGCGAAATGTGAATACACAGGCCGTATTTTCTTTGCGTGGAAAACCTTTAAACAGTTACGGTCTTACGAAGAAAGTGGTTTACGAAAACGAAGAGTTCAATCTCATCCAGGCAGCGTTGGATATTGAGGATGATATGGACAATCTTCGTTACAATAATATTGTGATAGCAACAGATGCCGATGTGGATGGAATGCACATTCGAATGCTTTTGCTGACCTTTTTCTTACAGTTCTTCCCTGACCTGGTGAAAAGAGGACATGTGTATGTCCTGCAAACGCCTTTGTTCAGAGTTCGGAACAAGAAAGAAACGATCTATTGTTATTCTGAGCAGGAACGTAGGGACGCTATCGCAAAACTGGGAAGAAATCCTGAGATCACCCGATTCAAAGGTTTAGGTGAAATTTCTCCGGATGAATTCAAGCACTTTATTGGTGAAGACATCAGATTGGAGCCGGTTTTGTTAACCAAGGATGCTTCAATTGAGACTATTCTATCCTATTATATGGGTAAAAATACACAGGAACGTCAGGAATTTATTATTGATAACCTGCGTGTTGAGGAAGATATTCCGGATGAAGCAAAAGGAAATGAAACCTTAGAAAAAGCATCGTAAGCATGTCAGAAGAGAACGAAGAATTAGAGAACGAATTACCAGGAGAAGAAAATAGTGCTGATGAACAGAATGAACATCAGGATGATTCGATTATTCCTGTAAGTGGGTTGTATGAAAACTGGTTTCTGGATTACGCTTCCTATGTAATTCTTGAACGCGCAGTACCTGCATTGTTTGATGGGTTGAAGCCTGTACAACGCAGAATTCTTCACTCAATGAAGGAAATGGATGATGGTCGTTACAATAAAGTGGCGAACATCATTGGTAATACCATGAAATACCACCCGCATGGTGATGCTTCCATCGGTGATGCTTTGGTACAGTTAGGACAGAAGGATTTGTTGATCGATACCCAGGGAAACTGGGGGAATACACTTACGGGAGATAATGCGGCTGCACCTCGTTATATCGAAGCACGTCTGTCAAAGTTTGCGCTACATGTGGTTTTCAATCCAAAGACTACCAATTGGCTGAAGTCTTATGACGGAAGAAATAACGAGCCGGAACAATTACCTGTAAAATTCCCCTTATTGCTTGCTCAGGGAGCGGAAGGTATTGCCGTTGGTATGGCTTGTAAAATCATGCCGCACAACTTTAATGAATTGATCGAGCAATCCATCAATCATTTGCGTGGCAAAAAAGTAGTGTTGTACCCTGACTTCCTGAATGGAGGTATGATTGATGTGTCGAATTACAACGACGGACTAAGAGGAGGTAAGATCAGGTTGCGAGCTAAAATCAATAAAATTGATAACAAGACACTTACAATAACTGAGGTTCCTTATGGAACTACGTCTTCTTTGATCGAATCTATTATCAAAGCCAATGATAAAGGGAAGATCAAAGTCAAAAAGATTGAGGATAATACAGCTGCGGAAGCTGAGATCATGATTCATTTGGCTCCGGGAGTTTCACCGGATAAAACGATTGATGCATTGTATGCTTTCACGGATTGTGAAGTATCAATTTCTCCCAACTCCTCCATTATTGATGGGGATAAACCAAGGTTTTTAGGTGTTACCGAGATTTTAAAGATCAATACGGATAATACCGTTTATCTTTTGAAAAGAGAACTGGAGATCCGTCTGGACGAATTGGAACGTCAATGGCACTTTTCTACTTTGGAAAAGATCTTCATTCGTGAAGAGATGTACATCGACTTCAAAAACTATAGCGACAAGGAAAGCCTCTACCAATATTTGTATAATGCTTTTGAGCCATTTAAGAAATCATTTATTCGTGAAATAACGGATGAGGACCTTCACAGGTTGACTCAGATTCCGATGATCAGAATTACGCGTTTCGATTCAGATAAGGCTGATGAAAATATTGCCAAAATTGAAGCCGAGATGGAAGAAGTCAAAGGCCATCTTGCAAATTTGATTGAGTATGCGGTAGAGTACTTTAAAGATCTGAAGAAAAAATTCGGAGATGGGAGAGATCGCAAGACGGAGATCAAGACATTTGATTCCATTAATGCAACGAAGGTTGTGATTGCTAATCGCAAACTTTATGTGGATTACGAAGAAGGATTCATCGGATACAATCTGAAAAAGGCCGAACAGGTTGCGGAATGCTCGGATATGGATGATGTGATTATCTTCTTCGCTTCCGGTAAGATGATGGTAACCAAGGTTTCGGATAAGAAATTTGTCGGGAAGGGCATCATTTATGCCAATGTCTGGAAGAAAGGGGATAAGCGCACTGTATACCACATGATTTATCAGGATGGAACAGGCGGTCCGGCGATGATGAAACGATTTAACGTCAATTCGATTACAAGGGATACAGAGTACGATTTAACGAAAGGAACAAAAGGATCCAAATTACTGTACTTTAATGTGCATCCGAATGGCGAGCGGGAAATCGTTACAATTATGCTTCGCCCACGCCCGCATTTGAAACGATTGCGATTTGATGTGGATTTGGGAGAACAATTGATCAAGGGAAGAGCTGCAGCCGGTAATCGCGTTACAAAGGAAATTATATCCAAAATCGTTCAAAAAGAAGTGGGAGGTTCCACACTTGCTGCCAGAAAGATCTGGTACGATGAGGTTGTAGGCCGATTGAATGATGAAGGAAGAGGTAAGTTTCTGGGATCATTTAAGGGAGATGAAAAAATACTAACCTTATACAAAGCAGGTGAGTACCGATTGTCCGGATATGATCTCGCGACGCATTTTGATGACGACATGATCCATATCGAAAAATGGAACCCGGATCACGCTATTTCTGCAGTTTATTATGATGCAGAGAAAGACCTTCACTTCGGTAAACGCTTCCTTTGTGAAGTCACGTCGGATAAGAAAGTTTCATTTATTTCAGAATCTGAGGGCTCGCAACTGGATGCCGTTTCAACAGCATACAAACCGGTTTTCAGAGTGGTGTACAATAAACTGCTCAAGGCGACGAAGAATTTGCCGGATACTTTAATCGATTTTGCAGATTTCATTGATATTAAAGGGATGAAAGCACAGGGGAATCAGATTACTAAATTGAAGGTAAAGGAGATTTTGTTAGAAGTGAACGAGGAAGAAGAAGCCTGGCCGGAACCTGAAGTAATAGTATCGGACACATCACCGGATGAAGACGACGATGATGATGAAGGATCAATTACAATGGAGTGGGACATGAATGATGACGATCAACCAACTTTATTTTAATTAAATGAAAAGATTGCTGTTGCTAGTAGCAACTACTGTATATACGACCGCGATCGGTCAGGTTATAAAAACAGACACAACAGACCAAACGTTTACAGGAACCAAGATTAGTCCGTATTCGATAGATTATGATTCCACCGGTTCATTTACGCTTTCCGGTTATATTGATGCATATTATGCCGGCTACACGGATAGTGCTTTGGCTAGTGGTTATCATAATTTTCCTACGGTTGCTCCCAGAGGCAATCAGTTTGGATTGAATATCGTACAAATTGGTGCTAAATATCAATCTTCAAGGTTTAGAGGTATAGCTACATTGTTTTTTGGTGATACTCCGAATTCAGCATGGTCACCTAATTACAATATGATTCAGGAGGCGCATCTTGGTTTCCGGATAGTGAAAAAACTGTGGCTCGATGCGGGATATTTTAGAACGCATATTGGATTGGAATCGATTCAACCGAAGGAGAATATTGCCATGAGTCTTGCTACTACTACCTATTTTGAACCATATTACCTCAGCGGAGCAAAGTTGACCTGGGAACAAAGTAAGAAATGGTTATTCCAGATCAATGCATTCAATGGTTTCAATAGTTTTGTCGACAATAATAAAAAGAAAGCAATAGGCGCATCGGTGGGGTATACACCATCCGATAAATTAAGTGTTTCCTTTAGTACGATCGCAACAGATGAATCACCGGATGGCTTTCCTCGTAATCAAACCAGACTTTATAATAACTTGATTGCGATTTATCAAACAAAGCATGTTACGATTGGACTGGAAGCAAATTACGGTATGCAGGCAAATTCTGCGCTTTCTGATACCACTGCAACTGCCACGATGTTCAGTACACTTGCCGCTATCAAGTATCGAATCACTCCAATGTGGGCAGCTTATGCCCGGGGCGAGTATTTTTCTGATCCGGATGAAATGCTGACCGGTCCGGTTCTGAATCAGAACCATGAATTGACAGGACTGGATATACTTGGAGCTACTGTTGGATTTGAATACAAGCCGATCCCGAACAGTTATTTTAGAGTAGAAGGAAGAATGCTTCAGACGCAAGGTTCCGGAGAGCAAATATTTTACCTTAACGGGAGTCCTGATAATACAAGATATGAACTGATAGCCGGGATAGGCGTGTGGTTTTAAACTGAAAGAAAGGATATAAAAAAAGGGACGCTGAATAAGCGTCCCTTTTTTCTGCATTTTACTTTTTCATGATCCTATACACGTGATGTATATTTTCTATCTGAATGCTGAAGAGATAGATTCCGCTATCTTCATTCGTAATATCTAATTGGAACGACTCGCTGGCCATACCTGTTTTTATCAATTTTCCTGTCGTAGTATATAAATACCAGTTTGATTCTGTTACAACCTCCGGTAAATTGATTTGAACCTTATTGTCTGTCGGGTTCGGGTAAATTGTAATCAAGTCTGTATTGTTTACTATTTCCAGTCCCAGGCATTCGTCCACAATAATCTGAGAAGAATCGGAATTCGAACATCCTGTCCCACTGTCAGTATAGGTATAATAGACTTGTATTGTACCTATACCGCTAATTGAAGGATCAAACATACCTCCTGATACTCCTGAACCGGAATAAACACCTGATGCCGGACTTCCTGAAGGAAGGGCAATCGGAGCATTATAAGTACAGATTGAACTTACAGTGAAATTATCTAATGTCACCGTAGGAAGATCTGTAACGGTTACGGTAAAACTAGCCGAATCCATATTGTTGGAAGCGTCTGAGATATAATACCAAATAGTAGAAACTCCGCTATTAAATGCTGTCCCGCTTACATCATCACTTCCACTTCCGGTGGTTGCACCGCTTATCGTGTAATTAACAGTATAAGAACAGTTATCAGTTGCAATCGGAGCGATATTGCTCACAGGGGAACTTCCGCAATGTTCAACATTTGCAGGAGCAGATATACTAGGAGAAACAGTATCGATTACAGTTACTGTAAATGAACACCATGCCGTATCAATATTCGTGATTTCAGCCTGATAAGTCATAGTAGTGGTACCAATCGGGTATGTTGAACCTGAAGAAAGCCCTGCAATTAATGACGTAACAACATTGGAACTGTTAGGATAACTGATTGTCAATTCTCCGTTTCCGGTTCTTACTCCTTGCTCATGTAAAACATTTGTAGCAGCTGGGTCTGTATAACTACTTCCTCCACCGCCTCCCCGGCAATTACCACTTCCGGCACCTCCGTACCAACCACCTCCGCCGCCATAACCTTCACAGCCGCAAGAAGAAGGAGCGCCTCCGTATCCGAATCCTCCTGTACATACCGGGTTGTTCAGAGAAACACATGTACCGTTTCCACTTCCGGACTGTGTCCCAGGTTCTCCTCCCGGACTAGTAGCATAGTCAGTTCTGCTACCATATCCACCGATCAGGCCTCCTCCAACACCACCGATTACGTGTTCTGAAGACCAGTATCCAGCTCCACCGCCACCACCGGCAACGATGATTCGGTCATTAAGTGTATTTCCTCCGATTCGGATATCAGTCGCGCCACCACCACCTTGTCCAGCACCTTCACCATTTCCGCCGCCGTTCCATCCGCCGGTGATTCCATTTGGTTGTTGTCCGACATAAATATATATCGTGGTTCCAGGAGTTACGGAAATAGTCGCTTGCGTATGTCCACCGAAGTTATTATTACTAACCCAGTTTGCTCCACCTTGTGCACCGTAGGCATCAACAGTAATGGATGTAACTCCCGCAGGAACTACCCAGGTTTGCTCAGACCCGGTGTATGAAAAGGTCGCAGTTATACTTGAACAGGTGTCAACACCAACCGGAACGGCATAGTTGATAACGGCATCACAACTGCTTGTTAAATGAACGGAATCAGCAGGACATGTGATGTCAGGACATTGTGATGATGCAAATCCTGAAATTCCTGCAAATAATACGAGTAAGTTAAATTTTAAAGTTTTCATTCCTGAAATATTATTGAAGTTGAATAGTAATCTTAAGTTCTGTCTCTAATTCATTTGATTTCATTTGAATGAGAGGATCGTCAGAAAATGGTAATCCGAAAACAGAAGTTCCTCCTGCCGGTAAAGTCAGGAATGACTCAATAGTGCCGTCCATATTTATGACAAGTTGATG
>QKAV01000109.1 GCA_003247185.1 Crocinitomicaceae bacterium
CCCTTCCAATGCGTTGGTTGTCATAGTTGTTCTACCCTTCAACGTGTCAATTACATTTCTGATCACATAATTGTGATTTGCTGCTGATCCCTTGTACGCTCCGTAATCATTTCCGGGATTTGTCGGTGCCAGCTCCGGCATTTCATACCCTTCAATATTACATACCTCCACATCGTTCATATATTGACCGCCAATCTTCACACTTCCTTTGCTACCAATAATTGTAATTGAACTTTCCAAATTTTGAAGTGCTACAGCAGTACTGTAATTCAGGCATCCCATTCCTCCGTTAATGAAGTCAAAGGTTACGAACCCGGAATCTTCGAAATCCGTAGAATCCTTATGCGTAAAATCAGCAAAACGTCCCTGAATGTTATCGATATCACCGAAAAGCCAATACATAATATCAATGAAATGTGAGAATTGCGTAAACAAAGTTCCCCCATCCAGTTCCTGAGTACCTTTCCATCCTCCTTTTTTATAGTAGCGATCATCACGGTTCCAATAGCAATTCAACTGAACCATAAAGATTTCACCTAATATTCCGTCTTCCACTACCTGTTTGATCCATTGGCTGGGAGGAGAATAGCGATTCTGCATCACACAGAAAACATTTTTGGAAACCTGCAGCGCTTTAAAAATTACTTTCTCGCAATTATCCTTCGATAAACCCATAGGTTTTTCAACTACGACATGCTTCTTGGCTTCCAAAGCTGCCGTACTTTGCATGGCATGTAAGCCATTTGGTGTACAAACATTCACCACATCATATTCTAATCCGCTCGCCAACAGTTCATCAATCGAGTTGAAAAAAGGCACATCAAAATCCTCAGCCACACATTCTTCTTGTGAACGTATGTCAACCAATGCTACCAACTCCGCCTCTTCTTCACGACGGATCATTTCTGCGTGACGTTTTCCAATATGACCTGCTCCTACTACAGCAAATCTGATCTTTTTATTCTGATCCATTATATCTTTTTTACCTGACCTTCAGTTAATTTATATTTATCTCCATTTCCCGGGCAAACGGCTTCTCCGTTTACATCAAATTCCAATCGGAATCCCTGTTCACTCATCCAGCCTATTTGTCGGGCAGGATTCCCCACAACCAGAGCGTAATCCGGAACGTGCTTTGTAACCACAGCTCCTGCGCCAATAAAAGCGAACTTACCGATGTTATGTCCGCAAACAATAGTTGCGTTGGCACCGATACTTGCGCCTTGTTTGACAACTGTTTTTGCATATTCACTTTTTCTATTCACCGCAGAGCGAGGATTGATCACATTCGTGAACACCATAGACGGTCCCAGAAAAACATCGTCTTCACAGATCACTCCGGTGTAGATACTCACATTGTTCTGAACTTTTACATTCTTTCCCAGTACCACCTCCGGAGATACCACTACGTTTTGTCCAATGTTACACCCGGCTCCTATTGTGCAGTTAGGCATGATATGAGAAAAGTGCCAGATTTTAGTTCCTTCACCGATCTGACATCCTTCGTCAATCACAGCAGTTTCATGTGCGAAATAACTCATTAGCGAATAATATATTTATCAAAGTTATAGTGCGCCGTTGTACTCAATTCTTCCGGTGAAAGCGACTTGAAATAAGCATACGTTCGTTTCAACCCTTCGGCACGGTCAACGGTTGGTTCCCACCCAAGAATTTCCTTTGCTCTGGTGATATCCGGCTGACGTTGTTTCGGGTCATCTTTCGGCAATTCCTTGAACACGATCTTTTGATCTGTACCCGTTAGGGCAATGATTTCCTTTGCAAAATCCAAAATCGAGATTTCTGACGGGTTACCGATATTTACCGGATAAGCATAATCGCTCATTAACAAGCGATGAATTCCCTCCACAAGATCATCTACGTAGCAGAAAGAACGCGTTTGAGAACCATCTCCAAAAACGGTAATATCTTCTCCACGAAGTGCCTGACCAATAAATGCGGGTAATGCTCTTCCATCATTCAAACGCATACGCGGACCATAGGTGTTAAATATCCTTACGATCCTCGTTTCCAACCCATGGAAGTTATGATAGGCCATCGTGATTGCTTCCTGAAAGCGTTTTGCTTCGTCGTATACACCGCGCGGACCAACCGGATTCACATTCCCCCAGTAATCTTCATTTTGCGGATGAACCAAAGGATCTCCATAGATTTCTGAAGTTGACGCGATCAGTACTCTTGCATTCTTTGCTCTGGCTAATCCCAAACAGTTGTGAATCCCAAGTGAGCCTACTTTTAATGTCTGAATCGGAATCTTCAGATAATCGATCGGACTCGCAGGAGAGGCAAAATGCAGAATGTAGTCCAGCTTACCAGGCACATGAATGAACTTCGTCACATCATGATTATAGAACTCAAAGTTCTCAAGCTTGAACAGATGTTCAATATTTTCAATACGACCGGTAATCAGGTTATCCATCCCTATCACATGAAATCCTTCTTTCACATAGCGTTCGCACAAATGAGAACCGAGAAAACCTGCTGCGCCTGTAATTAATATGCGTTTCTGTTCCATTAACCTACTGTATTTCTACCGATACTACTATAATAAAAACCACGATCCGTCATATCGTCTATCTCAAACAGATTTCGTCCGTCAAAAATGACAGCATCACGCATTAGTTCTTTCATTTTTTCAAAGTCAGGGTTTCTGAATACTCCCCACTCCGTTGCAATCAACAAGGCATCAGCATCCTGAAGCGCCTCATATTCATTTTTAGCGAACTTAATCTTATCTCCGATCAGGTTGCGTACATTTTCCATTGCTTCCGGGTCATAAGCAACCACTTCAGCACCATCCGCTGTCAGTTTTTCTATCATGTATAACGAAGGGGCTTCGCGAATATCGTCCGTATCCGGTTTGAATGCCAATCCCCAAAACGCTATTCGTTTTCCTTTCAAATCTCCTTTGAAGTAATTGCGTATTTTCGGATATAGAACCGTCTTCTGACCTTCATTGACACGCATAACTGCCTGCAGGATTTCGAAATTGAAGTTATTCTCCAATCCCGACTTCGCCAATGCTTTTACGTCTTTCGGGAAACATGAACCTCCATATCCAATCCCCGGAAATAAAAATCGCTTTCCAATCCGGGTGTCAGATCCGATACCAATACGCACCTTATCGACATCCGCACCAACGAGCTCGCAGAAATTCGCAATCTCATTCATAAAGGTGATCTTTGTCGCCAGGAATGAATTCGCAGCATATTTTGTCAATTCTGCGGAACGTTCATCCATGAAAATGATCGGATTTCCCTGGCGCACAAATGGTTTATACAACCCTTCCATAACCTGACGCGCACGATCATCACTTGTTCCGATCACAACACGGTCCGGTTTCAGGAAATCATCAACAGCAAAACCTTCACGTAAAAACTCAGGATTTGAAACAACCGCAAAATCAACTTTTGCATGTTCCGCAATCTTTGCACTTACCAAATCCGCAGTCCCTACCGGAACTGTACTTTTATCCACAATTACTTTATAATCTGTAATCAGCTTTCCCAATTGCTCCGCTACTCCCAGAATATAGGATAAATCAGCGGATCCATCCTCTCCCGGAGGCGTAGGTAAGGCCAAAAAGATAATTTCAGCATCCCGGATACCCTCCTCCAGAGAGGTGGTGAATGTTAATCGATCAGCTGCTATGTTTCGTTGGAACAATCCTTCCAAATGTGGTTCATAAATGGGCACAACCCCTGCCTGCATCTTCGCAACTTTGTCCGCATCAATATCGACACAAACAACTTTGTTTCCTGTTTCCGCAAAGCAAGTTCCGGTTACCAGCCCCACATATCCTGTTCCAACTACCGCTATTTTTTTCATTTATTTCCTTTAAAGAATTCTTCCAGACTTGATAAAATATATTCCATCTGATCATCCTCAAATTCTGTATGAATCGGTAAAGAGATCACACGTTCCGTCAACCAGTCGGTTGTCGGCATATCCACATCACCACTTCCGAAATGTTCAAACATTTTTTGACGATGAGCAGGTACCGGATAATAGATCATAGATGGAATATCGCGTTCAGCCAGAAAGGCATTCAGTGCATCTCTGTCGTGTCCTTCAAGGATCATCGTATATTGATGAAATACATGTTTAGAGTGATCATTTCGATACGGAGACGATACCCCTTCGATATTTGCAAGGAAAGCATCATATCGGTCTGCCACACTTCGGCGCGCTTCGATATAATTGTCCAATTCTCTCAACTTAATACGCAATACAGCAGCCTGAATCGAGTCCAAACGTGAGTTACACCCCACCACGTCATGATAATAACGTTTGCTTTGACCATGATTGGCAATCATCCGCATTTTATCAGCTAATTCGTCATCATTTGTACAGATCGCACCACCATCACCATAACATCCCAAATTTTTCGACGGGAAGAATGATGTACATCCGATATGACCAATTGCTCCTGTCATGCGACCATCAGACATGCGGCAACCAATTGCCTGCGCGTTGTCTTCAATCACGTACAAATTATGCTTATTGGCTATAGCCATAATCTCATCCATGTTAGCAGCCTGTCCATAAAGGTGAACCGGAACAATCGCACGTGTTTTATCCGTAATTGCCGCTTCAATTGCCTTCGGATCGATACAAAAATCATGTTTATCGACTTCAACGAATACAGGTTTCAAACCAAGTAATGCAATAACCTCGGTAGTTGCGATGTACGTAAATGAAGGAGTGATCACCTCATCTCCGGGTTTTAACCCCAAAGCCATCAGCGCAATCTGAAGCGCATCCGTACCATTGGCACACGGAATCACGTGTTTAACACCTAAATACGATTCTAACTCTGTTTGGAAAGATCTTACCTCCGGTCCGTTGATGAATTGAGCTGTAGCCAGGACCTCCGCTATTGCACGATCAACCTCTGGTTTTATCTTCTCATACTGAGAAATCAGGTCAACCATTTGTATTTTTTTCATGTATATTGATTTCAGTCGTTAAAATAAGCGATAAAGATACATATTTGTATGTATATGCACCTCAGAAACGAAGATTTCGAATTGATCGTATTTTTAGGTCGTTTCTTTTCAAAATAACTATTTTAGCACCACACTCAATTCAGCATGAAAGGAATAGTATTAGCAGGTGGATCGGGCACGCGACTTTACCCGATAACTAAAGGAGTTTCAAAGCAATTGCTCCCGATTTATGATAAACCCATGATCTATTATCCGATCTCTGTGTTAATGTTAGCAGGGATCAAAGAAATTCTGATCATTTCAACACCACACGATCTACCTCATTTTGAGCGATTGTTAGGAGACGGGAGTGATTTTGGAGTGTCCTTTACTTACGCGGAACAACCCTCACCTGACGGATTGGCACAGGCATTTATCATTGGAGAAGAGTTTATTGGAAATGATGATGTGTGCTTGGTTTTAGGAGATAATATCTTCTATGGTCACGGCTTAACAAAAATGCTTCAACAAGCACGTACGAATGTGGAAAATGAAGGTTTGGCTACTGTGTTCGGATATTATGTCACAGACCCTGAGCGCTATGGTGTTGCTGAGTTTGATAAAGATGGTAATGTGCTCTCCGTTGAAGAAAAACCAAAAGAGCCAAAATCCAATTACGCAGTCGTGGGGCTTTACTTTTATCCGAATGATGTGATCGAAGTTGCCAAAAACATCAAACCTTCGGCTCGCGGAGAATTGGAGATTACTACTGTCAATGAGGTTTATCTGAACCGAAAGAATTTAAAAGTTGAGTTAATGGGGCGCGGATATGCCTGGTTAGACACGGGGACACACGAATCCTTACTCGAGGCCAGCCACTTTATCGAAACAATAGAAAAACGTACGGGTTTGATGGTCGCATGTCTGGAAGAGATTGCTTATGAAAAAGGGTTTATCGGTCGGGAAAAACTGATCGAACTGGCACAACCTCTTGCCAAATCAGGATATGGAGAGTACTTGTTAAAGCGTGTAAAAGCATGAATGTTATTCAAACAGGAATAAAAGATCTGGTTGTACTGGAGCCAAAAGTTTTTGGCGACCATCGAGGTTATTTCATGTCGCCCTATATCGAGGAGCAGTTTAACGAATTGGCAGGCAAAACTCATTTCGTTCAGGATAATGAATCCATGTCTTCGCGCGGTGTTCTGCGAGGTTTGCATTTTCAGGTCCCACCGTTTGAGCAGGCAAAGCTCGTTCGCGTCATCAAAGGGGCGGTAATAGATGTTGCAGTGGATCTCAGAAAGGATTCTCCGGATTACGGAAAACATTTTTCCATTCTATTAAGCGGAGAGAATAAAAAACAACTCTTTGTACCGAGAGGGTTTGCCCACGGATTTGTAGTGCTTGAAGATGAGACCATTTTCTCTTACAAAGTGGATAATATGTATGCGCCATCACATGAAGACGGTATTGCATGGAACGATCCTGACTTGATGATCGACTGGCAACTTGGTAATGTGATCCCTGTCCTTTCGGATAAAGACAAAGTGTTACAATCATTTAAATCGTTCAATTCTCCATTTTGATGAATATTCTGGTTACAGGATCATACGGACAACTGGGCAGTGAGATCAGGGATCTGGCTCCCGATTATGAGCTACATCAGTTTGTTTTTGTTGATAGCAAGGAATGTGATATTACCCAAAAAGCAGAAATTGAAAAATGGATTTCTGTTAATGAAATCAATGGAATTATCAATTGTGCCGCATATACAGCGGTTGATCTTGCTGAAGATGAGGCTGCAAAAGCGAAGGCAATCAATACGGAAGGTGTACGCAATTTAGTTGAAGTTGCTGAAGAACACGCTCTTCGTTTGATCCATATCAGTACGGATTATGTCTTTGACGGTACTGCAAGACTTCCTATTGAAGTAGACGCAAAAATCAATCCGATAGGCGTTTATGGCAAAACCAAGGCAGAAGGAGAAAAATATATATTTCAAACACCTGCTGATGCCATTGTCATTCGTACATCATGGGTTTATTCTTCTTTCGGAAAAAATTTCGTTAAGACTATACTTCGGTTAATTGATGAAAGACCTGAAATCGGAGTGGTATCGGATCAGTTCGGTAGTCCGACTTATGCGCGAGACCTTGCCTCCGTATGTATCAGAATTATGACACAACCAGATCCTGTAAGTTCGAAAGGACGAACCTATCATTACTGTAATGAGGGAGTGATCAGCTGGCATCAATTTGCAGAAGAAATTGTAAAACTTTCAGGAAAGGAAAATTATCCGGTTAATGCAATCACAACTGCTGATTTCCCAACCAAAGCCAAAAGACCGGTATATTCGGCACTATCTACAACCAGGATCAAAGATGATTTTAATATTTCAATCCGAAATTGGAAAGAGGCTTTAAAAGAGTGCTTAATCAAAATTCAGACAGGAAAGTTGGACTAAGATGGCGCTATCTTATTTCTTTCAATTAGTTTTGTAGTCGATGGCTGAATTTCCACGTATATCTCATAAGAAAGTTGTCGTAACAGGCGGTGCAGGTTTTATTGGTTCAAATATCTGTGAAGATCTGCTGAATTACAATAATCATGTCGTTTGTCTGGATAACTTGTCAACCGGATTTAAGGAAAACATTCTACCATTAATGGATCATCCCAGCTTTGAATTCATTGAAGGAGACATCAGGGATTTAGACACCTGTAAAAGAGCGGTAATCGGTGCTGACATTGTTTTGCATCAAGCTGCGCTTGGTTCGGTACCTCGTTCCATTCATGATCCGATCACTACCAACAGCGTTAATATTGACGGCTTTTTGAATATGCTGATTGCAGCACGCGACGAAGGGATCAAACGCTTTGTTTACGCAGCAAGTTCATCTACCTATGGCGATTCAAAAGAACTGCCAAAAGTGGAGGAAAACATTGGATCTCCATTATCGCCTTATGCTGTTACTAAATACGTGAATGAGCTTTACGCAAAGGTTTTCGGGTTGAATTATGGCATGGAACTGATCGGATTACGATACTTCAATGTTTTTGGAAGAAGACAATCGCCAAGCGGTGCTTATGCGGCCGTGATCCCGAAATTTGTGGAAGCTTTTATCCGAAAGGAAGCACCAGTAATCAACGGAGACGGAACATTCTCGCGTGATTTCACTTATGTGGATAATGTAATCCAGATGAATCATCTCGCGGCAACAACCGAAAATCCTGCAGCCATAGGAGAGGTTTTCAATACAGCATGCGGAGAGCAAATGAGCTTGAACGACCTGGCCGGAAACCTGAAATCATTGCTTTCCTTTTACGATGAAGATATTTCGGTATTGGAAGTTATTCACGGGCCGGAACGCAAAGGTGATATTCCTCACTCTTTAGCATCCATCAATAAGGCGCAGCGATTATTAGATTACAGACCTGAATTTTCTGTAAGTGACGGACTAAAAGAAGCAATTGACTGGTATTGGACACATCTTTCGTAGCCGTTTGCAATACAATCTTTGTAAATTCGTTATTTACCGTCGTAAACGAACAACTATGTTACAAAACAATCGGATTAAAATAGTTTTTGTTATTCTGATTAGTGTTACCCAGCTACATGCGCAACGTAATGTCAGCGATTCGGCGATCGGTATGCCTCTGCTGGCAGCTCAGTACGGTATCAATGCAACGGCAGGTGACCTTCACGATATCCATGGCATGTTTAATCACGTCGGTTTCTTCGCCGGATACAAAACAAAAACAAACTGGATTTTTGGAATTGACGGAAACTTTATGTTCGGCAATCGTGTACAGATCAGCAATGAAGAGCTATTTAGCAATTTGATCGACTCACACGGTAACATTTCGGATATCAATGGTGATGTAGCTATCGTTCCTACTTACTCAAGAGGTTACAATGTAAATGCGACAGTAGGTAAAATCATTCCCGTACTCAGCCCTAATCCGAATTCCGGAATATACCTAAATGCAGGCGCCGGCTATCTGGTTCATCATATTCGTATAGAAACTCAAAATCAGGTAGTTCCTCAGATTGAATTGAACTATAAACGCGGTTATGATCGTCTGCGAAGTGGTCTGAATACGCACCAATTTATTGGCTACTATTTCATGTCCAACAAAAGCTTCGTTAACTTCTACGGAGGGTTTTACATTCAGGAAGGTTTCACATATAATCGAAGACCTGTTTTTTACAATGATCCGGATACGCCGGTTCCGCAAAATATGATGCTGGATATTCAATACGGCGTGAAATTCGCATGGATGATCCCGATTTATAAACGTAAACCGAAAGATTTCTATTTCAATTGATGCGACTTCTCTATCGCATAGGAATCTGGTTTTATGGTGCTGCAATTCATCTTGCCGCTATCTTC
>QKAV01000135.1 GCA_003247185.1 Crocinitomicaceae bacterium
TGATACTGATCGGGTGTTGGAATTGTTAAAACTAGACTGATTTGTACGGATATGGACTTATTTATAGCAACAGTGTCGTATCGATTGCTTCCGGGATCTTAACGGCAGGAGTTTGTCATTTTTCAGGTATTGATCACTGGATCGCGTATGGTTTCATTACTGCATTGGCAACATTTGCGGTGTATAACCTTCAGCGCATTGCAAAACTGCGCTATTCCTACAATAATTTGTGGATGCATTGGGTCGTGAAGCACAAAATGCTGATCATTGTTCTTTCAGTATTCTCCGTGATTATTTCGGGATTCCTGCTTTTTTTCGAGACGGGTATCAACTGGTCTAAACTGTACATGCACTTACCATTTCTCTTTATCGTTGTTTTTTACGTGTATCGCCTTGGGAAAAAAAGTCTGCGGGATCTTCCCTTTCTGAAAATATTTCTTATCTCAACTACCTGGGTTTATGTTGTTTATCTGTTTCCTTTGATTAATGAAAACATCACACCCAATTGGTATATTTCGCTAGGAATATTTCTTTATGTTCTTGCTGTTACCATTCCGTTTGATATTCGGGATTTAAAACTCGACAACCCGAAGCAATTGACGTTTCCTCAAATTCTGGGTGTTCCCGGAGCAAAAGCACTTTCAATTGCATTGCTTTTTATTTCTTACGGTCTTTTTGTTTGGGCAAACTGGTCATTACGACACGAAATTTTGTTATACCTCTCGCTTTTTGTTCACCTTGTATTACTTTACTATGTAAGCGAGAAATCAAGTGACCTCTATGTGGCAGGGTTAATTGATGGCATAATTGCTCTTACCGGAGTTTGCTTCTTTTTAGCCTAATATTCTTCCTCAAACGAAGCCTCATCCTTTGTTTTAATGAAGGTGTGATCCAAATAAGCTCTTGCGCCAAAACCACACTCCATTCCGGCATTTGCGGACATACTTACCTCTTTTACATCCAATAAAATTTCAATGCGGCAACCATCTTCATTGTCATAAATATACACCTGATCGGCATCCGGATTTCGAATAGCGATACCATTCGCGTAGGCGATGTGATAGGTCGGTCCGCAAACAACTTCCACAAGAAAACGTAGGCTGTCTTCATCGATTTTCTCTATCACAGCTCTTCCTCCGTTGAATCCGACTTCAAGGTCCGGTTTTCCTTCTTCAAACCACATGTCATTGATGAAGTAATACTCGGTTTCGTAAGTTCCGTTAATCCCCGGTGAAACGAGGGCGGAACGTTCGGTAACACCAAGATAGTTCCAGGCAATCAGCACTGCCACCTGTTTCCACCAGAGAAACATCATAGGATTTTGTTCCCTGAACCCACTTTCCGATCAGCGAGTCATTGATACGTTCCAGATAAAACGTTCCGGTTTGATTATCATGATAATATTCTTCCAGGTAGATGATGTTTTCAGCTATATCTCCTTTAATAGTAAGAAAGCTCTTTTTACCCGCATAATTGTATTTTCCGACGAGGGTATTTTCTTTTTCGCCCTTATCAAGAGACATTTCAACGCCGTATGTGCCAATTTTTCCCCTTAGAAAAAGAACCTCCGCGTTAGCGTTTGCTGAGATAATCAGTACAGCGAAAATGAGTAACTGGAATAGTTTCATGGTTTACTCTGTGTAATGGGCAATCATTTTGTTCACCTTGCCCTGGTTATTGAAAAACATTACCTCTACTGCTTTTTTATTCATAACAGATGTATAATAAAGGGCTACTGAGTCAACACCTTCGGTAACATCAATCAGTTCAAAATGCAGATCAGGAATTTTGTCCAGGGCCTTTCTCCAGTAGGCGCCGACATTGTCTTTTCCTTTTAATGTACCACTATCTATTCCTCCGGCCAACTTAATCATTGGTGTAGTGATTTCCACATCCTCCGAATAGTGATTTAAAATTTCATCAAGATCATGCGAATTCCATGACTTTATCCAGTTTTCAGCAAATTCCAGTGCGTTCATTGTAATGGTATTATACGACCTAAGTTAAATATATTGAAAGAAATCAGAGCTATTATTTTGTCTCTTTAAGCAAAATAATTGTCCACTCAGATTGCTTGTCCATACTATAGATTCGGGCAGGTGTCATTAGGGTGAAAAAAGGAATGCCCTTTGTGCTGCAATACGCTTGAATGATGTCAATTTGCTTTCGCATATTCGGAATATCCGAGAACGTTTTTCTTGTGAAACAGACCTTTTTTAGTTTCGGAAGATGATCGATTGCTGCAATTACATTCGTCCACCGGATTACTTTGCTGTCAATATAACCATCGGAATAATTCGCTTCCTGACCAGGCTCAACCACCACTTCTTCGATTAAATCAATAAAGTCGATTTTATGTTTCCTTAGGAATGCAGATTTATCAGTTGTGGAAGCGTCCTTTAAATCCGTTTCTCCAAACGCGGAAGGTAAAAGCCGCCAGAGAAAATTTCTCTTCCGACCGTAGAAGAATTCCGCATCGTTTGCAGGTGTGTCCGGATTGAAAGTGCCCAGCAGTAAGATTTCGGTTTCGGGATTAATCCGGTGATTTAAGAATCGGTGTTGAATGGAAACCACGTGTAAACTATTATCCGAATAATACCCGCAGTACTTCAGGAATCGTACCGCATTGGATCAATTCTATCTTGTAATCTTTTTGTTGTATCCCCTTGCTGAATTTGGAAATGATAATTTTTTCAAATCCCAACTTCTCTGCTTCCGCGATGCGTTGATCCAGGCGATTTACAGGTCTTACTTCTCCCGATAATCCAACTTCTCCGGATAAGGCGATTTTATGATTGATTGCAAGATCCGCATTGCTTGAAAGAACAGCCGCTACCACAGCAAGATCAATGGCGGGGTCATCTACCTTAATTCCTCCGGCAATGTTCAGAAAGACGTCCTTTGCCCCAAGTTTGAAGCCGCATCGCTTTTCCATAACTGCTAAGAGCATGTTGAGTCGTTTTGCATCAAACCCCGTGGATGAACGTTGAGGCGTTCCGTAAGCAGCCGTACTAACCAGTGCCTGTACCTCTATTAACATGGGTCTTAATCCTTCCATGGTGGCACCGATACTGACACCCGAAAGACTTTGCTCCCCATTCGTAATCAGTATTTCAGAAGGGTTTTCTACCTGACGTAAACCGCTATTGAGCATCTCATAAATCCCCAGTTCATTGGTCGAACCAAAACGATTTTTTATTCCCCTCAGTAAACGGTACACATGATTGCGATCGCCTTCGAATTGTAGGACTGCATCCACCATGTGCTCAAGTACTTTTGGTCCGGCTAACGAGCCTTCTTTCGTAATATGACCGATCAGAAAGACAGGTACATTGCTTTGTTTGGCATAGCGCAGGAGTTGTGCAGTACACTCCCTTACCTGAGAAATACTTCCCGGAGAACTTTCTATTTGTGATGAATATAAGGTCTGGATAGAATCGATTACCAATAATTCAGGTTGAATTTCTTCGGCCTGTTTAAAGATATTCTGGATATTGGTTTCGGTAAGAATAAAGCAGGTATCGTTAGTGATTCCGATGCGATCTGCCCGCATTTTGATTTGTTGGTCACTCT
>QKAV01000153.1 GCA_003247185.1 Crocinitomicaceae bacterium
ATCAGGTCTTCAATACGCATTTCACTTGCAGAATACTCAATAGATGATCTTCTTTCGTCACCATATTTTTCTCTCATCTCCAGTAACTCGTTCTTGATGATCTCCATACGGCGCTCTTCGCGAGCCAAAATGTCTTTCAGATCAGCAATCAAAGTAACAAGGTCATCGTATTCCGCACGTAATTTATCTTGTTCAAGTCCGGTTAACTGTCTCAAACGCATTTCTACGATTGCACGGGCCTGAAGATCCGAAAGCTCAAATCGAGTCATTAACTTTTCGCGGGCTTCATCCGGGCTCTTGGATGCGCGGATCAATGCGATTACTTCATCAATATTGTCTGAGGCAATGATCAAACCTTCCAGGATGTGTGCTCTTTCCTCTGCTTTTCTTAATTCGTACTGTGTTCTTCTGACAACAACCTCATGTCTGAAATCGACAAAATTTGAGATCATTGCTTTCAGGTTCAGCAACTGAGGACGTCCGTTAACCAGACAGATATTATTAATAGAGAACGAAGTCTGAAGAGCTGTATACTTATAGAGTTTGTTCAGAACAACGTTTGGAATAGCATCGCGTTTCAATTCATAAACAACGCGCATCCCGTTTCTGTCGGACTCATCACGGATGTCGCTGATTCCGTCAATTTTCTTATCATTAACCAGTTCAGCTGTTTTTTTGATCATTTCAGCCTTGTTGACCTGGTAAGGAATTTCGCTTACGATAATTGCTTCACGACCATCTCGGATTTCCTGAATCTCCGCTTTTGCACGAATAACAACTCTACCACGACCGGTCAGAAGTGCTTCTTTAACACCTTCATATCCGTAAATAATACCTCCGGTAGGGAAGTCAGGCGCTTTAACGTATTTGAGTAATTCTTCGTCCTCGATATCTTTGTTGTCAATGTAAGCAGTAATACCGTCTACAATCTCTGTTAGATTGTGCGGAGCCATGTTCGTAGCCATACCTACTGCAATTCCACTGGCACCATTCACCAAAAGGTTAGGGATCTTCGTTGGTAAAACCGATGGCTCGGTCATACTATCATCGAAGTTCGGTGTGAAATCAACTGTTTCTTTGTCGAGATCAGAAAGCATCTCCTCGGCAATCTTGCGCAAACGTGCTTCCGTATAACGCATTGCCGCCGGACTGTCGCCGTCAACTGACCCGTAGTTACCTTGCCCGTCCACCAACGGGTAACGCAAAGACCATGGTTGCGCCATACGCACCATTGTATCATAAACTGAGCTGTCGCCGTGCGGGTGATACTTACCGAGTACCTCTCCGACGATTCTCGCTGATTTCTTATAAGGTCTGTTCGAGAATACACCGAGATCCTGCATACCATATAATACACGTCTGTGAACCGGTTTGAAACCGTCACGCACATCAGGTAGTGCTCTTGAAACGATAACCGACATCGAATAATCGATGTACGCTGATTTCATTTCATCCTCAATGTTAATCTGAATTATTTTTTCTCCATCTGCCATAAAGTCACTTATTTAATTTTAGCACGATTTGTGCATGATAAAAAGCAAGTTCCGAAATTAGTGATTTCACGGGGATCAGAAGGGGGGTGGATTATTGTAATTACTAACAAAAATCTGTGGAAAATCAACTTTTTTGGCTACTTATTAACAATTTTACTCGTTCTATATTTGTAAGTGGTGCAAAATCGCCAATTTTACGAGAAGCACGAGTCATAAAAACAAGACATTATGGAAGCGAAATTTTCACAACGCGTAAAAGATGTTATCAGTTTCAGCAGGGAGGAAGCGTTACGTCTTGGTAATGACTTTATTGGTGTAGAGCATTTACTTCTGGGTTTGATACGGGAAGGGGAAGGTAAAGCGATACGCGTTTTAAAGGAATTTCATTTGGATCTGAGAATGATCCGTAAGGAGATAGAGCAGAATTTGAATAAATCCGCTACATTGAGTTCTAAGGAGTTGACGAATATTCCTTTGGTGAAGCAGGCGGAACGAGTTCTTAAGTTGACTTATCTCGAAGCAAAATTGTACAAGAGCCCAATGATCGGAACAGAGCATTTATTACTTTCGATCTTAAAGAACGAAGACAGTTTTGCGTGTACATTACTTAATAAATATGGTGTTATATACGACAATGTTCGTGATGAACTAGAAGCTATGAATGATGAAACAATTTCACCTCGTTCGGAATTTCCGGGAGGTTTAGAAGAAGACGGAGGGAACGAAGAATCGTTTTCTTCAGCTCGTAAGGCAGATCCGAAGTCAAAAACTCCGGTATTGGATAACTTTGGACGCGATCTGACAAAGATGGCAGAAGCAGGAAAACTGGATCCGATCGTTGGTCGTGAGAAGGAAATTGAGCGTGTAAGCCAGATTCTTTCCAGAAGAAAGAAAAATAACCCGATTCTTATCGGGGAGTAGGTAAGAGTGCGATTGCTGAGGGACTGGCATTAAGAATTGTGCAACGCAAAGTTTCTCGCGTGCTGTTTAATAAACGTGTGGTGTCGCTTGATCTGGCTTCTTTGGTTGCGGGCACGAAATACCGCGGTCAGTTTGAAGAGCGAATGAAAGCAGTTATGCAGGAGTTGGAGAAGAACCCGGATGTGATCTTGTTTATTGACGAGATTCATACGATTATCGGGGCAGGAGGTGCTTCAGGATCTTTGGATGCTTCTAATATGTTTAAACCGGCTTTGGCAAGAGGTGAGATCCAGGCAATCGGAGCTACCACATTAGATGAATACCGTCAGTATATTGAAAAAGACGGAGCTTTGGAGCGTCGTTTCCAAAAAGTAATAGTAGAACCTACAACGATCCCTGAGACCATTCAGATTTTGAACAATATTAAGGAACGCTATGAAGATCACCACATGGTGAAATTTACTACTGAAGCCATTGAAGCATGTGTGAAGTTAACCGAACGATACATTACCGATCGTCATCTTCCGGACAAGGCTATTGATGCGATGGATGAAGTAGGTTCAAGAGTCCATTTAACAAATATTAATGTCCCTCAGGAAATTCTGGATATAGAGAAGAAGATTGAAGATCTGAAGGATCAGAAAAATGAAGTGATTAAGTCGCAGCAATATGAAAAAGCGGCTGAATTAAGAGATAGCGAACGCAAGCTTCAGGATGAATTAGAAGCAGCCAAAAAGAAATGGGAGGCAGAGTCGAAAGAGAATAGAGTGGTGGTTACTGAAGATAACGTTGCGGAAGTCGTTTCCATGATGAGTGGTGTTCCTGTGACCCGTATTTCGGAGTCTGAAACCGGACGCCTTGCAAATATGGCTGATGAGCTTAAAGGAAAAGTGATTGGACAGGATGAAGCTGTACAGAAAGTAGTGAAGGCAATTCAGCGAAACCGTGCCGGATTGAAGGATCCGAATAAACCGATTGGTTCTTTCATCTTCCTTGGTCCTACAGGAGTTGGTAAAACGCAATTGGCTAAAGTGTTGGCGAAATATTTATTCGATTCGGAAGATGCACTGATCCGCATTGATATGTCGGAATACATGGAGAAATTCTCTATTTCGAGATTGGTTGGAGCGCCTCCGGGATACGTGGGATATGAAGAAGGTGGACAGTTGACGGAAAAAG
>QKAV01000018.1 GCA_003247185.1 Crocinitomicaceae bacterium
TTTCCTTACAGGTAATAGATGGAATGAATTCTGATTTGGCGCTTATCTACCCTAATCCTTTTGGTAATGAACTTAATATTGAACTTAAACAGGGTGAAGATTTCCGGATTCAGCTTTTTGATATATACGGAAATCTGATTCAAAACGAAAGTTATAACTCCATTAAGAGCAAAAAACTTGATTTATCACAACTAAGTTCAGGGCCATATATATTATCTGTTCAAACAGCCTACGGAAGAGCATTATATCGTATTGTAAAAAATTAATGGATAATCTGATCGATTGATAAACAGGTTGCAGATATTTTCAATCATTGTATTCATAGCAGCTTCCGTTGGGGATACAAAACAACGGCGGTAAACTCACGTATCTTACGGTTCCGGTCAGGAATTTAATCTTGTTGTCTGAGATTGCAATTGGGAGTTCCTCCGGCATGTCAAGCGTATAAATTCTTGCTGTTTTTCCGGACTCATAAAGGAATATGAATCTACTATGTCCATGCCTTTCTATTGCTGCCTGAACCGAATAATATTGAGAAAGAAGATGATATGTAATGTTAGCACTGTGCACACTGTTTTCCTTCATGTTGATCTTTCCAAGATAAGTCGTTTCGAATAGGGTGGAGTCAGAATCCGTTTCAATTTGTTTTTGACCAATTCGATCAGTATCTACATAATGCTTAAACTCAAATTCTGTCTGACAAAATGAGTTTGAAACAAGGGGTAAAAACAGAAAAAGAATAATAGGTTTCATCTGAAATTCTTTCTAAATCGATTCAATTACAAGCAATATTCCATATTAAATACTGAAGGTAGGCGCCGTATTTTAAAAGTACGAGATTCTTTTGAAAAATAGAATAAGGCTGATTATAGTTTGAAGTACATATTGTTGCAATATGCACTAATCACAAATTGCTTTTCCGCTTAAGGGGGCCAGACCAATTAATTTTCGATGCGCATTGAAAGAAATCCATTCATCACCGCAAAACTCTTTTTGATTCGTATACTGGCCATAATAGATTGGGTTGCCCATATTTTTTTGACACCTGTCATACCACCAGGCATAATACGCTGGCAACATATTCCCCTTCAATAATTCAGAGTGAAACAAGACTTGAAAGTCACTAAAATCCTTTTCCGTTGTAAAATGCAGGATAAGAGCAATAGATGCTTCACGTCCAATGTTTTTTTGAGACGGATATCCGTAAAGAGTCGTTAGTTCGAAGAACTTCACTTTATTGAGAGCGTCCAGGGATGTTTGTAACTGCCAGATAGAGTCATTATTCATTTCAGGAAATTTCACCATTAACCGCCTGTAGTGCTGATCCGTCTTTTCCATAATTTTCAAAGCTTCCTTCCAGATCTTCTTTTCGGAATGAGTTAAGTGCTGTGCATTCGTGTTAAGAGAAAGCAAAAGCAAGACAGATAGATGTATAACCGTTTTCATAATCCGTATCGTTAACGGGGAATAATGTGTTTGTTACATGGTAATGAAGCTTTTGGACCTTGCCTTTGTTTTGTATATTTAATTATGCGTTTCCTAACAACCATATTAGCTGTGTTTCTGATCAATTTGACTTCATGTGCTCAGGAGGAGGAAGAATTGGGAACAGCTGTCTATCTGGAATTGGGAGGTAAAGGATTTTTCTCTGCGAATGCAGATCTTCGACTAGGAAGAAGAGACCGTCTTGGTATGGCAGTAACTTTAATGGACCACGAGTTTGCCAAGCAGGTTTTTGAAGAGAATTATCCGACTCAAACACTCCCCACGCCAGGTGTTATATACATGCACCTATTTGGAAAAGAACGACACTTTTTTGAAGCAGGTGTAGGTTGTAGTATTTCTCCCGTATTTTGGAAGGCGTATAGTCCGTACGATTCCCCGTTGACACTGCACGGTGTGTTGGGATATCGTTACCAGCGACCGGATCATTTCTTTTTCCGCGCCGGCTTTACTCCTTTTTACCGCGTAAATTGGATGTTTTTGCCGTTGGTTGGTCTGAGCTTGGGGTATAGTTGGTAACAGGTAAGCGGATGGTGTTTTTGAGCTAAAAAACTGATTTATCGGTACAAAATGTTGCCGATAAATTTAAATCCGAAGAATCCGTTGAAATGATCGGGGTACACTTTGGATAGTGCCGGATACATGATCGGAGTGTAGCCAATGGAAAAAATGAGGTTCCGACTTGGAGGGACATAGGCTAAACCGAACCATCCGTTGAGAGTCATGTAGGTGTACTTCGTGAAATATGTGGTTGGGAGTATGCTTACTTCCGCAAAAATGCGTTTATATCCGGTAAAGGTATTGATACCATGGTACATGGAATAGATCCCCGGATGGTTTTCAGGATCGGTATCATCTGCATATTCATTGATTCCAAGTCCAAAGTCGGTGGTCATAAAGAAATGTCCTGACGAATGAATAGTTATAATGAAAGGAAACAAAACTTTGTCCCACGAATTGCATTCCAATATAATGTTTGGGACCTAATGTGTCTTCCTGTGCTTGAACTGACACTGCTAAAAAGACAAATAGTTGAATGATCAGTTGACGCATGCAGGGAAAGTTAATGAAAAATCCGATCCCATGATTCAGGAGCATTGATACTATTTTGGCGTTAAAGAGTTGGAAATGCTTCTTTGAGTTCCTTCAATCTATCAATTCCATCTATAGAGGAATGACATGAGTGATCGTTCGAACAGAACCGTATCACATATTAGAAATGTAAAACAGTGATGCATAGAACGACTTTATGTACTTTAGCTAATCGCGATCACTGATGATACCTATGGATAACGCTCAGAAAATACAAGAACTACAACGGAAACTGGAATTATTGATTGAAGAACAGTCGAAATTCTCGGATCGGGTTGAAGCAATTAAAAAAGAATTGGATCAATTGAGCCATTCGGAAACACAGGAGAGTGCTCTTCCGGAGCATCAGGTTGTATCCTATTCGGCAACGGAAAGTGTAAAGATTCCGACTCATTTTGATCTCGGTTTCGCCAAACGACAACTGAATGAATTTACTGAAGGAAAAACAAAAGGTGGAGTGAAATATGTCCAGTTCAGGATAGTTCGAAACTCGATCGGTTATATTATCCGTATTGGTGAAAATGGAAAATGGACCGTTCAAAATCAACAGGATGGTAAGTCATGGAAAGGAAGTTATACGGAAAATGGAAAGACTTTTTCATTAGAAGGAGATACGAATCCACCCAAACAGGTATACGATAAATCGATCATTGATGCGCTGGTAGAATTAGCCGGATTGAATGAAGAAGCGAAGATTGAACCGTCCGTTATATCAGCTAAACCGTCAGGTTCTTCTCCGGCCAGAAGAAAATCGGAAGTAGAACGCTTTATTGGTGAAAACCTGATTTCGGTGATCGGGGTACTCGTTACTTTGGTAGGAGTGGTTATCGGTGTAAAGTATGCCATCGATCACAACCTGATTAATCCTCTGACGCGTATTATCCTGGCTTACTTACTTGGAGCAGGAATTTTGGTTACAGGAATTAAATTGCGTCGGAAATACGAGAACTTTAGTGCCATTCTGGTTAGCGGTGCGATGGCAATCATGTACTTTGTAACTTTTGCAGCTTACAGCTTGTATGATCTCTTGCCACAGTTGGCCGCCTTTGCGATCATGGTCGTCTTTACCATCTTCATGGTTGTCGCCTCGATTAAATACAACAGGCAGGTAATCGCATATATTGGCCTTGTGGGATCTTATGCCGTCCCTTTTCTGTTAAGTGATGGCTCG
>QKAV01000257.1 GCA_003247185.1 Crocinitomicaceae bacterium
GAATATCACATTTACAAGCGATCAGGGGGATATTATCCGGGATGATAAGCCTAGCGAGTTTCAGTTAGTGGGAGCTTATGCATTCAGAACATCAGAAAAAACATCTGTTGGGGTTAACGGAATGTTTGCATATTCTAACCTTACGGGAGGTCTGCCGGTTGCCGGAGTAGATACTAAGCCCGGGATTGTAGGTGGTGCGGATATTTCTTTTACTTTCAGAAATCCGGATGCAAAGATTGGAGGAACTGATGGTGTATACACATTTGCGGCTACAATTAACAACATTGGTAATAAAGTTAAATACACAAACGTTGGAGCAAATGCTCCCGGAGATTTTATTCCTATGAACTTGAAAATAGGAAACTCATTCCTGGCGCAGTTTGATAAATACAACTCATTGTTGTTTGCTATTGACCTTCAACGTTTATTAGTTCCGACTCCTCCTTTTTATGGAGTTAATACGGATGGAAAAACAGTGCTGATGTCCGGAAAAGATAACAATGTCGGAGTAATTGCCGGAATGATCCAATCGTTCTACGATGCTCCGGGTGTTGTAGCGAAAGATGACGCAGGTAATTATATTCAAAATGCGGATGGATCCTATCAGGTAGTGAAAGGATCGCGCCTGAAGGAAGAATTATCGGAAATCAATATTGCTACCGGAATGGAATACTGGTATAACAATCTTTTTGCCCTTAGAGGCGGGTTCTTCTATGAAAACAAGAATAAAGGGTCTCGTCAGTTCTTTAACTTCGGTGTAGGTCTGAAATACAATAAATTCGGAATCGATATTTCGTATTTGGCTGCGCTGAAAAGACAGAATCCATTAGCCAATACTTTGCGCTTTACATTGAGAATGACTTTCGGTGAAAGTGGCAGTTCATCAAGCGCAAGTACAAAACCTGAATAATCAGTGAATTTACGGATAGGGTTCGGAGTTGATGTACATCGACTGGGAGAAGGTTTGCCTCTCATGGTTGGTGGAGTAGAAATTCCATCCACTATTGGAGCAATCGGACATTCGGATGCCGACGTTTTATTGCATGCGATCTGTGATGCTATTCTGGGTGCCGCAAACCTCAGAGATATTGGATATCACTTTTCCGATAAAGACCCGAAGTACAAAGGAATTGATAGTAAAATCTTATTAGCCGAGTCATTTCGACTGGTGAAAGAAAAGGGATATAATGTCGTGAACCTGGATTGTACCGTTATTCTGGAACGCCCCAGGCTTAATCCTTCCGTTCCCGCTATGATGGAAACCATTGCCGGGATTCTAAAGATTGAATCCGATTGCGTCTCAATCAAAGCGACCACACATGAGCAGGTTGATTCCTTCGGAGAAGGGCAGGCAATCAAGGCTTATGCGGTTTGTCTGCTGAATCGTGCCTGATTGAACTTCTTGTTCATTATATTTGCACTTCACGATTCTGATTATGAAAGTAAATCCAAAATACAACACCAAAGAAGCGCTACTCGAATTATACAACAAACCCTTGTTGGAATTAGTGTTCGAGGCAGCGACAGTTCATCGCCAATTTCATGACCCGAGAGAAGTTCAGATGTCTTCTCTGTTAAGCATCAAAACGGGCGGGTGTCCGGAAGATTGCGGATATTGTCCTCAGGCTGCGCGTTATCACACGGAGGTGGACGCACATAAACTAATGAGTGTAGAGCAGGTGGTAGAGCAAGCTAAGAATGCAAAGGCAAATGGTTCTTCACGATTGTGTATGGGAGCTGCGTGGCGCGAAGTTCGCGATAATAAGGATTTCGATAATGTTATTGAAATGGTTCAGGCTGTAAACGCCATGGATATGGAGGTTTGTGCAACTTTGGGAATGTTAAATGAAAATCAGGCGCAGCGATTGAAAAATGCCGGGTTGTTCGCCTATAACCATAACCTGGATACTTCGCCTGAATTTTATGGCGATGTCATTTCTACCAGAGAGTATGAAGATCGGTTAAACACTATAGAAAATGCCAGAAAGGCTGGTATTTCAGTTTGTTCCGGAGGAATCATCGGAATGGGTGAGGCCGTGGAAGATCGAATTGGAATGTTGTTATCTTATATGGCAATGGAAACTCCTCCTGAGTCGATTCCGATCAACGCATTAGTAGCGGTTGAAGGAACTCCTCTTGAGGAGCAAAAACCGATCGAGCAGTGGGAAATGATCCGAATGGTAGCAACGTCCCGTATTGCATTTCCTGAATCAGTTATCAGATTATCTGCAGGAAGAACGAAGATGAATATGGAAGGCCAGGCTTTGTGCTTTCTTGCGGGAGCCGGTTCCATTTTCGCAGGGGATAAGTTGCTGACTACTCCGAATCCTGAGTTCAATGAAGATAAAGAAATGTTCGATATTCTGGGATTGATTCCGAAGGCATCATTTGCAGATGGGGAGAAGCCGGAGACCAAACCGGATCCGATTATCGAAGCACGTAAGAAAAAGGAAGCCGAACGGGCGGAAGAACTAAAGGCAGCAAGAGAAGCGTCTGAAAAAAATGGTTTTCAACCAAGAAAAGTGACAACTATCGTTGACTGATGCTGAATAAATTTCTTCAAGATAAACTCAATGAAAGAATAGAAAAGGGGACCTTGCGTTCCCTTTCTTCTTTTGAAGGAAATATTGACTTTTTGTCGAACGACTTTCTTGGTCTGGCAAAGGAAAATGACCGGATGAAAGGTGCTCTCGCATCTACCGGTTCCCGATTGATCAGTGGAAACTCTGCAAGACTGGAGGAGATGGAGAAGGAATTAGCAGATTTTTTCCTTGCTGAGGCGGGGCTACTTTTTAATTCAGGATATCAGGCAAATTTGGCCTTGTTTTCATCTATCCCGGATAAAAATGCGCTGGTTTTATATGATAAAGAGGTGCATGCAAGTGTTCGCGACGGACTTAAAATGTCGGATGCACGTGCTGTAGGGTTCAAACATAATGATCCGGAAGACCTGGAGCGCCTTTTAAAGAGGTTTCGCCAGGAAGCACCGGAAAGGATTATTTATGTTGCAGTAGAAGGACTCTATTCCATGTCAGGAGAGGTGTCTCCGATTGAGACATTAATTTTACTCTGTAAGCAGTACAATGCTGTTTTAATCGTTGATGAAGCGCATAGTACCGGAATTTATGGGGAGGAGGGGAAAGGAATTGCGGCAAAGTATCAAACTGAATTTGATGGTTTGATACGTCTGGTGACTTTTGGAAAGGCTTTCGGAGCGCATGGAGCAATCGTTTTAGGAAGCAAATTGCTAAAGCAATATCTGATAAATTTTGCGAGACCACTTATTTATACTACGGGAATCTCCGAAAGGGAAGCAGAACGTATATTGTTCAATGTAACCGATCCTTTAAATACCGGGAGAAGAAAGAAATTGGCTGATTTGATTTCAAGATTTCGATCGGAACTGGGAACAGTTGATTTGATTGCAGATTCTAGCAGTCCAATTCAGGTTATTCGGGGGAATCGTTCTGATTTGATTAGATTAAATGAGTTGTTAAAGGAAGCGAACATCGCTTCAAAAGTTATTTTGCCTCCAACTGTTTCGGAGGGGAAGGAATGTCTTCGGGTTGTAATCCATAGTTCCAACACTCAGGAAGAACTGGATACGCTCATTAAAGTAATCAAAGGGGTATAAAAAAAGGCCACCGAAGTGACCTTTTTCAATACTATTGGTAACTGTTAAACAGTAACTTTTTTATCCAATTCGATAGAAGCAAACTCAGTTTTAGAGTATTCTCCGTTATCCAGCTTAGCTTTAATCTTAAGGAATGTTTCAATTGTGTATTTTACATCTTCCAGCGTGTGAACCGCAGTAGGGATCAGACGAAGCATGATCACATCTTTTGGTACTACCGGATAAATCACCATTGAACAGAAGATATTGTAGTTTTCGCGAAGATCAAACGTAATGTTTGTAGCTTCGGCAACCGTACCGTTCAGGAACACTGGTGTAACCGGTGAGTTAGTGTTACCGATATCGAATCCAGCTTCTTTCAAACCTTCCTGAAGTGCAGTTGCAACTTTCCAAAGATTTTCTTTGTGCTGAGGTTCATCACGAAGCATTGCTAAACGTTTTCTTGCTCCAACAACCAACGGCATCGGAAGTGATTTAGCGAATACCTGAGAACGCATGTTGTAACGCAGGAACTCAATAATTGATTCTTCTGCACAAATGAATGCACCGATAGAAGCCATTGATTTCGCGAATGTACAGAATAACACATCGATTTCTTCATGTACTCCCTGAGCTTCAGCAGTTCCTCTACCTTTTTCACCAACCGTACCAAATCCATGGGCATCATCCACGAAAATACGGAAGTTGTATTTACCTGACTTTCTGAATGAAATGATGTCCTTCAAAAGCCCCTGGTCACCAGCCATTCCGAATACACCTTCTGTGATAACAAGAATACCACCTCCGGTTTGTTCAGCTATTTTTGTTGCGTGAGCCATTTGCTTATCGAAGCTTTCCATATCGTTATGCTGAAAAACAAATCGTTTTCCTACATGAAGACGCATTCCGTCCAGAATACATGCATGTGATTCAGAATCGTAAACGATAACATCATTTCTATCAACCAACGAATCGATAGCAGAAACCATTCCTTGATATCCAAAATTCAATAGAATTGTGTCCTCTTTTTGCATGAAATCGGAGATTTCAGCTTCTAATTGCTCGTGCTGACTCGTTTGCCCCGTCATCATTCTAGCACCCATAGGGTAAGCTAGACCCCAATCAGCAGCTGCTTGAGCATCTACCTTTCTGATTTCAGGATTGTTAGCTAGTCCAAGGTAATTATTCACAGACCATACAAGGCATTCCTTACCTCGGAAAACCATACGATTTGAAATTTCACCTTCCAATTTCGGAAACGTAAAGTAACCGTGAGCTACTTTAGAGTATTCTCCTAACGGACCTCTGTTCCTTCTGATTTTGTCATAAATGTCGTTCGCCATATTGTTTTGTTTGTCTTGACTTCAAATGGGCTGTAACGCCCTAAAACTCGATACAAAGCTAAGTTTTATTTTGTGAATGTGCTGAAAACGAGACTAAAATTATCAACAGCTTCAGGTAAGTAAAATACTACAGATTGTTATCAAGTAGATAAATCAGAGCGGCCATGGCACCTGCACCCAGCTCCAATTCACGTTTATTAACGTTTTCGAAGACGTCAGAGGGAGCGTGATGAAAGTCGAAATAACGCTGAGAATCAGGTACTAAACCGAATAGAGGAATCCCTTCAAATTGCTCCTTGAGGGGTGAAATATCAACTCCTCCATATCCTTTTTGTAATTCACGCAGATCATACTGCTCCAGGTATGGGCCAAAGGACTGTAATAATTCTATTTGTGTTGATGATCCATCGCATTGAAATCCCCTGGGACTGAACCCTCCACGGTCGCTTTCGATAGCAGCGATATGTTTTTCGTTGTTCTTTTTGGCTTCGGAGGCATAGGTTTTTCCACCCATATTACCATTTTCCTCATTCATAAAGAAAACGGCTCTCAAGCTATGTTTGGGATGATAGTCAAGCGTTTTTAATACGCGCATTGCTTCAAGTGAGTGTATAATCCCGGCACCATCATCATGCGCACCTTCTCCTGTGTCCCAGGAGTCAAGGTGTCCGCCGAAGGTGATAAATTCATTTGCTCTTTCAGTGCCTCGCATTTCTCCGATTACATTGTAAGATAACTTGTCGGGAAAAACTTTGCAGTCCATTTCAAGATAGAAGTTTACTTTCCCGTTGTGAATGGCAGCCGCAAGTGCTTCGGAGTCACTTGTTGAAATTGCTGCAGCAGGAATTTCTTTCACTTCGTCTTTGTGGTACATTCCTCCCGTATGCGGATGTTCGTCAACCGGCATCCCCAATGAACGGATGATAACAGCAACAGCTCCTTTGGTCGAACTCTCTATAGCGCCCATTCCACGTATGGGATAACAGCCTCCGTAAGCTTTAAATGTGTTGATCTGCTTCTCGTCCATCGGTTGATTAATGAAGACGATTTTTCCTTTAACCTGCTCTTCCTTTGCGTTTTTCAGCTCATCAAGATGGTCGAACATCACTAATTCTGCTTTCATTAGTCCGTTGGTGCCAATTGAACCTCCGAGTGCCAGTAGATTCACTTTATGAAGTTGTCCGTCCGCCGTCTCATACCATCCGGCTTCCGTTGTCCCTCTTTCCCAGTGTGGTACCATCACTTCCTGAAGATAAACCTTGTCGAAGTTATATTGGCGCATGATGCGTTCTCCCCACTGAACGGCCATATCTGCTTCTGCAGATCCGGACAATCGCGCACCTATCTCCTTGCACAAGTAACGAAGATCTTCGTAGGCATGTCCTTTCGAGAGGACTTCGTCGTATATTTTTCGTATGAAAATGGAATCAGTGTTTTGCGCCTGAATTTCTGTTTGAACAAAACAAAACAGCGATAGAATGACCAATTTGTTAAATAGTTTTTTCATAGATGCTAAGATAAGGAGACTTTACTATTTCGCTTTTCGAGCATAAGATTATCTTTGTCAAAAAAAGAATCAATGTCTCTTAAATGTGGTATCGTAGGATTACCGAATGTCGGAAAATCCACTCTGTTTAATTGTCTTTCAAACGCAAAGGCACAATCTGCAAATTATCCATTCTGTACTATAGAACCGAATATTGGAACGATCTCGGTTCCGGATACACGGCTAAATAGACTGGAAGAAATAGTAAATCCGGAAAGAGTAGTACCGGCGACCATGGAGATTGTAGATATTGCCGGATTAGTGAAAGGAGCATCAAAAGGTGAGGGGCTAGGAAATCAGTTTCTGGCAAATATCCGCGAGACAGATGCGATTATCCATGTTTTACGTTGCTTTGATGACGGTAATGTGGTCCATGTTGATGGATCAGTTGACCCGGTAAGAGATAAGGAAGTAATCGACACTGAATTACAACTCAAGGACCTTGAGACGATTGAGAGAAAGATAACATCACTTGCCAGGGTAATTAAATCCGGAGATAAGGATGCGTTGAAAGAGAATGAACTGGCGTTAAAAGCCAAAGCTACCCTGGAAGCAGGAAAATCTGTTCGTTCAATGGAAATGGATGAGAAAGAAGAAGCAATAGTAAGAACATTTCAATTGATCACATCCAAACCGGTTTTGTACTTGTGTAATGTAGACGAAGGGTCGGTAAAAACAGGGAATAAGCATGTTGAAGCTGTAAAAGCCGCGGTTAGTTCAGAAAATGCTGAAGTACTTGTGATCGGGGCAAAGATTGAAGCTGATATCATGGATCTGGAAACTTACGAAGAGCGCCGCATGTTCCTGGATGAATTAGGATTGGAAGAGCCGGGTGTAAACAGATTGATCCGCTCGTCTTATGCCTTGTTGAATTTGCAAACATATTTCACAGCCGGAGTAAAAGAAGTGCGTGCTTGGACAGTAAATGTAGGAGCTACAGCGCCGCAGGCTGCCGCAGTAATTCACACTGATTTCGAAAAAGGCTTTATTCGGGCAGAAGTAATGGCGTATGATGATTACGTCAATTATGGAAGTGAAGCAGCTGTGAAAGAAGCTGGTAAATTCCGAGTGGAAGGAAAAGAGTATGTTGTTTCGGATGGTGATATTATGCACTTCCGTTTTAATGTTTAAATTCAATAAAAACTTAATAAAAAGATGATTGCAGCAAATAATCCAAATTTAAAATCATGGTTAGCCGTTCCTGAAGGTTCAGATTTTCCTATTCAAAACATTCCATTTGGAGTAGCAGCAACGGAGGGAGATTCTCCGCGTGTTGTTTCAAGAATAGGAGATCATGTAATCGATTTGAAGGCGATGTTTGATTTTGGTTATTTCGCTGATCTGCATTTTGCACTGGAAGATTTCGATACGGATTCTCTGAATAACATGATGCGTAGAGGGAAACAGGGTACGCGCGATTTAAGAAATCGTATTTCGGAATTGTTTTCTGAAGAACACGAATTAAAGGACAATCAGAATCATCTTGCTCAGATTCTTATTTCTGTTGATAAGGCAGAGATGTTAATGCCAGTAAAAGTGGGAGATTACACGGATTTTTATTCAAGTGAACAACACGCCTACAACGTAGGATGTATGTTCCGTGATCCGAATAATGCCTTGTTGCCGAATTGGAAATATATCCCTGTAGGATACCATGGAAGAGCGTCTTCAATTGTTGTTTCCGGTACACCTTTTCACCGTCCTAAAGGGCAGCAGCGTCCTGTTGATGCGGAACCACCGGTTTTCGGACCGTCGAAACAATTGGATTTTGAATTGGAAATGGCATTTGTTACCTATGAGGGGAAACCGCTTGGAGATTCTATTTCAACAAAGGAGGCGGACGATTTCATTTTTGGGATGTGCTTATTCAATGACTGGTCAGCACGTGATTTGCAAAAATGGGAATACGTGCCATTAGGACCGTTTCTGGCTAAAAACTTTGCATCCCATGTTTCTCCGTGGATTGTAACTCTGGATGCACTGGAGCCATTCCGTGTGAGTGGACCGGTTCAGGATCCGAAAGTATTTACATATTTGGAATATGAAGGAAACAAGCATATTGACATCAATTTAGAAGTAGCTATTCAACCTGAAAACACTGATGAAAAGGTTGTTTCCAATAGCAATTATAAATACATGTACTGGAATATGAACCAACAGTTGGCACATCACACAATCAATGGCTGTAATATTAAAGCCGGAGATTTGATGGCTTCAGGTACGATCTCGGGAGGAGAGGATACAGAATATGGTTCTATGTTGGAAATTGCCTGGAAAGGAACAAAACCGGTTCAAATGCCTGACGGTTCTGAACGTAAGTTTATTCTGGATAATGATACGGTGATCATGCGTGGTTACAGTGAAAAGAATGGTTTACGTATTGGTTTTGGTGAAGTAAAAGCAAAAGTTTTACCTGCTAAATAAATGGAAGAGAATCTTCTGAATATTGATCTTGAAAAGGAACGCCGCGAAATTCTGAATGCATTTCGGGGGTTGTTGCGTACGATTAAGAATCGTAGCAAAGAAGACACGACGAGAATTCGTAAAGCCTTTGATGTGGCTTTGGAAGCGCACAAGGATATGCGCCGGAAATCGGGAGAGCCATATATTTACCATCCAATATCTGTCGCAAGAATCTGC
>QKAV01000223.1 GCA_003247185.1 Crocinitomicaceae bacterium
TTCCTTCAAGGACCACGATGGTATCAGATGTAACCAGAAGTTCTCCTTCCGTAATTCCATTACGCAGCTCAAGCGATTTCTTTTTCGCTAAATATTCCGCCACATATTCCGCTTCCAGGTCATTAGGATAGCTTTCATCAATTTCTTTTGTTCGCAATTCGACCGGATAACCGATTGCTTTGATTAATTCCTGTCTTCGAGGCGATTTTGAACCTAAAATGATTTTGTTAACCATGTGTAAGAATAAGGTATTTCCAATAAACCGGAGCAAGTAACCCGGCAACCATTGCCAGTTTGATGAACAGATCAACCCGCTTGAGTCCCGTTCGGTTTGTTGCAAAAACCAGCAGGAAAATAGCTGCTAATACAAAACCCGTGGCGAGCCAAATAGGAATCATGGCATTAAAATCACTTATCGAGTAGAACATTTCAAAGTAGAACAATGAAGCAAGCGTTCCTGTAAGAATGAGGTAGCAGATGATTTTTGTTGTTTTTATCCCCAATACAATAGGTATTGTTTTGGCTCGAAGTAATTTATCTCCCTCAATGTCTTGTATGTCCTTGACGATTTCACGTACAAGGTTGAGAACAAAGGCAAAAATGGCGATAGTCAGACTGACATTGAGAACAATATCGAAGGAGAAGTCTTCTGAAAACGGAAAATGACTTACATCCGGAAGCAGTGAAAGCTTTGGATTAATATGAAAATACAGGCTTACCAGAATCGGAACCAAAGCGGTTAATCCGGCAATAATGAAATTACCGATCAACATTTTACGCTTAAAATAGGAGGAGTAGCCCCAAAGCAAATTGATGGAGAGCAAATGGATAAAGAGGTACCAAAAGCTATTGAATAGCCAGCTCAGATAGATGGCAATACTAAATGCAACAATGTTCAGCCCCCAATGAGAGATAATTGCCCACCTGCGTTTTAAATGCACGCCGATGATCATTTTTTCAGGTTTGTTGATCCGGTCTGCCTTTACATCGAAATAATCGTTAATTACGTTTCCGGCTGCGGCGATCAGTACTGTGGAAAATACCAGCAGAAAGAATGAAAATGAGCGTATACCATACTGCTCGCTGTTTGCATAATATCCTTCCAGATACCACCCCAGACCATACATGGTCATTGCAGTTATTGCAAGATTTACAGGGCGGGTAAGACGAAGGAAATGTATCATTTTATAATCTTATACTCGGTTCTTCTGTTTGCCTGATGAGCAGATTCCTTTTCCTTATCTGTTTTCAGTCCGTTGATGTACTCATCAGAATATACAGGTTTCGTTGCTCCATATCCTTTGTAAGTAAGTCTGGACGCATCAATTCCTTTTCCTACGACATAATCATAAACAGATTTGGCGCGGTCATTCGAAAGCTCCATATTGTTGTTACCTCTGGAATCCGTATGTCCGCCGATCTCGATCTTAACCTTTGGATTTGATTGTAAAAATTCCACCAATTTGTTGAGCTCAACATAGGATTCAGGTCTTAAGGTAGACTTATTGAGGTCAAAGAATACGTTAGCTAATAATATCGGCTGATCAGAAACAATCGGAACCATCGGAACATCCATGTGAATAGCTTCTGAATTTTCAGGATTTCTCATGTTGAAATTCTGCGAGAAGAACGCATAGCCCGGATAGGAAACATTTAATGCATAGTCCTTGTTGACAGGTAAGGAAACCATGAATTCACCAGTTACTTTATCTGCCTCTGAATAGATTACTTCTTTTCCTGTTTCTAGGTCGATCAACTGAAATTTACCCGGGATCGGGTTTCTGGTCATTGCATCAAATACAATTCCTTCAAAATAAAGTGTTTTAACAGGTCGCAAATGCTCCGGCATGATGAAGTAATAGATATCAAGATCTCCATATCCTCCTTCTCTGTCTGATGCGAAAAAGGCAATTTCACCATCGGGAGATACCATCAATGAGTTTTCGTCATACTTGGTGTTAATCGGATATCCCAGGTTTTCAGGTTGAGACCATTCTCCTTTGTCATTCATTCGCGTAACATACAAATCGGAACCACCCATACCAACATGGCCTCGGGATGCGAAATACAGTGTTTTTCCGTCCGGATGGATCAAAACAGATTCTTCCTGATCCGGTGTATTGATGTAATCCGGTAAACGCTCCGGAGTTCCCCATTCACCGTTGTCTTGTAAGCGGGTTACATATATATCCGAATTGTTCGTCGCATCACGACCTCTGATTCCACGGATAAAATACATTGTTTTACCATCAGCTGAGAGGGAAGGTTGAGTTTCCCAATGGAAAGAATTTACTTTTCCCGGAAGATTGACCGGGTCCATCCAGCGGCTTCCTAATTTTTTCGTAATGAAAAGATCACAAGACCCTTTTCCTGTTCTGTTTTCGCCATAATATTCTCCTGTAGCATCCGGACAGCCGACAAAAACCAGCGTTCTACCATCAGGAGCAATGGTTGGAGCACCTTCATTATTAACTGTATTTACATTGTCAGGCATTGGGACTGCTTTCCCCCAGATGTTATTGTCTCCCAGTTGAGATACAAAGAAATCTTCCTGTTCTTTGAAGTTTCCGCTTACTCTCCCATCAGCAATTCTGCGCGTGAAAAGGATCGTTTTTCCATCTACGGTAATTGTAGGGAAGTACTCAGGATCTTCCGTATTAATTCCAGGTCCGATGTTTATCGGTTTAAAGTCGATCGGGTTTTCAATGGCCGCTTTTGCAAATTCGCAGTTACTGGCTATTTGTTGTGCTTTTTGAAGGAGTTCAGGGTTGGCATTGCGGTAGGTCTGAAAGATCTCCAGGTTTTTTAGAGCACTGTCATAATCTCCTACGGCTTGTTCCAGATTTGCCAGATAGAAATAAGTGCTTCCCGTATGGCTGTGATTCGGATTGATTGCCAGTGCCTTTCGGTAATGATCGATAGCTACGGGGTAGTCTCCCAACATTTCAGCAAACTCTCCTGCAAACATGTGTGCTTCCCAAAAATTAGGATCCTTCTCCAGGGCTTTGTCCATGAGCACTATCCCTTCTCTGAAATTAGGACCGTTAGTAGTGGGGTCTATTGTTCGTCCCGGCTCTGCTTTCCCCATTTCAAACAATTTAATCGCCTTCTTGTTTTTTGTGGAATAATGTTGTTGCGCGACAGAACACGAAACAAATGAGAAGGAAAGTAAAAAGATCAGTAACTTATTCATACGTTATGGAATATTCATGTATTTATGTGTCTGTAACGAAACTCGCCACTTAGGGTTTCGTTTTACGTATTCAATAATCATTGGCAAAAACCGTTCCTCCTTTGACCATTCAGGCTGCAAGAACAATTTACAATCTGCTTTTACTTTAGAAGCGTGACTTTCCGCCCATTCAAGATCGGAAGCATGGTTGATCACAACTTTCAGTTCATCAGCTAATAAATAAGCCTCTTCTAAGGGAGCTTTGAATTTTTTTGGAGAAAAGCAATACCAGTCAATGGAACCTTTTAAGGGATAGCAACCGGAAGTTTCCAATGCGACCTCAATTCCGGCATTCTTCAGTGCCGTTGTGAGTTCCGTAAGGTCGTGCATACACGGTTCTCCTCCTGTGATTACACAAAAATCCGTACCGGAATTTACCACGTCTTCAACAATAGAAGAAATCGACTTATAATCTTCCGGAGCAATCTCCCAGCTTTCTTTAACATCGCACCAAACACAGCCTACGTCACAACCTTCAAGTCTGACAAAATAAGCTGCTCTACCGGAATGATTCCCTTCACCCTGTAAGGTGTAGAAATGTTCCATTACCGGTAATTGATTCCTTAACTCACTCATATTAACAACGAAAGTAGTTATTAATCCAATGGAATCAAATCATCCAGTTCATTGATGTGCAGTACAATTCTACCTTCTTCATTTGCGGAAAAATTGCGTTTGAATTTCACGCCTTCAACCCAATCCTCCGAGCCATAAGAATGCGTTTCCATGATCGTTTGCTGATGGGTCTGATCAAAGCACTCGATGACGATTATAAATTCGCCGTTTCTGCCTATCATTTCCTGAAGATTAACATCTTTCAAGGGGGAGTTGTCGTCAATAATATGGACAATGGTCCATGAAAGCGGGAAGAACAAAATGGAATCGACCTCAAGTTTTAGTCTGTGGTAGTTCTTTTGAAAGGCAAATTCTCTTGATTTTTGATCAATTGTAAACATCACATTGATGGAGGAGTTCAATAGCATTTCGTTTCGACGATTGACCAATTTGAACATTACGGCATCCTGATCATTATGCTTTGTGAGAATGATGTTTTTGGAGAAGCGAATTTTGCTCTTTGGCATTGAAAATCTTCCGTAAAGCAAACCGGTAATCATAGCGATTGAAATAAAGCCCACGAAGGCCTCGATCGTAGTTACTACATTGGCCCAAAGACCTGTGGGTGCTATTGTCCCAAATCCAACGGAGGAAAAAGTATGAATGGACAAAAAGAAAGCATTCAGAAAATCGCTGTATCCGGAGCTCACTCCCTGAACTTCATCCAGTCCGACCAAAAGGTATATGAGGGCAAAAAAGCAATTGACAATCAGGTAATAAACGAATGCCAAACCAATGAACTTTGGCCATGAGATGTTCACAAGCGTTTTATAACTGTCCTTTAATCCGGTAACACCACCTTTTCTGATAATGTTGTAACTACCATCTCTGTTTATGATTCGTTTTACCTGTCCCTGAAAGCTAACGCCCAGTCCCGGATCCTTTTGCTCGCTCATAGGACTAATTTAGACAAAGGACCCGAATAAATATTTAATTTGCTTCAATTGAGTTCCAATTGTTTTTAAGACGATCGTATTCTTTCAGGAATTTCTTGAGATTTTTGAATCGGTGTACGCGTTTGTCATGAAGTATTGACTGGAAGCTTGTTTTAATCAATTCAAGTACATTGGAGTTGATCAGTACAACGGATGTATTGGCATCTATTTCGTGCTGTTCATAAATTTCGCAAATCTTAAGCTTCTTTTGTTTTTCGATGAGGCTGAGATCATGTTTGTTCTCCAATTCGTAAAGAAAGGGGAGTAGCTGAGCACTGAGATCGATAAAGTGCCGTAAGACAAATAATGCTTCATTGATATTTCCGATTTCTCTTGATTTCATTGTAACATCTTTCATTAATAAAAACGACTCAACAAGTCAGAAGGTTGATAGGAATGGTATTGAATGAATATTTCATGTTTCAGATTGATTAAAGCCAAGCTCTGTGCTAATAGTTTTATTCTATATTTGCTTAATAATTGTTTGACTATGAAGAGAACACTACTTACATTTTCTGCCATCCTCTCGTTGACAATGAGTTGGGGGCAAACACAGATCGGAAACTCTGGTTTTGAAAACTGGGAAACCGTTTCTTCTGATCAGGAACCTGTTAACTGGAATAGTTTTCTTACTGCAGGGGGATCATATAACTGGGCTGCAGCCAATCAAATTCAGTCTTCAGCAGATGTTAGACCGGGATCAGCAGGGACTGCAAGTTGCAGAATCTGGTCAAGATCCACCTTCGGTATCATCGCTAATGGTAACGTAACTACAGGTAAAATCAATATGGGAAGTACTTCGCCGACGAACAGTAGTAACTACAACTATTCAGTTACGGCAGATGCTAACTTTTCTGAGGCAATTACTGATATGCCAGATTCTATCGTCTTCTGGGCGAAATTTACACCAAATGGACATACTCAGAATGCGAGAATGAAAGCAACATTGCATGACGCATACGATTATCGTGATCCGGAGGATGCAACTTCTACAAATCACGTTGTAGCTACAGCCGTTAAAAATTACCCTTCAACAAACGGTAACTGGACGCGTTTTTCAGTTCCTTTTACTTATGCAGGACCCGCATCTACTGTTGCATACATCCTTGTAACTTTTACAACGAATGAAACTGCCGGTGGTGGTGCAGCGGATGATGAGGTACTGATAGACGATGTTGAATTGATTTACAATCCGTCTTCTGTTACAGAAAATGAACTGAATGAAGTAGTTGCATTCCTTTCTAACGGAGGTACTACACTGAATTTTAAATCATCGGAAAACGTTGACTTTATCGTGTATGATTTGGCTGGTAACTTAGTGTTATCAGGAGAAAACGTAGCGAAAGCGGATTTCAATTTACCAAAAGGAACTTACCTTGTTCGTAGTACCGTAAACGGTAAAATTACTACAAGTAAAGTAGTGAAATATTAATAACACATTTTGAATGTTATGCAGGCTGCCCGACCAAAAGGGCAGCTTTTTTTTATTTATGAGAACAGCTATATTTTTTATCCTTTGTATCGGGAATTTGTTTGCGCAGGAAGGAATGCTTCAAGGGCGTGTATTAGATAGTTCAGGTGAAATTATTGTAGGTGCCAGTGTGATATATAAGAACGATATTACAGTTGGTGCTATTTCCGATTTTGACGGTAATTATAGGTTAAAATTACCTGCCGGTGATGCGCGGATAGTTTGTCGTGCAACAGGAATGATAACGGATACGCTGGAAATAAAAATTATAGCTGGCATCGCATTAACGCACGATTTTGTACTTAAACCTTATGTACTTGACGTTGAAGGGGTAGAAGTTAAAGTAGGAAAGTTTGATAAGTCGCTTGGAGACCAAACTGTTTCCATGGAAATTTTACATCCCGAACTGATTGAAAACAAAAATACTCGTTCGATTGAAACTGCATTGGATCAGACTCCCGGGCTGAACATTCTGGACGGTGAACCTCAGATCAGAGGAGGGAGCGGATTTACTTTTGGAGTAGGATCAAAAGTGGCTGTTATTGTTGATGATATGCCTATGCTTTCAGGTGATGCCGGTAGACCTGAATGGGGGTTTGTTCCTGTTGAAAACATTCATCAGGTCGAAGTGATAAAAGGGGCTTCATCTGTACTTTCGGGAGCATCTGCACTTTCGGGAGCCATACATATCAGAACAGCTTCGCCGAAATTAAAGCCGGTAACTAAAATTAACGTGTACAGCGGATTCTATTCTGCGCCATCAATAGACAGTTCAAAATGGTGGAATGATTTTCCATTGATCTCAGGAGTAAAATTCCTGCATACAAGAAAGGTGGGTAATCTGGATGTTGTACTCGGAGGAAACGTGAATTACGATCATGGTTATATCGGACCTCCAAGGACGGATAAGTTTGTGTTCCCGGACACACTTTCAGCTTATTCCAATAAGCAAATGGCTTCCAAAAGAGCGCGTTTTAACTTCAACCTGAAATACAGGTCAAAAAAATTGTCCGGATTAAGCTATGGACTGAACGGGAATGTCATGTATTCGCAATCCAATCTCGCATTTGCGTGGTTAAATGACAGTTCAGGCCTTTACCAGTCCTATCCGGGAGCAGTATTCCTGCAGGATCAGTTTATTTTTAATGCAGATCCTTATGTAAACCTTTTTACAGCAACAGATGGAAAACACTATCTGCGTGGACGAATATTGCATTCCGATAACACAAACTTCAGCAGAAGTGCTTTAGATACGTTAAATCTGGATCCCAAAAAGGAATTCCAGTCCAGCCGGTTTACCACGTACTTTGGAGATTATATGTTCCAGAAGTCGTACAGTACGATAAAAGATCTGGATTTTATCGGAGGGTTTACAGGAGTGTATACAAACTCGTATGCTACTTTGTTTGCAGGAGGAGGTGACCCGACAAACCACTTGATGAATCTTTCTGCTTATGCGCAATTGGAGAAGAAGGTTAAAGATATCCTTAATTTATCAGTTGGAGGACGGTTGGAGTACTACCAGTTAAATGATACCCTAACCCAGGTAAAACCAATTTTCAGAGCCGGAGGAAGCTTAAAAATCTACCAGGAGACCTATTTAAGAGGTTCCTATGGGCAAGGCTATCGTTTTCCGACTATTACAGAACGCTACATTAAAACCGGAATCGGGAATTTTGGTGTATTCCCTAATCCGAAACTGCAACCTGAAAGCAGCTGGAATGCAGAGGTTGGGATCAAACAAGGTATAAAAATTGGTGGTGTACTGGGATATTTGGATATCGCTGGTTTCTGGCAGGAGTACCAGAATACCATAGAGTATTTATTTGGATTCTGGGGGGATCCTGCAGCAGGAGAAACACCATTTGGGTTCAAGTTTGTTAATACGGGGAACTCCCGCGTAGTAGGTCTGGATATTTCATTCTCAGGAAAGGCTCAGATTGGAAAGAAAGGCCTGATGACTTACATGACGGGTTACAATTATATCGTACCGACAACACTCAATCCTGACCTTGTTTATGCTATTGATCAGATTGGAAGAGAATACAGTTACAATTCCACTTCCCTGGATTCTTCCTCACGGATTCTGAAATACCGCTTTTTGCATAATGTAAAAGGGGATGTGGAGTATACCTGGAATAAGAAATTTTCAATTGGGATGAGTGTGAAGTACTTCAGTAAAATTGTAAACATGGATGGTGTGATTCAGGAATTTGAAAACAGTACAATTGGCCCTTATATCCAAAATATCCGTTATATGGATTATTTCCTGAAACATCGATTTGGTAACTGGATTTTCGATGCCCGTATGTCTTATAGTTTGAACGATAAGCACAAAGTGGCGCTGATCGGATCCAATATTTTTAATCGATCTTATTCGTTACGTCCGTTAAAAATTGAGCCTCCGCGTTCGATAATGATTCAGTACACATATAAATTGGATAAAAACGGATAATTCTTTCTAACTTCGCAACGCCTTGGTTCCAGAAATGGATTAATAAGGAATCCGGTGAAAATCCGGAACTGTATCTGCAGCTGTAAGCACTGTATGTTCGGTTTAAGATACCACTGTCGTATAATTCGATGGGAAGGTGAACGGAATAAGGTGTAAGTCAGAATACTTGCCTGGCATGATTTGTAAAGAAGACTTCAGATTAAAGTTTGACTTACGTTCGTCTTTGAAAGGACAGCGTTATTCTATTTCTGATTTCTTCAACGTTTAACTTATTAATTTTTAAAACGATGAAGAAAAGTACATTGTTTGGAGCTCTTATTTTGAGCTTGAATTTTGCCTACGGTCAATCTACCGTAAATTTTGAATCAATCAGTTTATC
>QKAV01000086.1 GCA_003247185.1 Crocinitomicaceae bacterium
TCAGGAACGCGGAAGAATGCTTAAGGCGCTTGCGTTGTACCTGTTGGAACGTAAGAGTAAATACTATGAGGTAAGCGCCCTTACAGGTGCAACGAAGATTGACTCATGGATCGATATCGAAGGAGGAATTGGAAACTTGTTTGCTAACGCGTCGCTGAGAAGACAATTCCCTGATCTCCCGTATTATGTGGATGGACAGGCAGCACCTCTTTCAAAAGGAGGAACGTTTATCGGACATCATATCATGGTTCCTAAACAAGGGGTTGCAGTGCATATCAATGCATTTAACTTCCCGATCTGGGGTATGTTGGAAAAGATTGCTGTGAATTTGATGGCAGGTGTACCGGCAGTTGTGAAACCTTCAGAGTTTACTTCATTCCTTACAGAGGTAGTTGTCCGAGATATTATTGCATCCGGGATTTTACCGGAGGGAGCTTTGCAGTTAGTTGTAGGGCTTGGACGCGGAATTGTTGACCATGTGGATACGGAAGACACAGTAACTTTTACCGGATCCGCGAAAACCGGTAAGATGTTGAAAGCGATGCCGCATATTGCCGAACGAAGTGTGACTTTCAATCTGGAGGCGGATTCCTTAAATGCCGCAGTTTTGGGTGAAAAAGCAGTTCCGGGGACTCCTGAATTCGATATTTTCGTAAAAGAAGTACTAAAAGAGATTACAGTGAAGGCCGGACAGAAATGTACGGCAATCAGAAGAATCCTGGTGCCGGAATCTTTAATCGATCCCGTTCAGGAAGCCTTGATCAAGCGACTGTCAACGACGCAGATCGGGGACCCATCCATCGAAGGTGTACGTATGGGAGCACTGGCAACGAAGTTACAGGTGGAACGTGTTCGTGAAAATGCGCAACGATTGGCGAGTTCGCAGCAGATTGTCTTCGGAGATATGGAAAATTTCGAGGTAACGGGTGCTGATAAAAATAAAGGAGCCTTCTTCTCGCCGTTGTTATTCAGAAACGATGATCCTTTTAATAAAACGGATGTGCATGAAGTGGAATGTTTCGGACCGGTTTCCACATTGATTCCGTATAAAACAATGGACGATGCAATTGAACTGGCACGAATGGGTAAAGGGTCGTTAGTGTCTTCGATTGTTACTCCGGACGACAATGAAGCACGTGAATATATCGTTGGTGCAGCGAGTATGCACGGACGTATTCTTGTACTGAACGAAAGTTGTGCGAAGGAAAGTACCGGTCACGGTTCCCCAATGCCATTATTGACGCATGGTGGTCCGGGTAGAGCCGGCGGTGGCGAGGAAATGGGAGGTAAACGAGGAGTATTGCATTACCTCCAGCGAACTGCGATCCAGGGACATCCGACAACGATTACACATATTACACAGCAATTCCAGGTAGGTGCAGCAATGCCGGAAGCAAATCCGCACGTATTCAGGAAGCATTTTGAGGAATTGGTCATCGGAGAAACGGTGTTTACACATAAGCATACGGTAACGGAAACGGATATCGTGAATTTTGCGAATGTATCAGGAGATAATTTCTATGCTCACATGGATGAAACTTCTCTGGATGGAACGATCTTCGAGCGTCGTGTTGCCCATGGCTATTTTATTCTTTCGAAAGCAGCAGGGTTATTCGTTGATCCGAAAAAAGGACCAGTATTATTGAATTACGGTATAGACGAAGCGCGATTTACGAAACCGGTTTATCCGGGGGCAACGATTGGCGTGCGTTTCACTGTGAAAGAGAAAGTGGATCAGGAAAAGAAATCCGAAGATGATATTGCAAAAGGAATAGTGAAGTTCCTGGTGGATATCTATGATGAAACAGGAGAAACAGTTGGTATGGCGACGATCCTGACAATGGTCAGAAAGCTGGATCAAAGCATGTAATCTAACTAACGGAATAAGTTATGTTGTCCCGCCACAAGAAGGTCTTTAAAGGCTGAGTTGGCGGGATTTTTTGTATCTGCAATCTGCAATCCGCCGAGGTAGTAGATGGCATTTATTTTTTCACGTATAAGTGCAGCGATATTGATCACATCGTTGCAAATCTGTTCAACAACCTTTGAAGCATCTGTTTCCGAATTACAGCACTTTTCCAGTTGATGTGCGTGCTGTTGAAAATGTTGGAAGCTTTCCGCGATTGTCATTTTGAGTTCCGCGAGTTCTTTCTGAATACCAGTTCTTTCGCGAAGTCCCGAATCAGCATCTACTTTATCAATAAAACAACCTGTCATTCCAAGTAAAGAAGCGATCATGCAGCATCGTGCAAACGGTTCAAAGGGAATCAGATGGATAGAGTAGGCGCTTTCAGCATTTAAAGAACCGATCTCAAAGGAATGGTCTAGCGGAATTTCCACGTCCGCTGCATCAATTTGGTAGGTTGAAGAGCGCTCCAGCCCCATTAAAGTCCAGGTGTTGCTTATTTTTACCTGATCGCGCGGTAACACGAAGGATCGGACTGATCCGTCTTTCAATTCGGCGTTTGCGGTAAAGGATGTAGCGTGTACAGCTCCAGTACAACGCGGCCAGCTCCCGGAGATCACGTAATGATCGCCAGTCTGTATTGCTTTTCCGATTTGTCCGCTTCCGGCGAAGACACTCTTTGGATCGCCAAGAAGTTCCAGCGCCACATCAGGCTTAAGAAAACCACTGAAATAACTGGCACCGCTTCCAAGGTTAACACACCACCCTAAACTTCCATCAAGATGCGCAGCATCAAAAAGGGCCTGCATGGCTTCAGGTAAGGAAGTTTCGGCACCGCCAAGTTCTTTTTTTACAAAAAGTCGAAACCAGTTTTTCGCATAGGCGATTTCCAAAAATTCTTCCGATAATCCGTTAAATGCTCTTTCTTCTATCATGATAGGAAAGCGATCAGTTTTGGTATAAAAATCAGCACTCCGGCGAGCAATGCAACGATGGCAGACCAAAGAACTGCCCCCGCGGCAATGTCTTTGATGTCACGGATGCGTGGATCAATTTCCGGTTGGATCAGATCACTTTGCTTCTCAAGCGCACTGTTCACAGCTTCCATACTGATCACCAAAGCGAAAAGTAAAAGTAGGATCAGCCATTCATAGGTTGCTATACGCAGGACAAAACCCAAAGTCGTTGCAGCAATAAGTGCGATTAAATGAATCTGTGCATTGCGCTCACAGGCAAACAACAATCCTAATCCTCGAAAGGCACTGGCGAAGGAGCGAAATAGATTGTTCTTTTGCCTCATGATCTAGAATTGCAAATACACAAATGGAGGTGATTCTGTACCAACCGCCTGGTAAATCAGAAATACAATGACCGCAACCGAAACAGCTTGTACCGGAATAGGCATTTTAGCAAACCATCCCGTGTAGGTCGATTTAACACCATCCGGTAACCAATGTACAATAAATCCGGCAAGCATAATCCAGAATACGGATTGATAAGTGTTCAGAACCGTTACAAAAAGATCCCAGGAGAAATCAAAGTGGTTCCAGATTTGATTCAGCATTACAGCAGGCTCTCCAGAACCATCCAATTTGAACCAGATCCGGGTAAATGTAATGAAGTTGAAGGTGATAAAGATCTTCCAGAAATGTGACAATCCATTGGTGGAGTTTTCGTAGAAACTGATCTTCCTCCAGTATTTGTAGATAACGAGCGCAACACCGTTCATGGCTCCCCAGATCACGAAGTTTTCACTGGCTCCGTGCCATAAACCTCCTACAACCATGGTGATGATGAGGTTAAGGTCCCGGTGGACGTAGCGCTTGAAGTCTTTGATGACCAGAATGCCAAACAAATATAAGGCTGTCAGTCCGGCGTACACAAAGAGCAATTCGTACCACTGTGTAATGAAGATCAAAAACACGAAAATGAAGAAGATCGCGATGTAACTTCCGACACTTCCGGTTCTGTTTCCTCCTAAAGGAATGTAGAGGTAATCCTTTAACCATGATCCCAGAGAAATATGCCATCTGCGCCAGAAATCTGCTACGCTGACTGCCTTGTACGGTGAGTTGAAATTTCGTTTGAGTTCAAAGCCCATTAAGCGGGATAAACCGATTGAAATATCCGTGTACCCCGAGAAATCTGCATATATATGTAGCGAGTATGCCCACATAGCAATTACACTAACAAAACCGGGATATGTTTCCGGAGCATCAGCCACTAAATCCACAAAATGAACCGCAAGGTAATCGGCAATCACAATCTTTTTGATTAATCCCGTTACGATCTGGACAATAGCCACTGAAAAATCATTTTTGTTCAGGTGATACGGCATGGAGATCTGCGGAATGAAATCACGCGCACGTACAATCGGGCCCATTACCAACTGTGGGAAGAAGGTTACGAAAAATGAATAATCAAAGAAGTTTTTTACCGGCTCAATTTCCTTGCGGTAAATGTCCACCACATAACTGATATTCTGGAAAGTAAAGAAGGAAACTCCTACCGGAAGAAGGATTTTTTCTACAAATGTTCCTTCGCCGAAAAAGTTATTTCCCATCCGGGCAAACTGGTTGATCAGTTCGAAATCGGTGTGAAACATGGCATTGAAGGAATCCGTAAAAAAGTATGCGTATTTAAAGTATCCTAGAATTAATAAGTTAAATATTGCGGAAACTGCGATAATTCCTTTCCGTTTCCGGTCGCTGTCAGAATGAAAAATCCACCTCCCCAGGAAGTAATTAAAGGTGATACTCAAGCCGAGCAGGAGAACATATAACCCTGATGTCTTGTAAAAAAAGAAGACAGAAACCGCTGTCAGAAAGATCGATCTGACCAGCTTTTGTTTGTGCAGGAAAGAGAACAAAACCATCACCAACAGGAAGAAGATCCAAAAGTCGAGTTTTGTAAAGACGAGTGAACTACCGTCACCCACCTCAAACGAAAATATGGAGTACAATCTTTCCATCAGTTGATTGTATCGTTAGTACAAGTTTCCATTTGTTCCATGTATTTCAAAAATGCATCGATAAAGAGTTGTCCCTTTAATTTATATCCTTCAAATGTAAAATGAATGAGGTCACTGCGCATCAACTGGTTATTCTTCCAGGTTCGGCTCGATCCTAATTCCCCCATTATTCCGTAAAAATCCCACACTGCCATGTTGTATTCTTCGGCAAGTTCGATGATTACATCGCGTTCACGGGCAATATTCTTATTCAGGTATCTTCGACGGTAGTATGAATCGTTCGGAACAGTAAGCAACAAGGCACAGTCGGGGTTGGCTCTGAGTACCATCTGCATCATTTTCTCCAGGTTTCGTTTGTAGATTTTCGGATCGAAATCGGCGTACGGCATATTTCCGTCGTTGGTACCAACGGAAAATGCAAAGAAGTCCGGTGGATAGGACTTCAACTGCTCTTCAAAGCGAATATTATCCAGGTAGGTGTATAAACCTGCTCCGTTGATCCCGATTGATGTATAGGAAATCCCCGGTTCATTGTTCATGATGGTAAAGCCGTAAATCTCCAATTCGGGAGCTTCAGCCCCTAAGCGTTGAAATTGCACATCAATGGAATCAATAGGGTCGGTAAAGTAAATATCACTCATTCCCAATTCCTCGTCAATCGTGGTGTGATCGATCAGGATTTCCTCATTTCCAAAGTTCATCCAATAGGGAAATTCACCTTTATTGTGGAAAATACGAATGTGCTGAATCGGCGGACGATCATCTGTTCGATCATAGAAAAACTTTACAGTGATCACGGAATCGGGACACATCGCAACGGCTCCTAACATACCGTAATCAACATCGTATTTGGAAGGACGATGGGGCAGGCAGCGATATGCGTGCCAGTTATTAGGAGACTTGAATTCATAATTTCCCGGATTATTTGTCCCGGCAAGATCAAAAGGAAAGACCCACCCGCGTTCCCCGGGAAGATCTGCCCAGCATTTCTGGAGGTACTCGCGAACAACATTGGTGTAGATGTCGGCCTGCAGATGTGAACCGCCTATGTGGTAAAAATTCAGTTTGCGATCCTTCTCCCGGATCATAGTATCAATCTTCTTTGCCAGTAATTCGAAATTCGGACTGTCTTTTGTGTGAAAACGGTAGTTGTTCTCTGGAAATTGAATGAATGGGTATTGCGCGTGATAAATCGTATCAATGATCTCATAATCCGGAAAGATATATGCACTCAATGAATCACAGCGCTGCACAGTGTCCTTCGACACAGATGGAGAGCTATTTCCGCGTGACAATGTATCCTGTCCCATTGAAAAAAATGGAAACAGCACCGTTATGATCATGTATTGAATGAACCTCACTCTCCGCTTCCTTTCCACTTATTGTATTCCTGCATCAGGGCATTATAAAACAACTGAGAGGCGATCTTGGCTCCGCCGTTGCTGAAATGGATATAGTCCTTTCCTGCCAATCCTTTATCCACCCAGGCGGGCATGGAATTTCTCCCTCCCATCGCAGCGTAAAGATTCCAATATGCTCCTCCGGCACTGATTGTTGCTTCTTTCATTTTTTCCACGCAATAAGGAAGGAAAGGGTATGTTTCATAGATGCCATCTTCCATTTTGGACATATCACTCGGGCCAATTACAACAACCATTGCTCCCGGATTTAATGTCTTTACCCGATTAATCTGACCTTTGAAATAATTGGCAAAATTGCGCACACCCACACTGTCCTTGAAGAAAGGAACGGAGTTACCTCCGAATTGCATAATTACCAGTTTAGTGTTCAATTCACTGTACATACTGCGCAAAATATCCTGGTTCATATTCCCCCAAACGGTACCACTCGATCCCCGCATGGCGATATTGGAAACCTGAACACCATAATCACCCTCAAGAGAGAAAGCGCAAATATTCGGACTGATTTTCCCGGTGAATTCATAACGCAATGTTCCGGGTGTGGAAGGGAAGCTCAACTTTAGCGTATGTTGTTTTCCATCCTGAATCAATTGTTCTTCATGGATCAATCCTCCGTTTTGGAACACTTTTACTTTAACCGGTGCGATACAACTGTTGTAATGCATCAGCACATTGTTGTACGTTCGGGCACGTTGGTAGGCTGAAGCTGATGGTGCGATTTCGATCCAACCGGACTTTTCGCTCAAAGTATCCAGTTTTAAAGTGGAGTCTGCTTCGTATTCTTTGGTAAAGCGCGCAGCAGATGCCATTACACCATATTTTCTTGATTTCAGAGATGCGCCTCCGAAGCAGGTAAAGCGTTCAAAACTCTTCGAAAAAGTTTGCTTGAAGGTGACAGTGCTGTAAATATTTGTAGCAGGGATCAGCCCCGGACCGAAGCCTCCAAACTGATCCTGAATTTTCTGACGGATATATCCGGTCATCCGGTCACCTTCAATTTGGGAATCACCGTAGTGTAAAATTGAAATCTTCTGTTTGTTTGCGGCTACACTGGCAAGTGTCTCGAAGAAACGATGCAGATTGCCTTTTCCTTCATCAGAAAACTGCAATTCAGTAGATGCATCTTCTTTGTGTTCAGCCCCGGAAGGTGCTCCCAGGTCGCCATTTGACCCATTTTTATGCTGGATCATAGGATCATCTTCCAGAAGAGTCATGCTGGTATCCACATCAGCGATAATATTACTGATATCCGCATTTTCCTGTTTCCTTGGATGCTCGAATTTTTCCATGGTCAGGAACTCTGTTTTTACCCCGAAGAAATGCCAGCCGTCTTTCGGTGCAAAATAAACAACAGGGGCTAAAGTCCCCATGGTGATTACCACAAAGAGTAACACATGATATGGTCTGATTTCCTTCACAAATTGAAATAAAGGGTAAAATTAATACACTTCCCGAGCTGTGTAACGCAGGTAGCAGCATTTTATTCATAGTCGGTGGGGGAAAACCGTACTTTTACACCATGGAAAGCTATACAAATGACCTCATTCATGAATCATCACCCTATTTGTTGCAGCATGCGCATAATCCGGTGAATTGGGTGGCGTGGTCACCTGAGGTGTTCGAAAGGGCTAAACGGGAGAATAAGTTGGTGTTGATTAGCGTAGGGTATTCCGCCTGTCACTGGTGTCATGTCATGGAACATGAATCATTCGAGGATGAAGAGGTGGCGGCGTTGATGAATAAATTTTTCATCAACGTGAAGGTGGACCGGGAAGAACGCCCGGATGTGGATCAATTGTATATGACAGCTGTGCAACTAATGACCAACAAAGGGGGATGGCCCATGAATTGTTTCACACTTCCGGATGGCAGACCAATCTATGGAGGCACGTACTTTCCGAAGGAACAGTGGATGCATATCTTACGTTCCCTGGAGCATACATTTAAGAACGATCTGAAAAAAGTGGAGGAATATGCCGATCATTTGATGGAAGGTGTAGCAGCAAGTGAAACGATCGTAGAGCCGAATGAGGTAGGCGAATTCAAACGAGAAAAGCTGGAAGAACTCATTCTCCGATGGAAAAAAAGCTTCGATCTGAATGAAGGTGGTCCGACACGTGCACCAAAGTTTCCATTACCGAATAACCTGGATTTTTTAATGGATTATGCCTTGAACAGCAAAGACCAGACGGTATTGGATTACGCAGAATTGACATTGGACAAAATGGCAATGGGCGGCATGTACGATCAGGCGGGAGGAGGATTTGCCCGCTACTCGGTAGACATGCTATGGAAAATCCCGCACTTCGAAAAAATGCTGTATGATAACGGACAGTTGATCTATACCTATGCACGTGCTTATGCGATCTTTAAAAAACCACTTTACCGCAGGATTGTTGATCAGACGATTAATTGGATGGAGCGTGAAATGCTGGATGCTTCAGGAGCCTTTATTTCAGCATTGGATGCCGATAGCGAGGGTGTTGAGGGCAAATATTATATCTGGTCGAAGAAAGAAATGGACGCTTTTGATCAGGAGTCGAAGGGATTTTTTAGTGCATATTATGACACTGGGAACAGGGCTTACTGGGAGGATGGCCAGTTTGTTCTGCTACGAACAAAAAGTGATCAGGAAGTCTGTAAGAATCTCAATATAAGTCCTGATGAATTTGAGCGAAAAATAGCCGCCCTAAACGAACAGATTCTGAGTGCGAGAAAGGAAAGGGTTTATCCGGGAAAGGACGATAAATGCTTAACAAGCTGGAACGCAATGGTGCTGAAAGGTTTGAGTGAAGCATACCGCGTTTTTGGTGAAGATCACTATCGCTCCCTGGCATACAAAAATTATAAATGGCTGACGGAAACCATGATGAATGAAAAAGGTCAGTTAAAGCGGAATTATAAGAATGGCAAGCTTACGATTGATGCATTTTTGGAGGATTATGCAAGTTTGATCGATGCTTTGATCCACTACTATTACATGGAAGGTGATATAAAAGTGCTGGAGCAAGCCGAATTATTGACCACAGTTTGCCTAAGTGAATTCAAAGATGAACAATCCGGTATGTTTTATTTTACACCTTCGAATACCGATCTGTTAGCACGCAAGATGGAGATCAATGATAATGTGATCCCTTCAGGAAATTCAATCATGGCGCGTAACCTTTTTCAATTAAGCATATTGCTGCATCGGGAGGAATACATGGAAATGTCAAAACAAATGCTTGCAAATGTATACGACGGTATGGAAACATACGGCTCAGGATATTCAAACTGGGCTTTACTTCTCGATCATTTCGTATTCAATTGTTATGAGTATGTCTGCACGGGAGAACCCGCGAAAGAAAATGCAATGGAGTTAGCAAAGGCTTCCCTGCCATTTGGGATAATGGTCTATGCAAACGGAGAGAAATATCCACCTGTTTTTGATCAGCACGATCAATCGCACAGCCTGATCTATGTCTGTGCACAGGGGTATTGTTTGAAGCCTTCGTCAACTGTGGAAGAGGCGATTGACACAGTTATGAAAAACAAGCTATGAATAAAAGCCTGAAAAATATGACAAATCGGGGCATCTTTCTTGCTTACTTCGCAGTGTGAGAATACTCTTAATTATACTGGTCCTTATTTCAAACCTCGTCTCAGCACAAGTATTGGATAATCGCAATGGTGACGCCTTTACGGATAAGCCGTTTTTTAACACAGACTTTATCCGGGAAAATAAGCTAAAGGAGCTGAAAGGAACCTTTGTCTATAAAAAGCAGGGGGAAACCATGAAGAACACGACATTTAATTACGTGTATTCTTTCAATGAAGAAGGGGAGTTAGCTTATACCTACGAAACACGAACAGATGATGGTAGTGCGGATACGAGTTGGAACCGCTATCAATACGATGATGAAGGAAGATTATCGGTGTACAGGAAATCAGATCAAAACGGATATATTGCCATTCATTATACGTATGATGATAAGGGGCGCCTGACAGCTGAGGAGCATTTTACCGAAATGACAGACAGCACAGGGAATGTGATCCGAACGTTAGCCTTTAACAAAGAAACTTACGAATACTTTGAATACGATGCGCAGACGAAGCGTGTGCGGTATAACAATTACGGGTTGCCCTATCTGGAAGAATTTTACAATTACAATGAAGATGGCTACCTCGTGGAACGCATAGAACGCGTGAAGATGACAGGAGACGTTTATACCTATCATTATGCCTACAATGAAAATGGTAAGTTAGGTGCTATCAGAAAAACAAGTAATAAGACCGCAGAACCGCTGGAGGAATTCAAATTTAAATATGATGAACTCGGTAATCTGATCGAAAAACACATTTACCGGAAAGGAGAATTCACAACTGATATTCAGATCATTTATAATAGTAAAACACGCCTGCTTTCTTCGGTGATCACACGTCAGGTAAGTACCAACTTCATGATGATCCTGCGCTTTCTGGACTACGAATTTTACAACTGATTACCGGATTCTTCCCGCTATTCCATTGCGTACCTGCTCTTTCAGATCGCGGAATTCAAATTGTAATTTTTCACGCACTTTTGTGTTGCTGTATCGTCTGACAGCATAGAGATTCTCCAATGTATCTTTGCTGATCACAGGTCGTTTACCAATAAAGAAAAGGAAGAAGCTGCTGATGAGGCGTACAGTGTTTACCAGGCCTTTTGATATTGTTTTGCGAGGTGCTTTCTTGCCTGATTGTTGCGCAATTTCAGTAATAAGTTCCTGAAAAGATTGATTTGATCCGATACACAGAAAACCTTCGGATTTGATATCTGAATCCATCAGGCGAACCATGATTGTTGCAACATCACGTGCATCAACTGTAGCATTTGCTCCCGGAGGGTAGTGGCTAAGACCTTTGTTAACCGTTCTGAAGATCGTCAAAGAAGAATCTTCCCAACTTCCGGCACCCAGAATAACGCATGGATTTACAATTACAGCATTCAGTCCTTCTTCAATTCCGCGCCATACTTCTTTTTCCGCAGAGTATTTCGATATGGAATAACCACTGACATCCGGGCCGTTTTTCCAACGTGTTTTTTCAGTGATTGGGTTGTCCGTTCCGCCCAGAGCCGCAGTTGAACTGACATAACATAGTTTTTTTGCACCGTTCGCAAGGCATACATTCACAACATTTTCCGTTCCCCGGCGATTGATGTGAATCATATTTCTAAAGTCTTTCCTGTCGAAGGAAACAAGTGCGGCACAATGGTAAACAAGATCATTCTGACCGATACATTCTTCTAAAGTCGGAATATCCAGGACATCACACTTTATCCATTCGATGAGGTCAAAGCGGGATTGCGCATTCGCGGAATCATAGAAATCGAATACCTTTCTTACCTGATCTATTTTTTCGGGATTGCGGTACAATGCACGAACAGGCTCCTTCTTATCGCTTAGCGCGAAAAGCAGGTGAGACCCTAATAATCCGGTTGCTCCCGTAACAATGATCATAATGCAAAAGTACACGGAAATCTGAAAGGAGAGTCATGCTACTTATGCCTTCGGTTAAGAAATAGGGTAATTGAATGAATATTACTCGTTTTACAATTATCGAAATATTTGAAACTCAGACTGCATTGTCCGAACTTTGTAATATGAAGTTCCACTACTTACTACTAATAGCACTTCTTGGTTTTACGCTTTCATCCTGTCGTTCGGAGTATGAGCAGAGATTGGAGGAAGCAAAGGATTTAAGGGATCGTCTTACCTTAGTCGAAAGTCAATATTATATCTATCCAAGTCCTGATCTCCACAATGAAATCATTGCACTTGAAAAAGAAATTAAGAATCTGGCGAAGATTTCGGGAGACGAGGATCTTTTTTTAGCGGAGATCAATTTAATTGATTGATTACAACTCTAATTCCACCCCCGGATCCCAGAATATTTGTTTGAAGTTTACAATCTGATCCTTTTTTACCGGAATACCTTCCTCTTCAAGTAATTGCTGCATGCGTTCAGGCGGATTGAAATGCATTTTGCCGGTAAGTAGTCCCTGTCTGTTTACTACGCGATGTGCAGGTACGTCAGGTAAAGCATGTGCAGCGTTCATGGCCCATCCTACCATTCTACTGGATCTGGGAGCACCCAAATAGTTCGCGATAGCACCATAGCTTGTTACTCTTCCTTTCGGAATCAAGCGAACAACATCATAAACATCGGTAAAAAAATCACCGGAAGCCATTATTCTACGGTAACAGACTTGGCAAGATTACGAGGTTGATCCACATTGCACCCGCGCATTACTGCAATATGGTACGAAAGCAATTGTAACGGGATCGTCGCCAGCAAAGGAACGAGGTGTTCATCCGTTTCAGGAATTTCGATCACATGATCTGCCATTTCCTTTACCTGCTCATCGCCTTCGGTTACAATGGCAATAATCTTTCCTTTACGGGCTTTTACTTCCTGAATATTGCTCACTACTTTTTCATAAGAAGTACCTTTTGTTGCGATAACAAACACCGGCATTTCTTCGTCGATTAATGCAATCGGACCGTGTTTCATTTCAGCAGCAGGATATCCTTCCGCATGGATGTAGGAAATCTCCTTCAGTTTCAATGCACCTTCCAAAGCTACCGGGAAAGAACTTCCGCGACCTAAATAAAGTGAATTGGAAGCATCTTTATATTGCCCGGCAATGAATTCGATTTTCGAATTGTTTTCCAGAACGCGTTGTACTTTGGAAGGAATCGCTTCCAATTCAGACAACATGGTTCTGTATTTTGATTCGCTCAGCGTACCTTTTTTATGTGCTAAAGAAAGCGCCATTAAGGTCAGTACGGTTACTTGCGCAGTAAATGCTTTTGTTGAAGCTACTCCGATTTCCGGTCCGGCGTGAGTATATGATCCGGCATCTGTAATACGTGAGATAGAAGATCCTACAACATTACAAATCCCAAGTATCGTAGCTCCTTTTGATTTTGCTAATTCAAGAGCGGCAAGAGTATCAGCAGTCTCTCCGGATTGGGAGATGGCAATCACAATATCATTTTCATTAATGATCGGATTGCGGTATCTGAATTCACTCGCATATTCAACTTCCACATTGATACGCGCCAGGTCTTCGAATAAATATTCTCCTACAAGACAAGCATGCCATGAGGTTCCGCAGGCAACCATGATAATTCTGTTTGCCTGAATCATTTTTTGCTCGTAATCTTTGATTCCTCCCAGTGAAACCCAGCCTTCATCAGCATTGAGCCTTCCTCTGAAACAATCTTCAATTGAGCGTGGTTGTTCGTGAATTTCTTTCAGCATGAAATGATCATATCCGCCTTTTTCCAGAGCTTCAAGATGTAATTCTAATTCCTGAACATAAGGTGTTTTTTCTACATCATCAATGCTGTAAATTTTCAGTTCTTTATTTGGACGGATCACGGCTATCTCCTCATCATTCATATACACAACTTTCTTAGTGTATTCAACGATAGGCGTTGCATCTGATGCCAGATAGAAATCGCCGTCATGGCCAATTCCAACAACAAGAGGAGAACTCTTACGGGCAGCAATCAATTTATCCGGTTCATCTCTTGAAATGACAACGATTGCGTAAGCACCTACGACCTGCTGTAAAGCCAATCTTACGGATTCACCCAGTTTGGTTCCTGAGTTTTTCATAATGTCCTCGATCAGATAACCGAGTACTTCCGTATCCGTATCGCTTTTGAATTCATATCCTTTTCGTACGAGTTCCTTTTTAATGGAATCGTAGTTTTCGATGATTCCATTGTGTATAATAGCAATATTTCCGCTTGCGGTATAATGTGGATGCGCGTTACGATCACTCGGAGCTCCATGGGTTGCCCATCTCGTATGTCCGATTCCTACGTGACCGGATACATCTTTGTCTGCCGTAAAATCTTCCAGATTGGCAACTTTCCCCTGCTTCTTGTAAATGTTGATCTTATCACTGTTGATCAGAGCAACACCTGCACTGTCATAACCCCTGTACTCTAATCTTTTTAATCCTTTGATGATGATCGGATACGCTTCTTTTTGTCCGATATACGCTACAATTCCACACATAGGTCAATATTCTGTATAAACGATCGTAAACTTAGGTTTAGCTTTGTTCGTTGTGTTTGGTCCATTAAAGATAATGCGATCGCCTGATGTTATAAAAAGAACCGGAGAAATTATCAACTCGGTATTTTCAATATCTCCTGCTAAAACGGCTTGCGCCCAGGATCTGAGGTCTATCACAAATGATTTGGTGTAATCATCATAAGATCCAAGATTTCCAATTCCATAATAGGCAGGGTCTCCTTTGGCGATATGCGTTGCAATAGAAACATCTGATCCGGGACCATATTTCGTTCCGCTTTGATACTGGATAGGAAGTTCCAGAGTCGCTTTGTGTACCACTACATTTTTAGGGATGTTATCCAGCCCCGGTATTTGAACAATAGCACGCGTCCCAAACGATTGCGCATAGAATTCAGTTTGACCGGAAACAGTATCATTGATTACTGTTTCAACATTGGTACCGGTGTAATCAATGTCTACATGGTTAAAGTCAGCGCAGGAAGTATTGATTACCAGATCATAGGTTTTGGATACGCCGTCCTGTGTGTAGTACATTGTAAGCTTGGATGCGGCATCATTCAGGTTGAAATAGAAAATCCCACCTTCACCGGACATCTGTATTCCGTTATTGGTTTTGATATGGAGTCCTTTAAAAAACTCCAGAAAATTATCATTGGAATCGAAGGTTGTCGGATTGTTAACCGCTTCCTGTACGATGTTCTTTGCAAGGTTCGTGTCCAGATAGATTCTCAATTGCGAATCGACCGTATCCCCGTTGATAACTGTAAGATTGGACGGGTTCATATCGAGTACATTCTTGGTAGGGTCAACAAGGTCTATTCCCGTAGTTGCTTTTGTACTGAATGCGTAGTAGGTAGAATCAATGGAAAGTCCTTCCGCATCGTTAATCTCATAGACTTCTATCGTCTGTGTTCCGGTTTCACCGTAATAACCAACATATTCCAACCCAAGAACAAAAGAGTCCATCACGATGGTATTTATGTCACCAAAATTCGGATTGATTCCTGATAAGCGGAATTGTGTATAAATCTCCGAGTTGAAAGTTCCGAAAACAGGATCATTGTAAGATCCCAGAATGGCGAAAGCCGGGTTGTCGGAAATCACGGAATCTTCCAGTATGGTGAATGTTGTCAATGAAAAAGTATCAACTCCACCGGAAGACAACAGATCGTTTTGGTTAATAACATCCTGTCCAAGGAGGTGCGTTTTCTTTTTACAGGATGACATGGCAATAGTCAGTAACAAAAAAGTAGCGGAAAGAACGAATCCTTTCCGCCACTGCAATGAGGTATATCCAGACATTTTATATAAGAACTTCTGCTTCAATAACTTTATCCAAAAAGCTTGATATTTCTTTGTTCTGATGTTCTTCAGCAACATAGTCAAGTTTATTACATGTAGCTTCTTCAAAGACCTCTCTCATTGGAGCATCCAAAGCTTCATTCATAACGATCAAACCGTCGGCATATTTTATACTGTTACGTACAATATCTGCGTGACTTGTTGATTTGAAAGCTTCCACGATCTCATCCGAAAATCCGTCAAACTTAAGTTTTTCAGATAAACGGGCATCCCAATTTGTGTTAAAACCATCATTGTAGAGGTTATAAACTACTTTTGTATTCGTGAAATGCGGATCATTCTTATAGAATTCTTTCAGATACAATGGCATTAAGGAAGTAAGATATCCGTTACAGTGAATCACATCCGGCTGCCATCCTAATTTTTTAACAGTCTCCAGTACTCCGCGAACGAAGAACATGGAACGTTCGTCATTATCTGTGTGCTCTTTACCGCTTTCATCTTTCAGAGTTGTCTTTCTTTTAAAGTACTCCTCGTTGTCGATAAAATATACCTGCATACGAGCAGCAGAAATAGAAGCAACTTTTATTATTAACGGATGATCATTGTCATCAATAATTAAGTTCATTCCTGAGAGACGAATCACTTCATGAAGCTGATGTCTTCTTTCATTGATCACGCCATAACGCGGCATGAATACTCTGATTTCTTTTCCGGTTTCCTGAATTCCCTGAGCTAAGTTTCTTACAGTAGTGGCAATTTCTGATTTAGGCAGAAAAGGGGAAATCTCCTGCGAGATAAATAGAACTTTCTTTTTCTCCATGAAGTCTTGTTTGATTAAAACTGTACAAAAATATAGAAAAAAAAGCGGAACTTCAACAAAAACGGATAGATTTGCCCCTTTTAAGCCTGCTTTTAGATGAGTAATATCGAGCGTTTTACACATGTGGATGAGCTAAGAGAGAGCATTAAAATGGCATCTCAGAATGGTCTGATTGGCTTTGTCCCGACTATGGGAGCCCTTCATGCCGGCCATCTTTCATTGATCGACCGCGCACTTGCCGAATGTGAGACAGTAGTATTGAGTATCTATGTGAATCCGAAGCAGTTCAATAATGCTAAAGACCTGGAAAAATACCCCCGAAATATAGAAGCGGACATTCAATTTCTCGGAGACCGTAAGCTTCTTGTTTTTCATCCGGAGTATGAGGATGTTTATCCGGACGATTTTGTAGCTGCGAAAGTAGATCTCGGCAGTTTGGCTACCGTTATGGAAGGAAAGTTTCGTCCGGGGCATTTTGACGGTGTAGTAACAGTTGTTTCTCGTCTGTTTGATATTGTGGACCCAGATCGCGCTTACTTTGGCGAAAAGGATTACCAACAACTGGCAGTGATCCGGCGCATGACACAAATTCAAAATCGAAATATGACCATTGTCCCGTGTGCAATAACCAGAGAAACTTCCGGTTTGGCCATGAGCAGTCGTAATATGTTGTTGAGCAGAGAAGAGAGGCAAAAAGCGACCGGGATTTATGCCATATTACACGATGGAATTAATCATGTTTCAGAAATGACACCGCTTGAGCTAACCGCGAAGCTTATTAATAATTTCGGGCAACAAGGTTTTGATCTGGAGTATTTGTCTGTGACACATCCTGAAACGCTGGAGCAATTATCAGATCATTGGGTTCCCGGGGCCCGTGTGTTTGTAGCGTGTTTTATGGGAACAGTGCGTCTGATAGACAACATTGCGCTGTGTTAATACGTTGATTCCTAAAAATAACGTAAATTCGCGCCAAATCGAACGGGAAAATGTTGATACAGGTTGTAAAATCCAAGATTCATCGCGTAAAAGTAACGCAAGCCGATCTGAACTATATCGGAAGCATTACAATCGATGAAGACTTGATGGATGCTGCAAATATTATTGAGGGAGAACGTGTTCAGATCGTAAATATTAATAACGGTGAACGTTTCGAAACATACGTCATTAAAGGCGATCGCAATACAGGTACGATCTGTTTGAATGGTCCCGCTGCAAGACGTGTGGCAGTAGGTGATGTGATCATTATTATTGGTTACGGTTTCATGGATTTCGAGGAGGCAAAATCATTTAAACCTTCTCTTGTATTCCCGAATGAAGAGACGAATCTAATCGACTAAGATTGAAAGCAAAATTCTTTAAGGCATTGAAGATTATTATTCCGATAGGAATAGGTGTCTATTTGTCATGGTATTTTTTGAGTGGACTTTCGGAAGAAGAAATTCAGCAAACGAAAGATGCTTTTTTCGAGGCTAATTATTTCTGGGTCGTAATGAGTTTGGTGATTGCCTTGCTGAGTCACTTTAGCAGAGCTTACCGCTGGCGTTTTCTATTAGAAGCACTGGGGTATAAAACAAAACTCTCGCATTCTTTTCATGCCGTAATGTCCGGATATGTAATCAATTTTACCGTACCGAGATCCGGAGAGATAGCACGTGCAGGTTTAATGAGTTCCGCGGAAGATATACCTTTTGAAAAATCATTCGGAACGATTGTCGCGGAGCGGGTGGTGGATGTACTGATGTTGGGAATCATTGTTTTGATATCAGGATATTTACAAACCAACACGGAGGAGTTTAAAGCAATCACTGCATCTGAAGAGAAGGAGGGAGGATCGATACTGATTTATGTTCTGATAGCTGCGGCTGTAATAGGAATTGCAACTGCAATTGCTTATTTCAAAGTGCCTAAGTTTAGGACATTTGTTGTTGAGAAATTACTTGGATTCTGGGAAGGATTAAAGTCGATCTGGAAGATGAAAAAGAAATGGTGGTTCGTTTTCCACACTTTCGTAATCTGGATCTGCTACGTAGGAATGTTCTGGGTTTCCGGGCAAATCTTTGAAGAAACGAGTCACATGCCGATCGGCTGTATGTTTGGTGCTTTTGTGGTAGGAGCAGCTGCGATTGCATTGCTTCCGGGAGGAATGGGTGCTTACCCGGCGTGGGTTACTGCTGTTCTGGCGCTTTACGGAATTAACTTCGCAGCTTTCGGGATTTTTGTCTGGGTGGCACAAACAGCTTTATTGGTTGTTTTCGGTTTGATTTCACTATTTTTAATACAACGCAGTATTAAAACACCGAAATAGCATGGATCATTTACAGGTCATCCAATCCAGGATTTGCGACAGAGAAGAAGCTTTACGTGTGATTAATGGTTGGCGCCTGAAGGGTGACCGGATTGTTTTCACCAATGGTTGTTTTGATATTCTCCATACGGGTCATGTTAGCTATCTGGCAAAAACTGCGGATCAGGGAAACCGCCTGGTACTCGGATTGAACACCGATGCATCCGTAAAGCGACAGGGAAAAGGTGAAGAACGCCCGATTAATAAGCAGGATTCAAGAGCAATTGTAATGGCATCATTGCACGTAGTAGATCTGGTTGTTTTCTTTGATGGAGATACCCCGCTTGATCTGATCAGCTATTTACAACCGGATGTATTGGCAAAGGGCGCGGATTACGATCCGGAATGCACCGATGAAACCGATAAACGATACATCGTCGGGTCGAAAGAGGTTCGCTCTTACGGGGGGAAGGTCGTGGCTATCCCTCTGGTGGAAGGATTCAGTACCACAAATATTATCAATACGCTTAAAGGCTAACGTAGAGCAAACTTTCACCGGTCATTTCTTCCGGTTGCTCAATCATTAATCGATCCAGTATTGTTGGGGCTATGTCTGCCAATATCCCATCTGCTAATTTGTACTCGGTTTCATGCGTTACGAATACTACCGGTACTTTATTCAATGAATGGGCAGTGTTTGGCGTTCCATCCGGATTGATAGCATAATCAGCATTTCCGTGGTCTGCGATCACAATAAATTCATATCCTTTTTCCTGACCGGCAGTTACTACGTCTTTCAGGCAACTATCTACCGTTTCCACAGCTTTCACAATGGCTTCATACACTCCGGTGTGTCCCACCATATCAGGATTGGCAAAATTGAGACAAATGAAGTCAGGAGTCTCTTCTTTAATCGCCTTTACAATAGCATCTCTTACCTCCGGTGCACTCATTTCCGGCTGAAGGTCGTAGGTTGCTACTTTTGGTGAATTGATAAGAATCCGACTTTCTCCGTCAAAGGTCTTTTCTCGTCCTCCGCTAAAGAAGAAGGTAACGTGCGGATATTTTTCAGTTTCAGCAATTCTTACCTGCGATTTTCCTGCTTTCGAAATCACTTCGCCGATCGTATTTATCAGGTTGTCTTTTTCAAATACGACATGTACATTTTTAAAAGTATCATCGTATTTCGTCATAGTAACATAATGAAGATCAAGGGTCTTCATGTCATACTCCGGGAAATCCTTTTGTGTCAGTGCGATAGAAATCTCTCTCGGACGATCAGTTCTGAAGTTGAAACTGATCACCACATCACCATTTTCGATATTTCCGGTTTTCTCTATCACGGAAGGCTCAATGAATTCATCAGTGATTTCATTTGCGTAAGAAGATGCTATGGCTCCTTCTGCAGTAGCAAAAGATTTGCCTTCGCTTTTTACCAATAGATCGTAGGCTTTTTTTACACGTTCCCAGCGATTATCCCGGTCCATAGCAAAATACCTACCGATTACAGAAGCGATTTTTACAGGCCCTTCAGCGATCTTTGCTTCCAGATCTTTGATGAAGCCCAATCCGCTTTTCGGGTCACAATCACGCCCGTCCGTAAATGCATGAACGTAAGCTTTTTCGATGCCTTTTTGTTTTGCCATGTCGCACAAAGCAACGAGATGGTCCATAGAAGAGTGTACCCCCCCTTCGGAAACGAGTCCGATAAAATGAATTTTGGAACCGCTTGTTTTTGCGATCTCGAAGGCCTCATTCAATACTTTATTTTGGAAAAATTCACCTTCGCGGATTGATTTATTGATGCGTGTTAATTCCTGATACACAATTCGTCCTGCACCAATATTCAGGTGGCCTACTTCTGAGTTCCCCATCTGACCTTCAGGCAGTCCAACATCTTCCCCTGAGGTTCCCAGTGTTGCATGCGGATATTTAGCTTGCAAACCATCCATAAAAGGAGTTTTTGCGTTGTAGATCGCATCGGATTTGCTTTTATCACCGATACCCCAACCATCTAAAATGATCAATCCTAATTTACGTGACATAACTAGAGTGTTATTTTAAAATCTGCCCCACCATTTTTGCCTTCACCGCAAACGATTGTTCCTCCATGCAGGCGGATCAATTGATCTACGATATAAAGACCGAGTCCACTACCTTTTTGTGTTCTCGTTTCCTCGCTTCCTGTTCTGTAAAATTTACTAAATATTTCCTTTCGATAGGCAATTTCTACCCCCGGACCATTATCCTGTACCCCGAATTCGCACTGATTTCCGTTTTCGTGCAGATACAGCGTTATTTCAGGTGAAGTGCCTGCATATTTCACCGCATTTTCGATGAGATTTACCAATACTGTTTCCAGCATGAAACGATCTGCGGTTATTTGTTTACTTTCCGGAAGATCAAAAACTATTCTTGCTTGCGGATAAATACTTCCCATTCGTTCGGCGACTAACTGCATCAGTTTAACCAGATCAAGATCTTCCTTATTAAGCCGAAGTACATTGCTCTCAATCCGGGATGCGTTAAGAATGTTGTCGATCATATTTTCCAACCGGCCATTTTCACTTACTGCTTTTCCAACCAGTTCGTTCACCTGATCTTTGTTCAGATCGCGTTTGAGCACGGTTTGTAAGTACAGCTTATTAGCTGCGAGCGGTGTTTTTAGTTCGTGCGTTACCGAAAGAAGAAAGTTCTTTTGACGCTCCGTAAGCTTTAATTCTTTGATGATAGATCTTCTGATTTGCCAGATTCCGATCACAAGTAACAAGAGAAAGACTGCGCCTTCTCCCATGATCATAACAATCCGTTGACCTATCCGGGCGTTTTCTTCGCGAATTTCACTGGTAAGCTGAATTAAGTGAAAGCCCCACCAGATAAACTGGACCACAACGTATGCACTCAGCACATAGAATATGATCGCAGTTCTTTTATTCATCAGTAGGCTCTTTCGTTCTTGCCTTCCACCCAATTGATAAAGGCTTTATTTACAACCTTGTTTCCACCCGGAGTCGGATAATTTCCTGTGAAGTACCAGTCACCCGTATTTCCAGGACAAGCTTCATGGAGATTCTCTACCGTTTGATAAACGATTTCCACTTCCGCATTGATTTCAGGTGGAGTTAACAACTGAGAGATTTTCTTCGATACCTCTTCGTAAGCGAATGGTTCGTAAATCTCTTTGACGTAGTTTTTGATCTGCTCCTTCGGTAAATTTTCCTGCTCTTTACATTTGCGGTAAACGTCTTGAATCAACTGTTCCTGTCCGGTCTCTTTTATGAGAGCAATCGCAGCTTCAAAGGCAACGAAATCCCCCATTTTTGCCATATCAATTCCATAGCAATCAGGGAATCGGATTTGCGGAGCAGATGAAGCAACAACGATTTTTTTAGGTTCCAAACGATCCAACATGCGCAAGATCGATTGTTTTAATGTAGTACCGCGGACAATACTGTCATCAATGACAACCAGGTTATCCTGCTTGCGTTTAACAGATCCGTATGTAATATCATAGACGTGAGCAACAAGGTCATTTCTGGAATCATCCTGCGTAATGAATGTTCTCAGTTTCGCATCCTTGATTGCGATTTTTTCTATTCTTGCACGTTGAAGAAGGATTTCGCGCACTTTATCAGGGTCAGGATTAGTACCCAACTCCATTATCTGTTTGATCTTTCGCTCGTTCAATTCATCTTCCAGACCTTTGATCATCCCATAGAACGATACTTCTGCCGTATTAGGAATGAATGAGAAAACGGAATTATCAAGATCGTGGTCAATTGCTTTTAGTACATCAGGGACAATGTTTCTTCCCAGTTGCTTACGCTCTTCATAAATTTCATGGTCACTACCCCGCGAGAAATAAATACGCTCAAATGAACATTTCGCAGCAGCTTTAGGTGCATTGATTTCTACCTCCGAAACAGTTCCTGATTTTTTAATGATCAGCGCATGCCCCGGAGTCAATTCTTTGATTTGTTCCTGTTTCAGATTGAAAGCCGTCTGGATGACAGGTCGCTCAGAGGCTACAACACAGATTTCATCGTCTTCATACCAAAAGGCAGGTCGGATTCCGGATGGATCACGCAATACAAACGCATCTCCGTGTCCAAATAATCCGGCCATTGCATAACCGCCGTCCCAATCCTCAGAAGCTCTTTTCAGAATACGTTCAATATCCAGTTTTTGAGCGATTCTATCATAGACTTCAGCATTGCTGTATCCCTGAGGTTTAATCTCATTGTACATTTCTGTATTCTCCACGTCCAGAAAATGTCCGATCTTTTCCAGTACGGTTACAGTATCAGACTTTTCTTTAGGATGCTGCCCGACATGCAACAATACTTCAAATAATTCGTCAACATTCGTCAGGTTGAAATTTCCGGCAACAACTAAATTTCTCGTAATCCAGTTGTTTTGGCGCAGAAACGGATGGCAACTTTCGATGGAATTTCGCCCGAATGTACCGTATCGAAGGTGCCCCAAAAACAACTCACCGGTAAATCCGGCATTCTTTTTCAGGTATTCAACATCCTTCAGTTTAGAAGGGTCTTCTTCTTCGATCTGACGGAAACGATTGTTAATGTGATCAAAAATATCCTGGATAGGTTTACTGTCGATGGATCGGTATCTGGAGATATATCGTTCTCCCGGTTGCATGTCCAGTTTGATATTAGCCAAACCGGCTCCATCTTGCCCGCGATTATGCTGTTTTTCCATCAAAAGATGAAGTTTGTTCACACCATAAAAAGCAGAACCATATTTCTCAAGATAATATTCTAATGGCTTTTTTAATCGTAGAAGTGCAATACCGCACTCATGTTTGATCGCATCACTCATATTGGATTCTTCTCAATTGGAGCTGCAAAGGTACAATTATATGACAGAGTATAACACTAAAATACTTGTCAAAAATGGCAACCAAAGTCACATATTAACCGATTAAATATTACAGGGATTGTCTAAAGGGTAGCTTTAACTTAGTTACGGGACAAATAATCTGTCGAAAATGTTGTAATTTTCAGAATTGGTGAAGTTTATAGCGCTTTTTTTTATGCTTTTGGGAGGTTCCGCTCTGCTTGCACAACCGATATGGATGAATCCGAATCGTGGTCAGTGGGACGAGCGTATTGAATATGCTATTGATCTCCAGTTAGGCCAGGTATACATTGAAAAGGAGGGCTTTACTTTTTTTCTGAATGACATCAACAAAAATTTAAAACACAGTCATAACGAAGAGGGAGAGCACGAAGAACACAAAATGGGTCTGCATGTGATTCGTTCCAAATTTTTGAATTCAACCTGGAAAGGTCAGCTAACGGAGAATGAAGCTTCGGCATTTTACAAGAATTATTTTTTAGGCAATAATTCTTCAAAATGGAAAGGAGAAGTAAGAAGCTACGGGCATATCGTGAAGCAAAACTTCTATGAGGGGATCGACCTTGATCTCAATGGAAAAGAGGGAGCGCTGGAGTATTCATTCATTGTTAAACCGAATACCAGCCCAGATGTCATTCGCATAGAGATGGAAGGGCAGGATCGTTTAACAATTGACGAAGAGGGGCGTTTGCATATTCACAACCGTTTTGGAGAAATCATAGAATCAGCACCAAAGGCATGGACAATAGATGAGGAGTCGCAGCGAAAGAAGGAGGTTAAGGTCTTCTTCGAACTAAAGGGAAATACGATCTCATTCAGACTGCCCAATGGCTATGATCAGGGAAAGGTTCTTGTGATCGATCCCAATCTTGTTTTCTCTACCTTTTCCGGTTCTACATTAGATAACTGGGGAATGACAGCAACTCCGGATGATGCCGGGAACACGTACGCGGGAGGGATCGCATTTACAGGATCCGGATCGTATCCCACAGTTACGGGTTCATTTGATGTGACTTACAATGGCGGTACAAGTTATACTTACACAACAAGTAACGGGTCCAGCTATAGTCTTCAGGGCTTTGATATTGCAATATCTAAATTCAATACAAACGGGACGAATTTACTGTTCTCAACTTATCTGGGCGGTTCTGCCAATGAAGCTCCTCATAGTATGGTTGTGGATAGCAATGGCGATTTATATGTAATGGGAGTGACCAGCTCTGCGAATTTTCCTGTTACAACGGGGGCATTCGATGTTACATTTAATGGAGGGCCGAATATTTCGTCTAATGAATTGGGTTATCCTCAAGGATCGGACCTCTACATTACTCATTTTAATAGCGCCGGAACTGCTCTAGTAGCTTCTACATTTATGGGAGGAACGGGAACAGACGGGATAAATGAGGGACCATTGAATTATAATTATGGAGATCCGTTCCGCGGAGAGATCATTGTAGATAATCAGTTTGTATATGTTTCTTCAACTTCCCGCTCTCCCGATTTTCCTATTGTGAATGGTTTTCAGGGAACATTAAGCGGTACGCAGGACGCTGTGATTTTTAAAATGAATCAGGCACTTTCATCGCTGCAATGGTCAACGTTCTTCGGTGGAATCAGTTATGAATCAGGAAATTCGCTGCAACTTTCATCGAATGGGTTTATTTATATGACCGGAGGAACGACTTCTGCCAGTCTCCCGGTTAGCAATGGAGTAGATCTGGTTTATGACGGAGGAATTTCAGATGGATATATTGCGAAATTCAATGCCAGCACCGGAGCATTCGTAGCTGGTACATTTGTCGGTTATACGGAGTATGATCAATGTTTCTTCGTACAGTTGGACCTGAATGATGATGTTTATGTCTATGGACAAAGTGAAACAGCTTATCCGATCTCCAACGGAGTCTATGCAAATCCGAACTCAGGACAATTCATTCGTAAGTATGACAGCAACCTGATGAATATTCTTTGGACGACCCAGATTGGTGGAGGTTCCGGGCATCCGGAGATTTCACCGACAGCTTTCCTGGTGTCCAATTGTGGAGATATCTACATTTCAGGATGGGGAGGGACAATCAATACATCTTTCAGTAATCAGGCTTTTTTTAGCTCTACAAACGGCTTTCAGGTTACATCGAATGCTTATCAGTCAGTTACGAACGGGAGCAATTTCTACATTGCGGTACTTGGACAGGATGCGGCCAGTTTGAAATATGCCACCTTCATGGGGGGTACATCCACCAGTTATAATCATGTTGATGGTGGTACAAGCCGTTTCGATAAGTCCGGCAGGATTTATCACGCAGTATGCGGTGCCTGTGGAGGAAACGACTTCGGATTTACGACAACCCCGGGAGTATGGAGTCCAACGAATCAATCCAATAATTGTAATCTGGCAGCCTTCAAGTTCGAATTAAGTACGATCGAAGCTGTGGTTGGAAGTCCTGACCCGGTTATATGTCTCCCTGATCCGGTAGTATTCAACAATAACAGTGCGAATGGGAATGATTTTTATTGGGATTTTGGGGATGGTACTCATTCGCAGGATGTGAATCCATCGCATGTTTATCCCGGACCGGGAAATTACACCGTAACTTTGATTGTAACGGATACCAATGGGTGCTATTCACCTGACAGCGTTTATTTTGATGTAAATATTGGCGAATTCGGAGGAGGAGTTACGGCCTTATCAAATCCGATTTGTCCGGGCTCAAGTGTCCAATTGGAAGCTTACGGTGGTACTACCTATTTATGGAGTCCGGCTCAGTACCTGGATGACCCGACGAGTGCGACTCCAATTGCTACGGTAAATCAAACAACTGATTTCAGTGTCATCATTTCTGATGTATGCGGTACAGATACTGTATTTCTAAATGTTCCTGTTTACGGGGGATCGGTGGAGAGCTCCAATGATACTTCAATCTGTATCGGCAATACCGTGCCTCTGTTCGTTAATGGAGGTGTATCGGTTCAATGGTCTCCTCCTACTTATCTGGATGACCCGTCCAGCAGTAACCCGATTTCAACACCAACTGCTGATATAACTTATTTTGTTGAAATTCAGACAAGTGAAGGATGTACATTGCGAGACACGGTTTTCGTTGATGTGTTCTTCACACCGCCTGTTCCTGTAATGCCGGATTCACTTTATGTTTGTGCGGGCAGTTCGGTTGATGTTGTTGTTTCCGGTGGTGATACATACTTCTGGTATCCCGATAATGATATTGACAATACTACTTCTCCTTCCGTTCAGATATTGAGTCCAACCAGCCAGTATTTTTATTGTGACATGACAAATGTATGCGGAACGGTGACTGATAGCCTGTGGTTACAACTGGTTAGTGCAACAGTCACTGCAAAACAGGATACTATTATTTGCCCGGGAAGATCGGTAACATTGCAGGCTGAAGGAGGAATTTCATATTACTGGTGGCCGTCTTATGGGCTTTCTTCAGTTTCAAGTTCGCAGGTTTCTGCTGCACCATTAGTTCCGACAAAATATTATGTAATCGGTACAGATCAATACGGGTGTACTTCTTCGGATAGTGTATTCGTGGATCTTTATCCTCAGGCCTTTATTCAAACAAGCCCTGATGTCTATGCTTTTGTGGGAGATGAAATTCAGTTGAATGCGATTACTACAACTTCAGGATTGATTACCTGGTCGCCGGTGGAATACCTGAGTTGTGTCGTATGTTCGAGTCCTGTAGCGAATCCTGATCATAATTATTATTATGTAGCATCTTACACGGATATAAATGGCTGCAGTGCGAGTGACACTGTACATATTTATTATGACCCTATCATTTATGTGCCGAATACATTTTCACCAAACGGAGACGAACATAATCAGCTTTTTATGGCCAAAGGTGGTAATATTTCAGAGTTTAAGATGGATATTTATAACAGATGGGGTGAACGAATCTTCACCACGGATGATATCAATGACGGTTGGGATGGTACCTATAAAGGGCAGCTTTGTCAGGATGGTACTTACACCTGGAAAATAGAATTAAAGGATTTGCAGCAGAACGGATACGAATATGTTGGTCATGTGAATGTGATCAAATAAAAAAGGCCTTCAATTCCTGAAGACCTTACGTATTTCTTAGCGCCTGCTATGTCTAAACAAATCGGGGATCGGTTTCCATCACGTGGCCACATTTTTTACATGTACGTAGTTCTTCCGAGCCATAGAATTCCTTAAAACGAGAAAGAAAATCGCGTTCTATATCATTTAATGGGAATCTGTATTCATGTAACTTATTGTTGCACTTATCGCAGAACCACATTAAACCATCGGTAAGATCTGTACCTTTTCGAACACGCTCTATTACCAGGCCTACAGTATTCGGTCCTCGCATAGGTGAGTGAGGAATGTTACCCGGAAGAAGGAACATATCTCCTTCCTTTATTTGGATGTCACGAGGTTTTCCGTCTTCCTGAATCCGAACAGTAATATCACCTTCAATCTGATAGAAAAGCTCTTCACTTTCATTGAAGTGATAATCCTTTCTGGCATTGGGTCCACCTACAATCATAACGATGAAATCCCCTGCTTCACTATACAGGTTTTTGTTGCTAACAGGTGGTTTCAGCAAATCTCGGTTATCGTCGATCCATTTTTGAAGATTGAAAGGAGCTAACATGTTGTTGTATTTTATATTGTCTTGTTAAAGATATAAAAAAAGCCCCGCACTTGGCGGGGCTTAATTCTATTTGATCTAACAATTTGTTATTGCTTGATCACTCTGAATGTATGCTCAACGTTATCGTTAGCTACTTTGATCAGATAAACTCCTGGCTCTAATTTAGCAAGGCTGATTTCAGTAGTTTCAGTTCCGTTAATTGCATCTTTCTTAGCAGCGATCACTTTACCGTTAAGATCTGTCAATTCGTAGCTGAATACTTCAGTTGAACCTTCATTTGTAATGTAGACAACATTTGAAGTTGGGTTTGGATAAAGTTCCATAGAACCAAGTCCAAGTTCAGCAACACTTAACCAGTCACAAGTAGGTGAAACGTTTACAACCACATTGGCAGTATCAGGACCACAAACTCCGTTAGAAACGATGTAATCGTAGTTGAACTGACCAGGGATGTTGCTTGCCATAATTTGTGAGCTCGCCATTGGTTGGTTAGATGGATCGTACCAAGTACCACCAAGATCAACATTTCCACTTAGACCGGAAAGAAGATCGAAAGGTTCGTTTTTACAAACGTTGATCACACCATCCTGACCTGCTGAAGAAGCATTGAATACAGTGATAGAAGCAACAGTTGTATCTCTAGCACATGGTGTTTCCACGATATAGTAGAACAAATGTGTTCCGGCTGGTAACAAGCTGATGTCAGCAATTGTATCATCAACGATGAACGTTTGGTTTTGGAAATACCATTTACCAAATGTTTCTCCCGGAGTGATAACACTGTTCAGGTTAACAACACTGTCTGCACGACATACATCAACCGCTCCGTCTGTACCAGGTACAAGGTTACAAGGCAAGAACTGAACGTCGTCAATTACGTTAGCACGTCCCCAGTTGTTGATTCCTTCGAATGCAACCTGGTAAACAGTGTCAGAGATAAACAATGTATCTACTGTCCATGCACTAACACTTGTATTGTAAGATTGAATTTCTGCAAATGGAGCAGTTAAACTGTTCACATATACTTTAGTGATGTTTTGAGTACCCCAAGATTGTTGCGCATAAGCAAATACTAATGCAACACTATCTTGTCCTGAGAAGTCAAAACGTGGACTGATCAATTTAGTAATTGGTGAATTTGTTCCAGACTGACTCACGAAACGAGCATTTTTAACTCCTTCGTATGCAGTAGTCACAGTACCACCGGAAGAACCGGTTTGATAAGTCCAGTCTGCAGTACCAACTTCGTAACCATTTTTCCAACAAACACGTGTTTCAGAGTTGTCTTCAAATGTTTCGATAAATGGTAATGTATAGATTCCACATTCAGTTGTGAAGTTGATCAAAGACCATGTACCAACAACTTCAGTAGGACCACAGTTTGCAGCAACGTAAACATCGTAGTTTGTATTGCTGTTCATACCTGTAATAAGGTAGAAAGTATCAGTAGCTGTAGCTGTACCTGTAGCTGTACCAGTTCCAGGAACGAAACCAGGTGCTCCCCATTCGATATACCATGATGTTTCCGTACCATTTGCAACCCATGCAACGATACCACCTTGATCTGTGATTGTATCCATGTACAAGTTTGTAGGTGCATCAGCATCGTCAATTGTTACATAGTACACAGCACTTGTATCACCGTTAGCATCTTTAACAATTACAGAGTAAACTCCCGGAGTCAAATCTGTTGGTGCCGGTCCGAATGTACCACCATCTACTGAATATGTAAATGGAGCAGTACCACAATCTGTACTGGCGATTGCAAATGAACCGTTTGCCTGGTTGTTACAAGTAGCATCGATTGAATCAATAGCAACGTTTACATTGTTTACGTTAACTGTGATCATTAATGGATCAATTGAATAACATCCGTTCAAATCACTGTAAGCATAGAATTCATAAACACCCGGAGTCGCTGTTGGAAGTACAGATGTACCAACAGTTTCGAATGGAGTACCAGTTCCAAGTGTAGTACTTGTTAATGAAGGAGCACTGTGCCATTCCGGAGTTGAAGGGAATCCTGAAGAATAGTATAATGTACCATTGAATGTTCTAGGGTAGTTTGTACCACCGAATGCAGAACAAAGTCCGGTACCAGCATCAATCGTAATGTCTGCGTTGGAATATGTATTAGCACCTGTTGTGTAATTAGCAGGATAGTTAATATAGATTCCGTAAGTTGTACCTGCAGGAATTGTGAAGTCAGCTACATCGATATTTTGAACACCTGAAGCTGCAATAGGGTATGAACCTACAAGTGTCCATGCACCTGAGTTTGTTTCACTACCGATATGAGTACCTGCTTTGTAATAAACTGTTGCAGTTCCTGATCCACTCGCATTAACATCAAGTGATTGGATGATAACAGGGCTGGAATTTGTAGTAACATCAATCATGTTACCACCACTACAACCGTTACCTGCTGCAAATGTTGTTGTCAATGATCCTGAGAAAAATGCATTGTTCGCTTCAACAGGAATGGAAGCAGCACCTGTACATGCATAGTAAATTGAATCAACTGCAACCGGAGCATCAGGGATTGTTGAAGAAGTGGTGTTGATAACAACATCCATAGGTGAACTCAACAAACCATTGTTGTCCATTACCTGAACTGAATAAGTACCAGGTGTCATGTCAGTTGGAATAGCTCCAAATGAACCTCCGTCAATAGCGTATGTAAACGGAGCTGTACCACAGCTTGTATTCGTAAGAGAGAATGAACCGTTTGCATAGTTTGTACATGTCTCATCAATTGGGGTTAATTCCACCAATACATCAGCAACAACAACCTGTACCAATTCACGTGAACTTTCACATCCGTTTGTAGAAGCTACATAGAAATCGTAAGTTCCTGTTACGTTTGGATCAGGAAGAACTGAAGTTCCAACAGTGTTGAAAGTTGTTCCTGAACCCAATTGGTTACCTCCTGTAGAAGCGTCATACCACAATAACCCAGCATCATTATATGATAAAGTTACTGTAGCGTTCATTGTAACGCCATCAGACCAACCATCTAAGTCATTGGATTGAATCGTAACTGAAGTCAAAGGAAGGTAAGGAGTCAAATCAAATCCTGTTTGGTCACATTGACCAGTAGCAACAGTAGATCCGTTTACGATGATATCAT
>QKAV01000106.1 GCA_003247185.1 Crocinitomicaceae bacterium
CGAGGTGCACCGTTGTAATAAATAGAAGCATAAAAGCGAGGATCTCTCCCCTCGTAAGGATTAGCAGCATCGTAGCCTGAGCTTGTGTTAACGATCGGCTGTAAATGACTAGCATCGGAATATCCCAGAACAGGCATTTCACCCGTTTCCTGCATACCATATGCATCAACTAGTTCCTGTGAAGGACCGGCTCCAGCCTTTTCAAATCCTTCAGTTATAGGTGTTCCAGCCCATTTCCATACGTTTGTTCTGGCTGCTGTTGTTTCGAATATCGTTTCTTTGTCGACAGAGCGGCTTGGATCAGAACGATTTATAAAATAGTAAGCGTAAGCATTTTGTGCAATATCTTCTTCAGGTGTAATATCGAAAAGCTGAAATCCGTGTGCAAGACATTCATCGAGCGCTTCTTTTGTAATCTCTGTTGCTTTTGCCCAGGAGTACCTACTACCTTCAGTATACCAAAGTGGACTGGCAGCATACAAAGCAGCCTGAGATTTTACAGCATAAGCAAATGCCCGGGTAATGTGTCCGCGTTCATTGTCACTGATATCCCAACGAAAACCAATGGTAGATACACTACTTTCCGGAATCTCCAATGCTCTGTCACAATCTGCCAGTATAAAATCAACACACTCTTCAAATGTTGCCCTACTGTCAACTGAAAAGTCATAAGTAATTTCATAAGGGGCGTTGATGATTGGAACACCACCGTAACGTTTAATCAATTGAAGGTAATAAAACGCACGCAATACATAAACTTCGCCAATCCAACCATTTTTCTCGACCTCATCAATATTAGCGGTAGCAATACTTGGATCGTTAATACTCTGCAGGAAAGAATTACATTTTCTAATGCCTTCAAAGTAATTTCCCCAGGGATCCATACTTGTTGTTAATGGATTATTGGCTGAAGAAGTACGATTGTTGTACCAGTCATTTACTGCAGAGCTAACCCCATCACTCGCATCATGAGCTTCATCGCAAAAAGAAGCCAATGGAGTATTTTCATAGGAAAAACCTACCTGCGGTATGTAATCACGACATCTGTCAAAATAATTCTTTGTAGAATAATAATCCATGAAAATGTCGTTTAGCGTCATTCGTCCGTCTGATGGAATATCGAGGTCGGCACAGGAAGCCAGACCTACAACTGAGACAAATGCTATGAATAGTTTTAAAATATAGTTTTTCATGCTAAAGCCATTTAAAAGTTAATATTAACGCCAAGGTTGTAAACGCGATAAGGCTGGAAAGTATTCATTCTTCCAATTTCCGGATCAATATATTCTGATCTCACGTTATCGATCGTAAACAAGTTTTGAATGTTAACAGCGATTCGTATTGTTTCCTTTTCAGCATTCTTGGAAATGTTGATTGGCAGGGTGTGAGCTATTTCCACATTTCGTAGACGCAAGTAAGAACGGTCCATCAAAAAGAAGTCGTTATTGACATGATTTGTTGAAGGAGATATTGACAAGGCTGGGAAAGAAATTTCTTCACCGGCAGCATAACGCTCAGGAGTCCAAGCATTCAAATGAACATCATTGAAAACACCTTGGTTCTCATATTCATACGTACCTATACCGCTTAAAAATTGAGAAGCATGTCTGACTCCGTGGAACAAGAATGATAACTCCCAGTTTTTCCATTCAACACCTCCGATAAAACTATACTCCTGTTCAGGAGTCTTTGCATATCCCATTGGAGCTAAATCTTTCTCGTCAATTTCATTATCATTGTTCAAGTCTTGGTATATAAAATCTCCTAAACGTGGATCACCCATGGAGTAGGTTAAATTTGAGCTGGCAAGTTCTTGTTCAGTATTAAACATTCCGTTTCCGTTGCTGTAGTCAATTTTATACCCCCACAACTGTCCGTAACGATATCCTTCTGTACGATATGGGAAAGCATAATCGTCGGAATATGGAGACTCGTTGATACTTATAATCTTGTTCTTAGCCTGCATAAAATTTAAAACAGCATGAACCGACAAATCTTTATTGAATTGCTTATTGAAAGCCAATGAAACCTCGTAGCCTTTATTTTCCATCACACCATTATTCAATTTTGGATAATAGCCGAGAGGAATACCTTGATACACTGGAATTTTAGATGAACTATTTACAAGCATATTATCTACCTTGTCGTTAAAGTAGTCAACTCCAAGGGTGAACATATTGAACAAGCCCAGATCAATACCAAGATTCAACTTCTTAATCTTTTCAGGCGACAGATCAGGATTACCACGTTCATACTCAGCACCAGACGAACGAATATTATCCAGATATAGAAAACGAGAACCGCCAATCTGATCATTCGCTGTTAATCCATACGAAGCACGCAGTTTCAACAAACTGATAAAATCAACATCAAAGAAATCTTCTTTTGATGCGATCCATGCAGCAGAAATTGAAGGCGTAGCAGTAAATCTATTATCCGGATGGAATTGTTCAGATCCTGAATACCCCAAATCACCTTTTACAAAGTAGCGGTCTTTAAATCCGTACAAAACACTCAAACCAAAGTTTTGACGTTTATAAGGTAGTACTGTATTACTGCTACCTGTGGTTTCTTTCTCTTGATATAAATAATAAGTATGAGCGGTAGCATCAACTGAGTGATCTCCAAACTGCCTTTTATACTCCATATTTGCCAGTAAATCAAGATAATAGAAGAAAGTTGAGCTTTTTGAATAAACCAGTGGCGTATTTTCCCAAGTCTTGTATTTCGTAAAATTGTCTAATACTGAGAAATCGTTACCTCTTACCACACGCTGGAAACTTTGAGTTGTTGCCGTTGAGTTTCTAAGGTAAGCTTGATAAGCCATGGCCCCACTAATAGACAAGCCCTTTGTAATAAAGCTCATGTCAAGATTTAATCCTGCCTGGGCAATCACGTTGGTTTCAATAATTTCATTATAACCAGACCGATTTATTAAGCCGTAAGTTGGACTATCCACTCCGTCTACAGTAACTACCTGATTACTCATATCAGCATTATCCTCGAACACCGGAGACAAAGGTCCGTACATAGTTGGAGGTAATTGGAATATTGTATTATATGCAGTCCAGTTCATACCTGCTCCGGTTTGTTTTTCCCGTTTCACACTACCAGCCAGACGCATAAAACCAGATACATACTTATTGAAATTCACATCCATATTGGAGCGGAAGTTGAACATATTTACACGTGGTGTAGGATCATAATTCCGGTCAGCCTCATCTTCTACAATCAGGGGTTCTTCCTGGTTTACAAAATTTAATTCAGAAAAGTATTTAAACTTTCTTGATCCTCCCGAAACATTTACCCCAGCCCGCTGTCTCAGCACGAAGTCTTTAACGAACATATTATACCAGTCATTATCGGGATAAGCTATATTGTCCCCTAAACCGAATTGATCAATTTCATCCTGTGTAAACTGTGAGTATGCACCAAGTCCGTCACGTTCTCCTGCTTCGTTTCGCAGTTCAGCATATCGTGCGGAATTAATATACATCGGCCGTTTAATCATCTGTTGAAAAGACTGATCTACATAAGCTTCCACTTTCTTCTTACCATTAAATCCCCTTTTCGTGTTAATCACAATCACTCCGTTTGCTCCTTGCATTCCATAAATTGCTGTTGCTGAAGCGTCTTTAAGCACTGATATACTTTCAATTTCTTTCGGAGAAATAAATTCATAGTACTGGGTCGGACAAACAACTCCATCAATAACAATTAAAGGATCTGAACCATTTTGAGATGAGATCCCGCGAATGGTTTTACTGAAATTACCGTAACCAAAAAATGTTAATTCAGAAAGGTTTTGAATATTCGTCAAACCGGGTAAGCGACCTGACAAAGTTTCGGATAAGATATTTGACGGAGTTTTATCCAATTCGGCACCACTGATTGAAGAAACCGCACCTGTTAATGATTCGCGCGAATATGAGTTGTACCCCATATTTACTAATCCTCCCATATCATGTGGATCAAAACTTAAAGTTATTTTTTCATTTCCGGTTATTTGATCTACAGGAATCTTATAATCCAGGAAACCCATTGCCCTTACCATCACAAACGAACTCCCATCATCAACTACAATTTTACAACCTCCATCTCTTGAAGTAACATATTGATTCTTGCCGAGTTCAGAAACAATCACAGCACCTGATATGGGCTGTCCGTATTCGTTTACCACAAAGCTTTGGGGGGTTAATTCACCTTGTGCATAAAGATTGACACACATCAACAAATACCCTATGTTGAGTGCTATATACTTGATATATTTATCTATAGTCATAGTTATGAACTTTTTAATTCAATTATAATTTTACCATCCTGGATTTTGCCATGTCTGACCAGTCACTGATTCGAGTAAAGCAGCTTCAGACAAAGGAAGCGGAAGAAGTAAATCCCTGTTTTGCCAGCCTCCACGAGGGCTATCTGAGATATTACGACGAGTGTAAGTAAAACTACCATCAGAATTTTTTGTAATAACCATAGCTGTAAACCATTTAGCGGTTTCGCTTAAATCACCACTTGGATCCTGCCATCTTCTAAGGTCAAAAAAGCGGTTTTCCTCCCAGGCTAACTCGATACGACGCTCATTACGAATGCGTACTATAAGTTCATCCTGAGATAAACTGGCAGAAAGATCTGGCATTCCGGAACGCGCACGAACTTCATTTACTGCAGCTAGTGCTTCCCCTAAATGCCCTGCTTCTGCTGCAGTTTCTGCCAGATTTAGCAGAGTCTCTCCAAGCCGGTAAAATTTCCAGTTCGCGTTACTTATCTGGTTGGTACCGCAAGCACCAGGTGTTACCATTTTGCAATGATAATAACCAGTACGGGAAGACATCCTGTTAGTGACATCCCAACTTGGTGCATGTGCACCACCCGTAAATGTTTCAATGGTTACAGTTTTATTATCCCATAAAATCTGACTTCCATTGAACAATACAGTTTGTTCAAGTCTTGGATCACGATTAGCGTACGGATTAGTGGGATCGTATAAAGTATTGGCACTATTATAATTTGGAACCAGATGTTTCTCATCCTTATAGGGTTGTTCCAGATCAAGAACTGGTTTCCCGTCAATTGTTTCGTAGGCATCCACTAATTCTTGTGTTGGACAAGTTCCGCATTTATAGGTATTAGCCATGTTACTGCCAATGTAACCGATATGCCAAACAAAGGTTCCTCCATTTAAAGCGCGATAAATTGTTTCCTTATCTCTCGGAGTTGCAGAAAATTCTGAGTTTTGGTCAACCAACTGACGATATGCAGCTGCATCACCTGTTCCGAATACGTTAGGTTGAGTACACTCAGTAAACAACATGTAGCCATTTGCCTTTAGCTGAGAAACTGCGTCTTTTGTTATCTGGTAAGCTTCCTCCCAATGATCTTCTCCTTCGTTATGAAGAGGGCTGGCTGCAAACAACATGGCTTCAGATTTAAGTGCACATGCAAGAGCTTTGGTAGCACGACCACCATTATTTCCCTCCGAGATTCTCCATGGTAATGATGTTTCACTCAAAGCATCATTACAATCAGATACTATCAAAGATGCTACCTCGTATACAGATTGCCTTGTTAATGTTGAAAAATCAGCGTCAAAAGGAACAGTTCCGTCTAACACAGGAAGCTTTCCAAACCACTTAATCAGTTCCATGTAAAAGAAAGCCCTCATAACTTTCGCTTCAGCTTTAAAACGTCCACGATCTGTTTCATTATTTACTGCAGCTTCATCGATTACTTCGATAAACTGAGAGCACAGACGGATTTGTTGCCAGTAACGACTCCAATAGCCATTATTATTAGCACCATGTCCATCAGAGAAATCCCTCATTGGATGCCAACTGGCAGAACTATTGTCTTTATAGTACTGATCAACTAATTGTCCCTGCGAATCTTCCGAAGACCAACCATCGTCGCTACATGCAACAACTGCCGGATCGAAAAAGAAATAGACATATCCTTTATAAGGAATATTATTGTAAACGCGATTAAGCAAAGCCTCCACTTTATCCGGATCAGATAAAACCTCATCCATCTGCATATTTCCATCCGGAGCCTTGTCAAGTACGTCGGTACAACTGTTCAAAAATGCAATTATAAACAGCAGAATTATGTATATATTATGTTTCATTTTGATTCAGATTTAGCTGTTAGAATGTCATATTTACACCAAAGGTTACCATCTTGGTCAGAGGATACACCAATGCCGTATTCTGTTCAGGATCAATGGTATTAACAGGTAATTTATCCCATGTCAGCAAGTTGTTACCATTGGCAAAAATTCGAACGTTAGAGATACCAACCGGTTTTAAGATGCTCTTAGGTATATTATAACCTATCTCGATGTTTTTCAAACGAAGATAAGATCGGTCCATAATAAAGAAGCTATTGGCCTTTTGACTTACACCAGATGACATTCCTAAAGCAGGATAAAGAATCTCTTCCCCATTTGCGTATCGTTCCGGTGTCCATGCATGGAAATGCCAGTCACTGAAAAATCCGACAAGACCAAATTCTGTAACACCCCAACCTGTATGAGTAATACTGCTTTGTGCTATACCTGATAAAACAAATGACAGATCAAAGTTTTTATAGTTTACTACACCAGTAAAACCATAGGAAATTCGGGGTACCGTTGGATTACCAATTGGCACCTGGTCTTTGTCATTGATATATCCGTCTTCATTAACATCAACGTACATAAAGTCACCTAGCCTTGGTGTACCGCCAACTTCATAGGTCGGAATATTATCCAGTTCTTCCTGAGTATTGATGTATCCGTTACCATTGCTGTAGTCTATCAAATAGCCAAAAGGTTGCCCGATGCTAAAACCGGTACTTCTGTAACGGTAAGCATATTCTTCTCCATACTGAACCTCATCAGCATATTTAACGGTGTTTTTGTTGTAATTGAAATTACCTCTTACTGAAAAAGAAAGATCTGAGCCAAGGTTCTTCTGATAGCCAATCTCTATTTCATATCCTTTATTATCTACAACACCAATGTTTACTTTAGGAATATTTCCCAACGGAACACCTTGAAGCACCGGAATAGTTGATCTGCTAATAAGAATTTTATCACGGTGTTCGTCAAAAACATCGACAGTAAGAGAAAAGTCGTTGAAAAGTTTTAAATCAACACCAACGTTTTTCTTTTCTGATTTTTCCCATTGAAGCGCTTCATTTCCCATTCTACCCTGTACTACACTCTGGCCATAACCTAGTCCGGATATTACACCACTTCCCATAGTTATGGAACTCTGATACAAGAACCTACTGCTACCTAATTTATCATTACCTGTAATCCCATAGGAACCTCTGAATTTCAGATGGGTAATTACCTTGTTATCTTTTAAAAAACTTTCGTTACTGGCCACCCATCCTAATGAGTATGCAGGGAATGAACCAAAGCGATTTTTAGGAGCAAATTGTTCTGAACCATTGTATCCAAAATTGAATTCAGCTAAGTACCTGTTGTCATAATCATAGGTAACACGACCAACATATCCAATAACATTATAAGGTAAATCGGCACTCCAATTATCCCATTTGTCTCTTTGATACAACGCGAGAGCGGTAACGGTGTGTACCCCAAAACTCCTTGAATAGTTGAGCGAAGCCTGATAATTTGAATAATAATACGTACTCATGCTCTTAGTTAAACTCATAGCTTTATCCTGATTCTCGCGAATGGCAGAATAACCACTTGTTTCGCTCGCATTACGTGCAACATAAAAAGCATAAGTATTCAATGCCCGGTGTCCCTGACGCACAGTTGACGCATTGCTATCGAATGCAACCATTCCTTTTGCACTTAAACCTTTGGTAATAAAATCCAGCCCCCATTCGATTGCCAACGAAGAGTTTAGAACTGTTGAGGACTCTTCCCGGTAACCCCGGCGATTTATTTCACCATAGGTGTTTCTGTCCTGACCAGACTGAGCTACAATTTCATTCTCAGGTACTCCATAGCCTGCAACCGTAACAGGTCCCGGGTCGGTTGGAGGTGTTGCCCATGTATAGGCAATCATGTTCTGCACCATGCCGCTCACACTACCGCTAAATAAATCTATAGTTTGAGGAGTATTCATTTTCTGTAAATAGGTAGCTAGATTCAAAGAAGCCTTAAGGTTACTGGCCAGTTTAAAGTCGATATTGCCACGAAAATTATAGCGGTCCATGCTGTAACTTGGGTCATATCCCAGGAAGCTTTCGGGTTCAGTTTTAAAGTTACCTCCCTGCCCAATATATCCGGCATTTAAGAAATATGAGAAATATTCCCCACCTCCGTTAAAATTCGAATTTATCCTTGTTTGAGGAGCCCAGTCACGAAAATAATCATGGAATACATCGCGGTCAGGATAAAAAACGGGATCTTCACCACTTTTATATTTGTCAATCATATATTGGGTAAATGGCAAATCTTCATCTGATGCATTAGGATTACCATTCAAATAGGCCTGATTGCGAAGTTCTGCAAAATCCCAGGAGTGAATCCGGTCATTCTGTACCAAAAACTTCTGATAACTTTGATTCACTGTAATATTAAGTTCTGATTTACCTTCCTGACCTCTTCTGGTAGTGATAATAATTACACCGTTTGCTCCGCGAACCCCAAATACCGCAGTTGCTGATGCATCCTTAAGAATTGAGATTGATTCAACCTCATTTGGATCCAGTTTATCAATATTGTCCCTTGGAATACCATCAATCAAAATAAGTGGAGATGCATCATTCAATGTTCCCAAACCTCTTAAGTAAAGGTTAACATTATCGGCTCCCGGTTGCCCGGATGTCTGCATAACTGTCAAACCAGGAAGTTGACCAGAAAGGGCAACCGAAAGGTTAGGAGCAGAACTCTGCTTCAGTTCTTCTGTACGAACAGATGAAATTGCACCAGTAACAGACTCTTTCTTTTGATTACCATACCCTACAACTACCACCTCTTCAAGGTCGGCAGTTTCTTCTTCCAGAGTAATATTGAATGAAGCTTGCCCGGCTAAGGCAACTTCCTGCATTCTCATTCCCACAAA
>QKAV01000102.1 GCA_003247185.1 Crocinitomicaceae bacterium
GTGTAATTGCTGAAATTCGTGTTCAGCCAAATCACCTTTCCTTAGTTTTTCGGCACTTAATCGAGCTTCGGATGCAATCAAACGCTTTACTAATTGCACGGACGACATCTCCAATGAGAAGATCGCAACCCCCATATTGTGGTCCACAGCAGTGTTTCTTGCCATTGACAAAACGAAGGCTGTTTTACCCATTGCGGGACGGGCTGCAATTACGATCATATCCGAACGTTGCCAACCTGCCGTTAATTTATCTAATTCAAAGAACCCTGTTGGTACTCCGGAAATACCGTCACTGTTTTGAGCGGCTTTTTCAATTTCTTCAATCGCTTCGCGAACAACGGAAGGCATATCATTTACGGCACGTCCCATGTTGTTCTCTGCGATCTTAAATAGATCTGACTCCGCTTTATTCAATACATCGAAAACATCATTGGTATCATCAAAAGCGTCACGCATGACTTCAGAGCTCATTCGGATCAATTCCCGCTTAATGTATTTTTCAGAAATAACCCGGGCGTGGTACTCAATATGCGCTGTTGAAGCAATTCTACTGGTTAACTGAGATAGATAAATTGCACCACCTGCAGCTTCCAGTTCGCCGTTTCTTTTTAACTGGTCTGTAACCGTAAGTAAGTCGATGGGTTTCGAACGACCGAATAATTCCTTAATTACACCAAAAATGAATTGGTGTTTCGGGTCGTAAAAACTTTCTTTTTGGAGAATGTCGATTGCATCTGTTACTGCATTTCGTTCCAACATCATTGCCCCCAGAACAGCTTGCTCCAGATCAACTGCCTGTGGCGGGATACGCCCAAAGTCATTTCCGGCATTCGCTGGTGCTTTTGAAAGTCGCTGAACGGGCTTTCGAGAGTTGTTCTGTTGATTCTCCATCCTCCAAATATACGGATTCGTGGAGCGATATCTGAATAAAAAATGAACAGAAATTAGTAAGACGTTATGAACGTACGATATCCACAATTGTTAATTTTGTTTCATGATCGAGCATGTAATCACAGAAGATGGTTCGTCCAGTTTGTTTATTCCCGAATTGAATGAGCATTACCACTCCTCGCACGGTGCTATACGGGAGGCGGTTCATGTTTTTATAGAGAATGGGCTTAAGGCGATCCGTAAACCTGAGATTAACATTTTTGAAGTAGGTTTCGGAACAGGTTTAAATGCTTTACTTACTTTGAATTTTGCGCGTGAGAATCATGTTAAAATCATATATCACGGAATAGAGGCCTTTCCGGTTTCGGAAGATCTTGTTGAAAAGCTGAATTACGCAGATTTGATTTCAAAGGAACTGACAGAGGAGTTTAAGCACATGCATCTGTCGGAATGGAACAAGAGTATTGGTGTGTCGGATTACTTCGAATTGCAAAAGATCCATCAAAAGATTCAGGATTTTACTCCTGAAATCAATAGTTATGATCTTGTCTACTTTGATGCGTTCGGCTACAGGGCACAGTCTGAAATGTGGGACATTACCGTTCTTCAAAAAATGTATGACATGCTGGCTCCAAACGGTATTCTGGTTACGTACGCCGCCCGGGGTCAGTTTAAAAGAGATTTGAAATCATTGGGATTTCTTGTTGAATCTCTTCCCGGACCTCCCGGAAAAAGAGAAATGACAAGGGCAATTAAAGTTTAATGAAATTGATGCGTTCCCCTTTTTCGCTTACAAGAATATAACTACCAGGTGTTATAGAGATAGGAATGTAGGAAATCCCTGTATTTAGATTAAATGACAGTACTTCTTTTCCTAAGTAGTTGAATAACTTCACATCCACCTTATCCAAATTATCAGAATGTAATATCAGGATATCATCAACAGGATTACCAAGTAATGTGAGTGAGTTTGATTCCGTTAATTCATCTATTCCCAACGGTGTTATATGAATAGGGATGGTGTTTGTTCCGACCAATTGTTTCTTTCTTAAGTCATAATATTCCACAATGACACTGTCATTGATTTCCGTATCGGGATACAGAATACTTGTAAACCTTTCACCACTGTAAACTTCTACAGTGTCTGATTCGATTATGTTCGGCAGCGGACGTCCGTCGGACATGTAAATTTTATTGTGTGCATCAGCCGGGAAGATGTAGCGTACCAAACCATAACCCATATTGGCCATTCGGATAGCTATGGAATCGGTGATACTACCGGTAACATCATCATCTCCCAGATGTAGTTGAGATCCTGATTTCCCATTTACCATTAGGTAAGTGGGTTCGTAAAGCGAAAGTAGTCCGGGGGATAAAGGGTTGTCAGACCAGTTTTGATTCAGTTCACTGGCAAGCCAGTTGTAATCTTTTGTATAACGTGGTCCATTGGTGTAAATGCGCGTTCTTGTATCATCCGGATCTATTATGAAGAGACCGTACATTCCCATGGCAAGGTGCAGAGATGTCATCACATGACAATGGTAATTGTATGTTCCGGATTTTTTACACGGAACTTTATAGGTTCTCATAGAATCGGTGAGGACAGGAGCAGAAGTGGTAGGGACCCCGTCATTTTCCATGTCTACGTCTAATCCATGCCAATGAATGGTATGGTGTTCAGGGGAGTTATTATACATGTTCACAATTAATGTGTCTCCCTCATTATATCTTAACAGCGGTCCGGGAATCAGGATTTTTCCGCCCAGATCAGGTGGCGTGTACAAACCATATCCCCAGAATTGAGTGATAGCGCCTCCATCCATTTCCAGAGATCCGTTCATTCTGGATTGCATCCAAATCGTGTGATTTACTTGTCCAAATGAAGTAAATGCGGTGATCAATAGTGTCAGTAAAGATACTCTTATCATGGTGCAATGTTTAACATGGTTATCATTCCTCCGGGATAGGTGTTCACTGTCAATACGGAGATCAGGTTGTGATCATGTACCGGATACATTCCCTCCTGATCGGGAACAAGTACAACTGTAGCTGTTTCATCTTCAAAGAAAGGAACTGTGTCTTTTGACCAATTCAACATTCTCGTATTTTGAGCTATTTGTTTAACCATCACATGGTAACCATGAAAATGCAGGGTATGAACCATATTCCCGGAATTCACAATGGAAATGTAAATCGTATCTCCAATATTTCCTGTTACATGGCCAAGTGTATCGGTACTGGTAATAGGAAAGTTCAATCCGTTAATTGTTGAAATATTCGGTTTATAATCCGTAGGGAATTGACTGATAATTTCATGTCCGATGTCAAGCCCGAGCGTATCATTTGTCTCCCACATATTCCAAATAAAGTTGTGCTGTGAAGGGATTCCGACACGTACAACACAAAAGGCACCAAGAATGTCACCGATGATGTCACTGCATTTTATTCCGTACGTTCCGAAATCGGAGTAAGGAATGGAATAAGAAGAGTTTGCTCCGGGACCTATACTTCCAAGTACACTTCCATTTACAATGGAAACTTCATGATCCAGTGTGTCTGTATTGAATACGGTAAGTTCCAGCATATCGCCGATTGCCAGATCGATGTGAGCATTTTGTTTATCAAATGTGTTTGATCTGTTAAAAACGCATCTATTGGTTAACAGATTCCCCATTTCAATGGTATCCCTGTTAATGTACAAGGTGTCATATATCGTAGATGCGAACAGATTACTGCTATTTAACAATGTAGCTAAACATAAGAGCAGTATAGTTTTAAATACGGTCATATGGTAAAAATAATGACTTCCGGGATTAAAAAATAAAGAAAAAAGCTAAGATTCTGTGAATCCTGAATGTAACGACTAAACAGTTACCACTTCACGAATTAATCCGGTCACGTTTCCGTCACGCCCGATTTCGGAAAGGTTTGTAACAACAAGTTGATTCGCCAGTTCTTCGTTGTAAGGTATTCGCACCTTGACATAATTCGGAGTAAATCCAAACATATATCCTTCATTTTCCTCGCCTTCAAATAAGACTACCATGTCTTTACCGGTCTGTTCTTCATAAAAGGCTCTCTTCTTTTTATTGGAAAGAATATGCAGAATTTTGCTTCGTTCCTTTCTCTTTTCCATCGGAACAGGATCGGCCATTTTTACTGCCGTAGTATTCGCTCTTTCCGAATATGTGAAGACATGTAAATAGGATATAGGAAGATCCTTCAAAAAATCAACAGTTTCATTAAAATCCTCATCTGTCTCCCCGGGGAACCCTACAATAACATCCACGCCAATACAAGTGGAAGGATCAATTTGTTTAATTCGATGAATTCGGTTCGCAAATAACTCCCTTTCATATTTTCTTCGCATTGCTTTTAGAAGCTTGTTGCTTCCGGATTGCAATGGAATATGGAAATGGGGAACAAAGCGCTTTGAATCTTTCAGACAGAATTCTATGATCGAATCTGAAAGCAAATTAGGTTCTATCGAAGAAATCCGGAATCTGTCTATGCCTTCAACTTCGTCCAGTGCCTTAACCAGCATTTCGAAATTTTCATCACCTCCCTGACCAAAATCTCCAATGTTTACACCGGTTAATACAACTTCTTTTATTTCGGTGTCCGCAATTTTTTCCGCTTCGGCAATAGTTTCCTGAATGCTGGCATTTCTACTTTTCCCTCTGGCAAGAGGGATGGTACAAAATGTACAGAAATAATCACATCCATCCTGAACTTTAAGGAATGAACGGGTTCTGTCACCAATTGAAAACGCGGGAACGAATTCTTTCGTTTGCTTAATACTTTCATTCTGAACCACAGTAGAAGATGTCTCCAGTTGATCTATATATTCAAGGGCATTAAATTTCTCATTTGCCCCCAGTACAAGGTTAACGCCCGGAATAGCTGAAATTTCTTCCGGCTTTAGCTGGGCATAACAACCAATAATGATAACAACAGCCTCTCCGTTGTTTCTTTTGGCACGCTTAACTAATTGTCTGCATTTCTTGTCTGCATTGTCCGTTACACTACAAGTGTTGATTACAACAATATCAGGTCGGTCGTCAAAATCTACCTTTGCAAATCCTGCATCTGTAAATTGTCGGCCGATGGTTGATGTTTCTGAAAAATTCAGTTTACAACCAAGCGTATAAAAGGCTACTGTTTTACTTTGCGACATAGGCTGCAAAGGTAGCTAGATTGTACTTTACTACCAAGTAGATTGTGAGTAGCGAAAAAAATTACTTCTTTTGAAACAAATACGGTGTTTGATTATGAAAGAGGAGATACGAATTTCTTACGAAAAGTTTCATTTGACAGAATTATCTGAGAAAGAGCAGTTATTGGTTACAAAGGCAAGAGAAGTGAGTAAAAACGCCTATGCACCATATAGTAAGTTTAAAGTTGGGGCATCCGTATTGCTTGAAAACGGAGAAGTGATCTCAGGAAGTAATCAGGAAAATATTGCTTATCCGAGTGGTTTGTGCGCTGAACGTGTGGCATTATTTGCAGCAGGAGCACAATATCCGGGTGTGCGGGCACTTACAATGGCAATAGTTGCGGAAGGGGATCTTTTACCGGATGGAGCAGCATTATCACCATGTGGCGGATGCAGACAGGTGATGTGTGAAAGTGAAATGCGTCAGGATAGCGCCATCAGAATCATTTTGGTAGATAAGAATGATATTGCAACAGTGTTTTTCTCAGCATCGGACCTTTTACCGCTAACTTTTGGAAAATGATCAGACTCGGGACTCTTGCATTTGTGTTTTTATTGGGAGGAATAGCCTTCGGACAGCCGAAAAAGGCCCGAAAGGAGATTGTAGAGGTTAAATACAACTCGCCTGACAATAAAGATACAACCTCATTGCGAATGGAATATGCCTATTATCCAAAAGCAAAAAAAGCGTTCATGGATTCCATTGACCGCCGGATAGCAAGATTTGTAACGGAATTAACGTTTGGAGAATCCTCTACTGCAATTAATATTCCTGATAAAGCATTTGTACTGGAGGCGTTGAATTCATATAAGAGTCAGAATCTGGAGTTTGTAGAAGAAGAGTATTATAATCTTTGGTTCATTGACGCAAGTGCAACTATTACAGATCACAAAGATTATGTTACGCTGGATCTGATAGAATACAATTATTCGGGAGGAGCTCACCCTAATAGTTCAGTGGAATTTGTCCATTATGACAAAAAGAACGGAAAGCGTCTTTCTATTACTGATTTTGTTGGAGATGTTGAGGAGCTTACAAAAATTGCAGAGGTGTATTTCAGGAGAGCTCGGGAAATCAGCCCGGATGCAGATCTTACGGAAGAAGGCTTCTGGTTCGAGGATGGAAAGTTTGCGTTAAATGATAATTTCTATTTCGTTGAGGATGATCTCGTGTTTTACTTTAACAATTATGAGATTACTGCTTATGCATACGGACCAACAGAATTCTCGATACCTTTAACCGAGATCAAACAATTATTTATTCGGGAACCATAGAAACTTCCATTGATAAATTGATATATTTGCTACCCCAAACACATTTTATAGGATATGGCTGTTAAAACACAGAGTAAAACGTCAAAAGCCGGAACTGCCAAGGCGACGACCAAATTCCCCAAGGAAACATACGTAAAATGGTATAAGGACATGCTTCTTATTCGCAAGTTCGAAGAGAAGACAGGTCAATTGTATATTCAACAAAAATTCGGAGGATTTTGTCACTTGTACATCGGACAGGAGGCCATCGTTGTAGGAACTGCCAGTGCTTGTCAGAAAGATGATAAACACATGACTGCTTATCGCGATCATGGTCATCCGATTGCTTTGGGAACTGATCCCAGAGTATTAATGGCCGAGCTTTATGGTAGAACTACAGGATGTTCCAAAGGAAAGGGAGGATCTATGCACTTCTTCGATAAAGAAGTAAATTTCATGGGAGGTCATGGTATCGTTGGTGCTCAGATTCCTATGGGAGCAGGTGTGGCATTTGCAGAGAAATATAATAAAACAGGTAATGTTGTTTTTGTCTCTATGGGAGACGGAGCAGTGCGCCAGGGGGCTTTGCACGAGACATTCAATATGGCAATGAACTGGAAACTTCCGGTTATTTTCATTATTGAAAACAACAATTATGCGATGGGTACATCGGTAGAACGTACAACAAACGTTACTGATTTGTCGAAAATCGGATTGTCTTATGAAATGCCTTCAAAAGCGGTTAACGGAATGAGTCCGGAAGCCGTGCACGAGGCGATTGAAGAAGCTGCTACAAGAGCAAGAAAAGGTGAAGGACCTACTTTATTGGATATCAGAACATATCGTTATAAAGGACACTCCATGTCTGATCCTCAGAAATACAGAACGAAAGAAGAGGTTTCCGAATGGATGGAGCAGGATCCGATTGAACATTGTTTGAATGTGATCAAGGATAATAAATGGCTTTCGCAAAAGGAACTGGATGCGATTGATGAATGGGTGAAAAAGGAAGTACAGGAGTCAGTAGACTTTGCAGAGAACTCACCATATCCGGAAGGAAGTGCATTGTATGAGGATATCTATGTAGAACCGGATTATCCTTATATCAAAGAATATTAATCAGAGAACAAGACAGATAAAATGGCGGAGATCATTTACATGCCGAAACTGAGCGACACAATGACTGAAGGTGTTGTTGCAGAGTGGACAAAGAAAGTTGGAGATAAAGTTTCATCGGGAGAAGTATTGGCCGAGATAGAAACGGACAAAGCTACAATGGAATTTGAGTCGTTTTACGACGGGGTGTTATTATACATTGGCGTTGAAAAAGGCGCAACAGCTCCTGTTAATTCATTATTGGCGATTATCGGACAAGAAGGCGAGGACGTAGATAAGATCATTGCAGAAGCTAAGAATAGTGCTCCTGCCGAATCTGCAAAAGAAGAAGTTAAACCGGAACCGGCACCTGTAACACCAGAGCCTGTTGCAGAGAAAAGGGTAGAGGTTAAGTCTGCTCCGGTACCTGTAGCTCCGGCAGTGGTTTCGGATTCAAACGGAAGAGTATTTGCATCTCCGTTGGCAAAGAAACTAGCTAATGAAAAGGGAATTGATTTAAGCTTTGTTCCGGGAACAGGAGAAGGAGGACGAATTGTAAAACGCGACGTTGAGCACTACGTACCTTACGCAGGTGGAGGACAGGTAAGAAGAAGCTCATTCTCGGGAGTAGAGTCCTATACTGATCTTCCTATTTCTCAAATGCGTAAGACAATAGCTAAACGTTTGGCAGAGAGTAAGTTTACTGCACCGCATTTCTATCTTACATTAGATATTGATATGGACAATGCAATAGCTATTCGTTCGCAAATTTCCGAAGCAGAAGGGATCAAGGTTTCTTATAATGATATGGTCATCAAGGCCTGTGCTTTGGCACTTCGCGAGCACCCTGCGATCAACAGTTCTTGGTTGGGAGATGTGATTCGTCGAAATGATCACGTTCATATTGGTGTTGCGGTAGCAGTTGATGAAGGATTGCTTGTTCCTGTGGTTCGTTTTGCGGATGGAAAGGACCTGCCTTCTATTAATGCAGAAGTAAAAGAATACGCTCAAAAGGCGAAAGATAAAAAACTACAACCGTCAGATTGGGAAGGAAATACATTTACCATCTCTAATCTTGGAATGTTTGGGATTGAAGAGTTTACGGCGATTGTAAATCCACCGGATAGCTGTATTATGGCTGTGGGTGGAATCAAAGAGGTACCTGTGGTGAAGAAAGGAGCGGTGGTACCAGGGAATGTTATGAAGGTAACGCTATCTTGTGATCACAGGGTAGTTGATGGAGCATCTGGCGCTGCATTCCTTCAAACATTCAAAAAACTTATGGAGAACCCGGTTTCTCTGTTGATGAGGTAATTATACCTAGACATAAATGACTACTGTGAAATGGAAGCTTTTCGCCCTGGCAGGCGGATTGTCTTCAATCCTGGCTTTCTCTGGAAGGACACAGGCTACTATTAACGTGCGGGTACTCTCTGTATCTGTTACGAATAATGTGGATTGTGATGGTTTCTTATCCGGAGATTCCGATTTTGTATGGGAATTCATAGCGACTGACAATACGCTTGGAAATTCCAATAATAATCCTGTTTTATTTGGTGTGATGGGCGATTT
>QKAV01000195.1 GCA_003247185.1 Crocinitomicaceae bacterium
ATTTTCAGGAAAGCTTGCAGATGCCAATCACCATGAAGGCTTTGTCCCTCCTGTATTCGATCTCTTGGATGATCTTGGATTTTTTAAGGCAGAAGAACAGGAGGTAAATGCGCTGACGTTGAAACTGGAGGCGCTAGAGCAATCAGATGAATTGAAAAAACTGGAACGAGCCGTCGAAGAGGAAAAACTCCGGTCAGAGATGGAAATCGACGTTCTTAAAGCGCTCATCAAATCTGAGAAGTTGAAACGCGATGAAAAACGCCTTCACGCACAATTAAATCTGACTCCGGATGAACAAAACGAACTGGAATACGCTCTGAAAAAGGAAAGCATTGAGCTCAGTTACCAATTGAAAAAACTAAAAGCATCTGTCCAGGAAAACATTGACAAACTCGAAACAAAACTCAATCTGTTACGCGAGGAAATAAATGATTTAAAGGAAGAAAGAAGGCAGAAGTCAAATCGACTGCAGCAAAAGATTTTTCGGAACTATACCTTTCTCAACCACCAACAAAAGGAAAAAAGTCTACTGGATATCTTTAACGATTTCGGCATTGAGCTTCCTCCTGCCGGTGCGGGAGAATGTGCTGCGCCTAAACTTCTTCAATATGCTTATCTGCATGACTTAACTCCTGTCACATTTGCTGAGTTCTGGTGGGGAGCTTCTCCAAAATCAGAAGTTCGTAAACACGGTGAGTTTTATCCATCCTGCAGAGGAAAATGCGAACCTATTCTAGGACACATGTTAGAAGGGCTTCAGGTGGACGAAAATCCAATGCTGCAAAACCCTGCCGAGGACAAGGTATTCACGATAGTATATGAAGACGATGCCATTCTTATAGTTGACAAACCTGCAGAATTCCTTTCCGTACCTGGAAAGAACATAACAGATTCCGTTTATTCAAGAATCAAAGCACAATACCCGGACGCTACTGGTCCTTTGCTGGTGCATAGGTTAGATATGTCGACTTCCGGTATTTTGTTGGTCGCTAAAAATGAATCTGCGCACCGCTTTTTGCAACGCCAATTTATTAAACGTACTGTCAAGAAAAGATATGTGGCACTTCTGGAAGGAAATGTGGAATCCGACAACGGGAGAATAGAATTGCCACTTCGGGTAGATTTGGATAATCGCCCGAACCAACTTGTCTGTTATGAACATGGTAAAACGGCAATCACTCATTACGAAGTAATCGAACGACGAGGTGATGAAACATTGATCTACTTCTATCCTACAACCGGTCGAACACATCAATTGCGCGTCCATTCCGCTCATCAATCCGGGCTAAATGCTCCTATCAAAGGAGATGACCTCTATGGACATAAAGGTGAACGCTTGCATTTACACGCAGAATACCTGTCCTTCATTCATCCGACGACCAAACGTAAGTTCAGAATTACTGTCCCTCATCCCTTTTAATTATTTAATATATATTAAATACCACGGTATACAATTTGAGCTACATTTGTAGCCGTGAAGAAAAAGTTTCTACCTGCCTATCTCCTGACGTTTGTAAATGTACTTGGTTTCAGCATTCTGATGCCTATTCTTCCTTTCGTAGTGAAAGAATATCATGCTCCGGAATGGATGTATGGCTTGCTTCTTACCTGTTATGCCGCATTTCAATTTATTGGAGCACCATTTTTAGGGGCTTTATCTGATTCTGTCGGCAGAAAAAAGGTGTTGATCATTTCTCAGGCCGGTACATTACTCAGCTGGTTTGTATTTGTCTTCGCGCTCATGCTCCCGGATTACCCGATTCTAGGTTTATCATTGCCTTTATGGGTTATTGGAGCATCGAGGATTCTGGACGGAATTACAGGTGGAAATGCCTCTGTAACCAATGCCTATATATCCGATATCACCACCCGAGATGAAAAGTCATATATTTTTGGCTATTTGGGAGGTATAGCAGGAATTGGTATGATCATCGGTCCAGGGCTTGGAGGTCTGAGTGCTTCTACCAGCATTGGCTTTTTCGGAACCATGATTGTAGCAATTATCATCTCTACGATCACACTGTTCTCCTTATTTGCATGGTTAAAGGAATCACTACCGGAGGATAAACGCAGAGAACGAAGAAAACAATCGATTCTCAACACCCTTTTTATCCCTAAGAGGGTAAAAGAAGTACAGCCTTCTTATATTATTAAAGTGCTGTTTACGGTAAAATTCTTCTTTACTACCATGATGGCTTTTTATATTGGTACGATTGCTCTGTACCTGATCGATCTGTTTCAATTCGACAAGAAAGAACTCGGATTATTCATGCTCGTTGTCGGATTATTTCTGGCCTTTAACCAGGCTTTCCTTTCCAAGCAGTTTATCAAGCGCTTTGGTGAGTTTAAAACGCTTCTTATTGGACTTAGTTTTGCTGCCATCGGACTTTTCAGCATCACGATCACCAGTAATTTATGGTTATTCGTGTCGTTCTACTACATCATGAATCTTGGATTGTCACTTTGCTTCCCGACTTTCAACGCTTTGATCTCTATCAATGCAGATCCCAAAAAGCAAGGTGAAATCATGGGAATCAGCGAGTCTATCAACTCCTTTACAATGGCCTTATTTCCGGTTATTGCAGCTTCATTATATGGTGTAATTGGTTACCACTTATATCATATCGTTTCCATTCTACCCATTACCGCTTTGGTCCTCGCACTGATCGGATCTAAAAAACTCAAAACAAAAAAGCCCTGACTTCCGATATGTCTCGGAATAGTCAGGGCCTTAAATTATTTTAATGCTATTAATGGTGATGTCCTCCCGGTCCGTGAACGTGACCATGACTGATCTCCTCATCCGTAGCTTCCCGTACTTCGGTTATTGTAACATCGAAGTGCAATTCTTCTCCGGCAAGTGGGTGATTCAGGTCTAAAGTAACCTCTTCCCCATCTATCTTTGAAATCACTGCGATTGCAGGACCATTATCCGTTTCCAATTGAACCTGCATTCCTTCAAACATTTCCTCATCTCCGGTAAATCCTGATTTTGAAACAACGTGAAACAACTCATCGTGTCTTTCTCCGTATGCTTCTTCCGCCGGGATCACAACCTGCTTGCTGCAACCTGCTTCTTCCCCCTCAAGCGCATTCTCCAATCCCGGAATTAATTGTCCAACTCCGTGTAAATATACCAAAGGAGCTCTTCCTGCTGAAGTATCAATCACTTCCCCTTCTTTGTTTCGTAATGTATAATCTATACTTACTACCGTGTTTTTTGTAACTTTCATTTTAATTCTTTGGGTGCAAGATACAGTTTATAATCCGAAGCACAAGTGACTAATAGTACAGACAAATGAGTAAATACACCTGTTTTTTTATTTCCTTCTTGTTGTTTGCATGTGAAAGTGACCCCTCCAAACTTTCCCGAAGCGGAAAAACAACGATAACCGGGGATGATACTGAATTACCTGACAGTTTATCACTTGATACAGATGAAGACAACGGACTTGAGCCATTAAAACAATGTATCCGGCATGCCTCTTTTAAAGCACCACTGATTGCTTGTCTGGATGATTTCGAACCGGAAATGGAAGAAGCCTCCCCCCTTCTTGTAGACAGTATTTTTCTTCTGACTGTGGGTAAAATGTACGACATGGCAGAAGAAGTATATTTTGATGATGAGCGCGATCTTGTAAAGGATACCTGGGAGCTGAAACCTGAATTGATCCGAAAATACAAAGCACACGGATTTGTTACCGATCAGGAAGAAGGAATGTATTTCATTGCTCCGGATTACCAATTTTTGTCTGACAGATTCGGAGAAATTGTAAGCCCGGACATGGTAAAATACCTGAACTTCCGAACCAAAAACCCCTATAAAATAACCTATGATGCCGGCCTCTCCATTGAATGGATGGAATTTGCCGAAAGACTGATCAAAGAAGAAAAACTCCTTTCTAAGGAAAGCCCGGTTGTCAATGAAATTGTTTCTTCGGAACTGATTTCGGAATCCTTATGGTTTATGTCAGGAATGGATAACTCTCCAATTTATGATTGGGAAAGTTCAGAAATACTCCCCGACTACCGGAATGCGCTCTATTCTTTAAAACAGGATGGAGGTCCGTATCTAAGAAAACTGGCCGAAAAACAAATCAATTACCTGCAATCCGTAAACTGGAAAGTGGATCCGAATAAGACACGCCTCATAACAACATCTGATCAGGCGCAAAAACTGTTTCGCACACAATACCCTGATCTCTACTGACACTTTACTTTTTGCGGATCAATGACAAGCCGTCTCGTATAGGTAAAAGAACAACTTCAACTCTTTGGTCCTCCGCAATACGGCTGTTCAGATTTTGAAGCGTTTGGGTATCCCGATCATTCGGTTTTGCTTCCTTCACTACTTTTCCCGACCAAAGAACATTATCAATCAGTATGTAACCTCCCGTAGGAATACGATTGATTAGTTTTTCATAATAATTCGGGTAATTGGCCTTATCTGCATCAATAAAAACCAGATCAAATTCTCCTTCCAGCAAATCTATTTGCTCCATAGCATCACCGATCACAGGGAAAATTTTACCTCTATTCCCTGACAATTCGATGTATTTGTTCACAAATTCCTCCCGCTCATCATTGCAATCAATTGTAATCAGCTCTCCTCCTTCTGCCAACCCCTCTGCCAGGCAAATAGCACTGTACCCTGTATATGTTCCCAACTCAAGTATGCGTTTTGGCTTGATCATGTGAGAGATCATACTTAAAAACCTGCCCTGAAAATGTCCGCTTAACATTCTCGGTTGCAATATATTCAAATGTGTCTCCCGGTTTAGCTGATACAACACTTCCGGTTCCTTTTCCGTGTGTTCGCATACATATTTATCCAGATCTTCAGCAATGAATTCCATACCCTATTTTTTACAAAGTTGCGATTTCTAAGGCGAATTTTCCATTTTTGCAATATGAAAACAGAGAACATCAAAGGATATTGTGCAATAGGGGTATATCAAGGTAAAACACACCACAACCTGGGAACTCTTTGGAGATCTGCCTATATTCTTGGTGCTTCATACATTTTCACCGTTGACGGAAGATATAAGAAACAATCATCGGATGTACTCAGAACATGGTCCAGAATTCCACTCTTTAACTACAAAACATTTGATGATTTGTTGAACAACATTCCGTATGATTGTCGACTGATCGGTGTAGAGTTGGATGATCGGGCTGAATTTCTTCATGAATTCGAGCATCCTAAGCGGGCAATATACCTGCTCGGAGCAGAAGATACAGGTTTACCCGAATTCATTCTCGAAAAATGCCACATGCTAATCAAATTACCAGGAAACAACTCTTTGAATGTGGGAGTTACCGGTAGTATAGTACTGCACGATCGGGCCACCAAGATCCCAACCGACTTTCCCGGATATCATAAAGAAGGATAATTTGTTTACACTTATTAACAATAACTTAAACAAAATTTTCCGTTTATAGTCTATTTTTGCCACTAGTGTATTTCCACCGAAATTGCTGTGAATGCATACTAATTTTGTCCACCACATACATTCAACATGAAGATCATTTTATTTTTATTAGCACTGATTTCATTCACCTCATTCGGTCAGAAATACACAGTTTCAGGCTCTGTTAAAGATGCTCTTGACGGCGAAGACATCTATGGCGCATCCATTAAAGTTAAAGAGCTGACAAATGTGGGAGCTTTAACAAATTCCTATGGTTTTTACAGTTTAACCTTAGATTCTGGAAGTTACACACTGATCATCCGTTCTACGGGATATGACCCGAAAGAAATTCCCCTTCAACTGGATAAGGATATTACATTAAACGTTGAACTTGAAATACCTGAAGATGTTCAGGAAATCGAAGAAGTAAAAGTTACAGCCGTAAAAGAGAATGAAAACATTACATCCTCAGAAATGAATGTGACGAAATTCGACCCTAAATCAATCGAAACAATACCTGTCATTTTTGGGGAGAAGGACATTATGAAAACCTTACAACTCACACCTGGAGTGAAATCTGCTGGAGAAGGAAACGCCGGATTTTACGTACGCGGTGGAGGTACGGATCAAAACTTAATCCTCCTGGATGAAGCTCCGGTTTACAATGCCTCCCATTTACTCGGATTTTTCTCGGTATTTAATTCGGATGCTGTAAAAGACGTGTCCTTGTACAAATCGGGGATTCCTGCCCAGTATGGAGGTCGGGCATCATCCGTTATGGACGTTAAGATGCGGGACGGGAACATGAAGAAATTTGACATGTCAGGAGGTATTGGTCTTATCTCTTCCCGTCTGACACTGGAAGCTCCGATCGTAAAAGACAAAGGCTCATTCATCATTTCAGGAAGAAGAAGTTATGCCGATCTTTTTCTAAAACTTGCTCCGAATGAAGATCAAAGAAATACCAAATTGTACTTCTATGATCTCAATGCCAAGGCGAATTACCGTCTGGGAGAAAAAGATCGTATTTTCCTTTCGGGTTATTTTGGACGCGACAAATTCGGATTCAGCGATATCTTTGGTTTCAACTGGGGAAATACTACCGCGACATTAAGATGGAATCATATCATTAATAAAAAACTGTTTTCCAATACTTCTGTTATCTACAGTAATTTTGACTATCAGTTTAATATTGGTTCCGGCAATGATGGGTTTGGTGTCAAATCATCCATTGAAGACTGGAATATTAAGCAGGATTTCTCCTATTTCCTGAACAATAGTAATAACCTCAAATTCGGATTCCAGGGAATTTACCACACATTTAAACCGGGAGCCTTAACCGGATCCAATGAATCATTTAATGAAGTAATTCTTGACTCCCGCTATGCACTTGAAGTCAGCGCATACATTCAGAATGAGATGAAACTTGGCGCAAGATGGAACATCAATTATGGTTTAAGATATGCAGGTTTTGATCTTATCGGAAAGGGAAATGCCTATGAATTCGATGCGGAAGGAAATGTAACAGACACCACAACCTACAAGAGCTTTGAATCGATAAAATATCAGGGAGGACTGGAACCAAGGTTATCCATGAGTTTTGTACTGACAGAAAACAACTCCATCAAACTGGGCTATAATCGCAATTATCAGTTCCTTCATCAACTTTCCAACTCTACAACCAGCAGTCCTACAGATGTTTGGGTTCCAAGCTCGAACAATGTAAAACCCCAGATAGCAGACCAGATTGCCTTAGGTTACTACCACAATCTGAAGTCTAACATGTATGCACTCTCAACAGAAGTGTACTACAAGTACCTGCAAAATCAGATTGACTACAGAAATGGTGCACAGACAGTCCTGAACGATCTGGTTGAAGGAGAACTAATCTACGGGACCGGAAAAGCCTACGGTGTCGAACTCCAGATTCAAAAGAAAAAGGGGAAATTAACCGGATGGATCAGTTATACGCTGTCCCGTTCATTAAGAAATTTTGATGCTATAAATAACGGTAAAACCTTTTCTGCCAGACAGGACCGCATTCATGATATTGCCGTTGTACTCATGTACAAGCTAAATGATCATATTTCATTGGCTTCCAGCTGGGTCTATTATACGGGAGATGCGGTTACTTTCCCTTCCGGGAAATATGAGGTGAACGGGGTTTACATCCCTTATTACACGGAAAGAAACGGATATCGGTTCCCGAATTATCACCGTTTGGATCTTGGTGTGACCTGGTACCTTAAAGACTCGGAGAAATTTGAGCACAACATCAATTTTTCGGTATACAATGCATATAGCAGGGAAAATGCCTTCAGTATTACATTCCAAGAAAATGCTGAAACCGGAAATACAGAAGCTGTAAAAACAACATTATTTAAAATCATACCATCTGTTACTTATAATTTTAATTTGAAATAAGATGAAAAAATTATTCTACATACTCTTTGCCTTTACTGCTTTTACATCTTGTCAGAAAGTGATCGATGTAGATCTGAACGAAGCCAATCCGGCGCATGTAATAGAAGCAAATTATTCTGCCGAAGACTCCACTCTTCGGGTTCGAATAACAGTAACTTCCAATTACTTCGACAACACCCCTTCGCCTGAAGTTAATAATGCGATAGTAGAAATTGTAAATGCTTCCGGAATAATTACTTCTGTTCCCTTCAGTTCAAACGGTACCTATATTCTTAGCGCCTATGCTCCTGAATTTAATACGGAGTATACCTTAAATGTGAGTATTGATGGTGCAAATTATAGTGCGCAGTGCAAAATGTCATCCCCGGTTCAATTAGATCCTATTACCTATGAGTATTTTGATGGATTTTTCGGTTCCGGAGGAGGTTACGCACCATTCATGAACTTCAACGATCCGGCAGGAGAAACCAATTACTATCAGGTCCTTTTATCACGTAATGATACCCTTTTCAATACTTTGGACGACTTTTTCACGCAGGATGATCAACTAACGGATGGAAATTATGTTCAACGTCCCCTATTCCTGAACAACTTTTATCAATTGAATGATTCTGTTCACATGGAATTACGAAGCATTGACAAGCGTATATATGATTACATTGATGAAGCTCAAAGCATCTCCGGAAGCCAGAACAGTGCCGCTCCGGGTAATCCAACCAATAACTGGAGTAATGGTGCCCTGGGATACTTCAGCGCTTACAGTTCCAGCCATCAAAGCGTGATTATACAATAAAAAAAAGGGGGAGAATGTTTCCATTCTCCCCATTCATATCATATAATTCTTTTATTACTGATTTGATGTAGCTCCACCTCTGATTGTTCCAGGATTTGGATCATTAGGTGTTTTAGTTACAGCAGGTTGGTCGAAACGAATATTTGTTCCATCCCACCATACTGGTTGAGCTGTTGCGTTCGGATCACCATCATTGATCATCAAACCGTCCATTTTCGTTTCAAAATCATTTGCGATGATCTCTGGCGAATTGTTAACTGCTCCACCTTTCATTGATGTAGTTGCGGCCCAACTGAATTGAACAGAAGAAGAACCGTTGTTATTTTCTTTCACTGAGAACCCTTCGGAAGTAATATCAAA
>QKAV01000206.1 GCA_003247185.1 Crocinitomicaceae bacterium
GATACAACATTAAAAAACAGAAATGTGTATATTAACAAAAAAAAGAACATGCTTAAGCTTTTATTGCCTTCCGCCTTATTATTCATAACAACGATTACTTTTTCTCAACAAACAAATGAAGCAGTTGACATCAGCGGAGTAACACGGGATTATATTCAATATCTGCCAAGTGGATTTGATCCGGGTACCGAATCCCTTCCTGTGGTATTTTGTCTACATGGCCTAGGCGACAATGCTCAGAATATGTCCGGCATAGGTTTAAACTTCATGTCAGATACAGCCCGCTTTATTCCTATTTATCCGCAAGGAGTTGTAAACAGCTTTGGTCAAACGGCATGGAATAACGGAACTTTACTTTCTCCTAACATTGATGACCTTAGTTTTTTCAATGCGATGACAAACCTGATGATCAATGATTACAATGCTGATCCGACCCGGATTTACGTTTGTGGATTTTCGATGGGCGCAATCATGTCTTATCACCTGGCTTGTAACATGAACGACAGAATTGCAGCGATTGGTGTGATGTCCGGAGCAATGTCTACAAGTGATTACAGCAGTTGTGCTCCGACCTATCTCACTCCGGTAATTCACATACATGGAACAGCTGACGGTACGGTTCCTTATGATTCCGGACCAATCCCGACATTGCAACTTGCTACGCAATCATTTCAGTTTTGGAGAGACCAGCATTCCTGTGCTCCTGCAACGGATTCAACACGTTTTGCTGATACCGCTTCCGATGGTCTGACTTTCGATGATTTTGTTATTCAGGGCTGTACACCGAATGCCTCAGTTGAATTGATTCGGGTAAATGGTGGTACGCATGCCTATTTCTACGAACCGGTAAATGACATTACGGAAATCCAGGAAATCTGGAGATTCTTCAGACAATGGAGTAATAGTAACCCTGCCCCTGCCGGGATAGATGAGATTAATCTGGGGTCCATTTCTTTTTATCCCAATCCGGCGCACGATAAACTGATCATGCATTCCGAAACAGACACCGAAGTCTTCATTTTTGATGAAACAGGAAGAAAATTAGAGCGCATTGCACTTCACGCAGGTGAAAACACGATACAGTTGAACCGACTGAATAGTGGTGTCTACTATATCCGGAATGGTCAAATGACAAAGAAACTGATCAAACAGTAATTGCGTGCATTAAATGCGAGGTAAACTCGGCTTCATGTAAACTCGGCTTCATCAGACAATTCTATATCCTGAAGGGAAAAAGATAACATTTCTCTTATCCGCAGCATTTCGGGATATTGTTTTGCTTCAATATCATGTGCAAAATACTTGCTTCCAACGATCTGTACCTCGACAAATCGCTCCATTGAGTCGATGCGATAAAACGACTTCTTATTAGATAATCTTCTGTATTGCGGGAACTCCATATCTTTGTACAAAATTAGTCGAAAAGATGTTTGTGAACAAGAAACATGAAGGAGCAGATCTGTTACTGAGAGAAGGAAAGATAGATGAAGCATTAAAACTTTACCTGGAGGTTCTGAATGAAAATCAAACTTCTCCTGATTTAATGTCTGATATAGGTGTGGCTTATCTGCACAAGGAGGATGAAAAATTATGTCTGAGTTATTTGAATACTGCAATAGAATTGCAACCCGACTACAGTTACAGATACGCATGCAGGGCTTTTGCTTTGAGTCATTTCAAACAAATTGATCTGGCAATTGCCGATTATCAAAAAGCTATTGAATTAGACCCTGAAGACGCAATAGCACACAATAACCTGGGATTACTTTTGGAACAGAAAGGGTATCAGGGAGAAGCGCAAAAGCGATTTGAGCAAGCTGACCGTTTAATGAAAGCGGAAGACAGACTTTTGAAAGTAATGGACGAATTAGAATCCGAAAACCGACCTTCAGAAACAGATGTCCAATCTAAAGCAAATGATGAATCATCAGAAAATGACAGCTCTTCCGGTTGGAGTGAAATGAAACGCATCTTCACCTCTTCCCGTCAACGAAAAGAATTCATTAATTTTCTGAAAAACGGATTTAAGTTAAAATGACGAAAAAAGAAAAAGCTGCGTACGTTATCCATGAATTGGAAAAGTTATATCCAAAAACTCCGATTCCGTTGGATCACACGGATGCATATACCTTATTGATCGCTGTCTTATTATCTGCACAGTGTACCGATGAGCGCGTAAATAAGATAACTCCTCTCTTGTTTGCTATTGCCGACAATCCGTTCGATATGGTGAAAGTTCCGGTGGAAAGAATTGAAGCGATTATTAAACCTTGCGGACTCTCTCCCCGAAAATCAAAGGCTATTTCCGGACTTTCACGCATTTTAGTGGAAAAATACAATGGCGAAGTCCCAGCAGATTTTGCTTTGTTGGAGGAATTACCTGGAGTAGGACACAAGACGGCTTCTGTCGTTATGTCGCAAGCCTTTGGAGTACCTGCATTTCCTGTTGACACGCATATTCATCGTTTGATGACCAGATGGGGACTAACATCCGGAAAGAATGTGGTGCAAACGGAAAAAGATGCTAAAATCCTGTTCCCAAAGGAACTATGGAATAAATTGCATTTACAGATCATTTTTTACGGCCGGGAATATTCACCTGCAAGATCGCCCAAACTAGACAAGGATTTTATTACACGGGAAATCGGAACGAAAAGCGCCAAAGCTGAATTGAAATAATTTTTCATTCAGAATTAAACTTTCTATCTTGCTGACTGTCAAACACGAAAACACTTAGCATGAAAAAGAATTTAGCATTTATTTTATTCGCATTTATTGCAATGATTTCCACAGCCCAGGCTCAGGAATGGGAGAAATTAGGGTCGCGTGTTGTAAACTACGGTTTGGATCGCGATGTCATTCACGTTGGAGCTAACGATGGAGGTTTTACCAAATTAAAGATTGAGGTACGAGGTGGGGCTGTAAATATGCACAGACTCGTAGTCGAATATGGAAACGGTGAAAAAGATGAAATTGAACTCCGACATGATTTTGTACGTGGAAGTGAATCAAGAATGATCGATCTTAACGGAGGCAAGCGCATCATTAAAAATATCACGTTTGTCTATGACACGAAAAACAGAGCCCGGAGACGTGCTGTTGTAACTGTTTTTGGCAGACATTAAAACCTATAACGATTAAGTGAAACGGGAGCTTTTTGCTCCCGTTTTTTTTATCTACTTTCGAAATAAATCGAACTGATTATGAAATCAAAAGAAGAGATTGTTGCGAACTGGTTACCCCGATATACAGGAGAAGAATTAGAAAATTTCGGAAAGTATATTCTGCTCTGCAATTTCAATAACTACGTGGATAAATTTGCCCAAATGCACGATGTGGAGGTTAAGGGTATTGGTAAGCCTATGCAATGCGCAACTGCCAATGGAATTACGATCATCAATTTTGGTATGGGAAGTGCGTCTGCTGCTACCTGTATGGATCTTCTATCCGCCATTTCTCCTAAAGCAGTCTTATTTCTTGGCAAGTGCGGAGGTTTGAAGAAGAAAAATAATGTCGGAGATCTGATTCTTCCTATTGCAGCAATCAGGGGCGAAGGAACCAGTAATGACTATTTCCCTCCTGAAGTACCGGCCTTGCCAGCCTTTGCGCTTCAAAAAGCGATTTCAACGACGATTCGTGATCACAACATGGATTACTGGACCGGAACCTGTTTCACAACCAACAGAAGGGTTTGGGAACATGATGAAGAATTTAAGACATACCTGCATACTGTGCGCGCCATGGCTATTGACATGGAAACAGCTACGATATTCACTGTAGGTTTTGCAAATGAAATACCAACGGGAGCTTTGCTACTTGTTTCAGACCAACCGATGATACCGGAAGGAGTTAAAACAAGTGAAAGTGACTCCAAAGTGACGTCAAATTTCGTAGACAGTCATCTTAATATTGGTATTGAGTCTCTGAAACAACTGATCAATAACGGAAATACAGTTAAACATCTGAAATTTGGCTGATAAATCTGACCTGAGGTCTTTTTCTTTCATCCAATTTCTACTTTTGTAAAAACATCTTCGTTGAGAAAAAGATCGGTATATCTTATGGGATTAGTAACATTACTGGTCTTTCCTGTTCCCACATTTCTTACACTGTACTATGCCGAAGGAATCTCACCAATGGAAGTGCTGGATACGGATCATTTGGGAATCATTGAAGTAGGTTACGGAATAGAATTCGGATTTGTCTATGCACTCCTGTCTATTCTACTTCTTAAAAGTAGGGTTTTTGACGGGTTGCCAGTGAATGTAGAACAAGTTGTGCGTTCGATGAACCTGAGTGTTTGGGATAGCCTTTTCCTTTCGTTCTGTGCGGGATTTGGTGAAGAAATTTTATTTCGATCCGGATTTCAACACTACTTTCATCCGCTTCTGGTAAGTATTATTTTTATTGCCATTCATGGCTATTTTCATCCTACAAACTGGAAGCTCTCGTTGTACGGCATAATCCTCTTACCCTTTATTATTTTATTAAGCTACGGATTTATTGAATTCGGCCTCTGGTTCGCGATCGCGGCTCATTTCATGTATGATTTCGTTATTTTCATGTCAATCCGAGAACCAAAATCAACGCACAGTTAATTGTAGCCTCGATGTACGCTGGATTAATAAGCAATTAGGTACACGTGTTGTCTGATCAATAATCAGGTTTTCCAACCTTCTCAATTTGCACATCGATTCGGGAATCAAAACCATCGTTCCTGCAAAAGAGATATCCAGGTACTTCAGACTTGTCAATGCTCCGAATTCCGGAGGGATACTATCCAAAAAATTCCGGGAAAGATCCAGACTTTCCAAAGTGTGCACTTCTCCCAGTTCTGCAGGAACAGCCCTCAGCTGATTGTAGGACAGATTCAGCGACTTCAAAGATTCCAATCGGCTAATAGCATCGGGCAAATAAACCAGGTGATTGTTATTCAGGTACAATTGCTCAAGATTAGAAAGATCACCGATTTCTTCCGGGAGAGAATCCAACTCATTGTAAGCGAGATAAAGGATTTTTAGATTTTTTAATTGCCTGATTTCAGGTGAAATGTATGAGATATCATTCCTGCTTAAGTAGAGTTTTTCTAAAGAACTTAACTCCATTATCCAATCCGGAATTGAATCAATTTTATTATGATACAAACGCAAAACCTTAATATCCGATCTTCCTCTGAGTTCCTCCGGAAATTCAGATAAATGATGCCTGGAAAGATTCACCGTAGTACTCTTTGTACTCTGTACGACCTCAACTATAGAACATCCGTTCAACAAGAGTAGTAGAGAAATAAGCAAAGGTCTCACTAAATAAAAGTAATGAATTTGCAGAAAGATTGTTGGTACAGGCAACCAATTGAACTATTTTTACATCTTAGATTAAACGATTATTAAGTTGACTTGTCTACTTTCATAAGAACGGATAAAAAATAGCTATGAAGAAAATCAATGTATTACTCTTATCTCTGTTGATGACAGGAGGAGTTTTGGCTCAAAATGTAGAATCTAAAAGAACTACGGAAGAAAGAGCTCAGATTATGACCGAAAATATGGCCAATCAGGCTGGGTTGAGTGAAGAGCAAAAAGCTAAGATTGAAACCATCAACACGCAATATGTAGCGGATATCAAAGCAATAAAAGCGGACGATTCTAAGGATGAAGAGCAAAAGAAAGAAGCTTTGAAAGAGGTTAGAAAAAACTGGAAAAATTCAGTTGATGCTGAACTTACGGAAGAGCAACGTGAAAAGTTAAAAGATGCACGTGCTGACAAACAAAAGATAACTCCGGAACAAAGAGCTGAAAAAAAAGCACAGTATCTGACTAAAGAATTGGGATTAAATGAAGAGCAATCTCAGCAAGTACTCGAATTATCTTTAAAAGTTGCTAATAAGATTGAAGCTGTAAAAGTGGATAATAATCTTTCTGAAGAACAGAAAAAAGAGTTCATCAAAGGCAACAGAAAAGATTTTCAACGTGCACTTTCACAAATTCTTACTCCTGAGCAAATGAGTAAGTTTGAAGAAATGAAAAAACGATCCGAAGACAATGACGAGGATCAGGATCAGGAATAAAATTTAAAACCGCCGAAGGGCGGTTTTTTTATTTCAAATTCTGAGAAAATACTTCTTTAAACTTTTCAACCTTAGGCCGAACTACACTTTGACAGTATAAATTCCCCGGATTATTTTCAAAGTAGTTATGATGGTAGTTTTCAGCCGGATAAAATTCCTGAAGAGGGGTGATTTCCGTCACAATCGCTTTATCCCATACTTTGTTCTCCTCCAGCCTATTTTTATACGTTTCTGATAACAGACGTTGCTCTTCATCGTGATAAAAAATAACCGACCGATATTGAGAGCCAACATCATTACCTTGTCTGTTCAATTGAGTAGGGTCATGAACAAACCAAAACATTTTCAATAATTCTTCAAAGCTTATCTCTTCAGGGTTAAATGTTACCTGCGCCACTTCGGCATGACCCGTATCTCCTTTACAAACTTCTTCGTAAGTCGCTCTTTTGGAATCACCTCCGGCATAACCCGGCAACACAGAAATAACTCCTTTCAAATCTTTAAAACATGCTTCAATACACCAGAAACATCCGGCTCCAAATGTGGCTTTATTCATGTTCCAAATTTAATCTTTCTTAGGCTCGAAATTCAGTGCCGCGGAATTTATACAGTAGCGTAAACCCGTTGGTTCCGGACCATCATTAAATACGTGTCCCAAATGCGCATTACAGTTCGAGCAGATAACTTCCGTTCTGGCCATTCCGTGAGAATTGTCGCTGACTTCTCCAACGGCATCTGAACAAGAATAAAAACTCGGCCACCCCGTACCCGAATCAAATTTTGTATCACTGCTAAAAAGTTCTTCCCCACAGCAAATACAATAGTACTTTCCCTCCTTTTTATTGTTCCAATATGTTCCTGTGAAAGCTTGTTCCGTTCCTTTCAAACGCGTAATTCTGTATGCTTCATCCGATAATTCCTTTTTCCACTCCTTATCCGATTTCACAACCGCTGCATTATTTTCAACTACCGCTGTATCAGAGTCTTGTGCTGTACATGCTGAAATTATTAGTAGAAACACACTAAAAATCAATCTGTTCATCTCAAAAAATATAAGTTCGCTTTTTTGGACGAAGTAAAAACCGAAGCCTTACAAAGCAAGAAGTATTCTACCTACATTTGCGCGATGGGGAAATTGCGCTTCGATAAAAACTTCTGGATGATATCACTCGCGCTGTTCTTTTTCATGGTCAGTTTCAATATTATTCTGCCAGAACTGAATGATTATATATCTGAACTGGGAGGCGGGGAACTAAAAGGATTGATCATCACCCTTTTTTCAATATCCGCAGCACTTTCACGTCCTTTTTCAGGAAAACTCAGTGATAAAATCGGACGAAAAAAAGTAATGTATCTGGGACTATTTGTAGGAGCACTCGTGTCTCTTATTTATCCGATCGCAGGATTGTTTGCCTTTTTCATTTTACGCTTTTTACATGGCCTCGCTGCAGGATTCTTTCCCACCGGTGCCACAGCTATGGTCACCGACCTTCTACCGAAAGAGCAACGAGGAATAGGAATGGGCATCTGGGGAACATTTTCTTCCGTAGGAATTGGATTCGGACAAATCTTTGCCCGCTATATTACATCTACCATCGGTTTAACAGGATTATTTTTTGTCTCTTCCATACTCGCGCTAATTGCTGCGCTAATGATTATCAATATTCAGGAAACGCTTCCCCGGACAGAAAAATATAAACCTGAGCATTTAAAGCTGAAACTACAAGACATATTCGAACCTAATGTAATGCCGGCTGCCGTAGTCATGTTCGGTCAGGCGATCTCCAGTGGAATCGTCTTCGTAATCACCGCAGATATTTCCGGTTTCCTCGGGATTGAAAATAAAGGTTGGTTCTTTGGATTTTATATGATCTCTACTTTGTTTATACGAATCTTTGCCAGTGGATTATCCGATAAAATAGGCAGAAGAAAAACACTCATTCTGGGACTGATCTTTATGGTGATCTCAATGTTTACACTCGGATTTAGCACCGACGTTTCAAGTTACACTGCAGGGTCTGCAACCGGGATTTCAAGTCCGACCTTATTTGCCTGGACGGCTGACCTCTCAGCAGTTGAACGAAGAGGTGTCGGAGCCGGAACCCTCTTCATTGCTCTCGAAGTTGGAATTATGTTTGGTTCGCTGAGTACCATTTTCACTTACAATAACCACCTGGATTCGGTTCCGCTTGTTTTTTCTGTAGGAGCCTCTTTTTCGGTTTTTGCAATTATCTACCTGATCTGGCATTTGACAAAATACAAAACGGAATCCTGATCAGGCTATTTCATCCTCGACCTGCAGAAAAGCTCTTAGTTTTCTTACCACTATATAGATGGGAAGCGTATCCAGTAAAGCGAATATTAACTTGAAAATATAACTGCTCAGAATAAACATCATTAAGGTGAAAAACAAATCATCCTCTTTGTTGATTGGTAATGCATGTGCATAATAATGCGTGATTAATATCACTGCTACGGAGTCCACCATCTGACTCGTTAGAGTGGAAACATTATTCCTTAACCATAACTTGGCTCCCTTGGTTTTCTTTTTTACGTAGTGAAAAATATGAACATCAACGAATTGCGCCGTCAAATAAGCAATCATAGATGCAAATGTTGCTCCAAAGGTCAGTTTTCTGATTTCATAAAAAGCATATCCGTGCGGAACATTCACCTGTCCGTCCTCTACCGTTAAAGGTAAGGTACCATCGGGCATTAACGAGGGCGGTGCATCCAGCCAACCTCCAAACCATAGAATCAGCAGCACCCATAAATTCAGCATAAATCCGGTCCAAACGACCATATTAGCGCGGCGTCTGCCATAAATTTCAGAAATGATATCCGTGCATAAAAAAGTAATTGGATAGGGTAATACACCTACCGCTACCATAATCCGAAAATCATTCGACTCGGAGATTCCAAACAGAGCACTTAAATCTATAAATCTTGAAATTCCAAGAATATTCAGCATCGTCAGAGAACCAAGAAAGATTCCTGCCAGCAAGAGAAATACCCACTCTCTCCTGCTTCTTATTCTTGTATCCAGGTCCGAATTACCAAACATATTACGATTTTGTGGTAAAGATAGAAAGGAATAGCTATGCAGAAAAATAACTATCTTCGAAGAACAAATTGATCATGAAGAAAGTAGATACATCAAATATGACCAAGCTCTATTACAGCATCAGCGATGTTGCTGATATGTTTGATGTAAACATGTCTTTGATCCGCTTCTGGGAAAAGGAGTTTCCCATACTTCAACCAAAGAAGAATAAACGAGGGAACCGGTATTACTCGCCAAAAGAAATCGATAAACTCAACACGATTTACCATCTTGTAAAAGTAAAAGGCTATACCCTGGATGGAGCAAAAAAAGCGATGAAGAACCGGTCGGAAGATACAGAGGCTGTAAGCGATGATCGGGCTGTAACATCAGATGAACTGATCACACGATTAGAAAAAGTCCGCGAACAATTGATCGAACTCAGATCGAAGCTCTAAGCTCATCATAAATCTTCAGGAATTCCTTTGCGTCCACTTCCTGATCATAGATACATGAACCTATCGAGGTCAACAAACACGTTAAAACCTTCGCATCACGGTTTTTCTTATCGTTCCTTAATAATTGACTGAAGTTCTCCCGCTCTTCCTCTGTCATTACGGGAATTGTATAGTGCTTTAGCAATAAAGCTGCTATTCGGTTCCAATCATCCTGTGTGATCAGACCACGATCAAATGAAAGCTTTGACTCGATTAACATCCCAATTGCAACCGCGTGACCATGAGAGATCGCATGATCTTTCATTAAAGCTCCTTCCAGAGCATGTCCGAAAGTATGTCCGAAATTCAACACTTTTCGAAGTCCTGTTTCATTCGGATCTTTTTCTACTATTTGTAGCTTTACGGAAGCAATTTCCATCAACAAATCGGATGATACATCATTCAGATTCAATGCAGATAAAGATGTAAAGAGACTCTCCGATGCTATCAATCCATGTTTAATGGCCTCAGCGAAACCATTTAACATTTCATATTCGGGTAAAGTGGTAAGGAACACCGGATCAACAAATGTTTTTCCCGGAAACGTGATCGTCCCCACCTGGTTCTTCAATTCTCCCAGGTTGACTCCGTTTTTACCTCCGATCGAAGCGTCAATCATTCCCAGCAGGGACGTTGGAATATTAATAAATGCTATTCCACGCTTGTAGGTAGCTGCAACAAAACCTCCCAAATCACTGATCATTCCGCCTCCAAGATTGATCAACAGGTCTCTCCTTCCGAATTCATAATCACTCAATAAGCTATACAGATTTGCTGCCATTTCAAGGTCCTTCGTTGCTTCACCTGCTTCCAACTGGATAATCTCGGCTGCTTCCAGACCTCCGACACAATTCATGACGAAAGGCAGACACAATTCATAGGTGTTTTCATCCGTTAGAACTGCAATTTTAGATGGTCTCAGATCACTGATCAATTGAGTCAGATCAGATTCTATCAACGCTCCTACATAAATCCTTTGCATACCTCTTATAGATTATATATCGAAAAGCAAATGTAAGGTTTTAAGAATGTCTAAATTATTTCTCGCGCGACTGATTGACTATTTGCGAAAGGAATTAATTTTGTCCATTATGGTATCCTTCGAAAATACAGAGGTTGCATTCAGAGGTAAAAGCAACCGAGAATTAAAGAAAGCCTACTGGCTATTCAAACTAGTAGCAAATCCGGGAATGGTAAAATTCGGTAAGGGATTCACAAATTTCTCTCTGAAGACAAAATTACCTGTCAAAGGGATCATAAAACGCACAATTTTTCAGCAGTTCTGTGGTGGAGAGACCATTAATGAGTCAATTGAAACGGCCAAAAAATTAGCGGAACGAAACGTAAAAACTATCCTGGACTATAGTATCGAAGGCAAAACAGAAGAAAAGGATTTTGATCGTACCGTAGAAGAAATACTATCGACGATCAAGGCTGGAAAGGATAATCCGAATATCCCTTTTGCCGTATTTAAGGTCACCGGGATAAGTACCTTTGATATTCTTGAAAAGGCAAACGGTGGTATTGATCAGCTAAATGCGGATGAGCTCGCCAAATATGAGCGTATCGTAGAACGAATAGAAACAATCTGTAAAAACGGATTCGAAAATGATCAACCTGTATTCATTGATGCAGAAGAATCATGGATTCAGGATACCATAGATCGGATTGTTGTTGATCTGAGTAAAAAATACAACAAAGAAAAAGCGATTGTATTCAATACACTTCAGATGTACCGACATGATCGTCTGGCCTATTTGAAAGAAGTTGTGGCTCAGGCAGAACAAGAAAACTGGCACCCCGGATTTAAAATCGTACGAGGGGCCTATATGGAAAAAGAAAGGGAACGGGCTCAGAAAATGGGATACCCTTCTCCTATTCAACCGACAAAAGCTGATACAGATAGTGATTATGATGCGAGTGTCGCTTTTTGTTTAGACCACATTGATCGCGTAGCCATCTGTGCCGGAACGCACAATGAACTCAGTTCTGAAAAATTGGCGAAGCTTATCGAGGAAAAAGGTCTTACACACGATGACCGACGCGTATATTTTGCTCAGCTTCTAGGAATGAGTGACCATATTTCCTTCAACCTGGCAGACAATGGTTTTATGGTTGCCAAATACGTACCGTACGGCCCTGTGAAAGAAGTTCTTCCCTATCTTATTCGAAGAGCGGAAGAAAATACTTCTGTGGCAGGCCAGACTTCCAGAGAGCTTACGCTGATCAAGAAAGAAATTGCCCGAAGAAAAATCTAGTGATTTAACGGATTACATTTACGTGACCGGAGATTGTCATTCGTTCATCTGTAGCTGATGTCTTGAACTCAATCTTCCACGTATAAGTCCCTTGCGGGACTACTTTGCCTCCGTAAGTACCATCCCAACCTACTGTTGCATCATTTGATTCAAAAATGACTTCTCCCCAGCGGTTATAGATCAGCATATTAAAATCATACGGATCATATCCTGCTGTAAATACGGGCTGGAAGTTTTGATTGAACTCATCATTGTCCGGAGTAAATGTATTCGGTACATAATAAATTATGGCATCCGTGATCTTTATGTAGTTCGTCGTTGAATCCATACATCCGATCGGAGAATAAGCATAAAGTATCACAACATATGATCCCGTTTGCTCTTGCGGGAACTCATGTGTAGGACTCACAGTAGTAACCTGCGGACTTCCATCCCCAAACTCCCATACGTAATTGGACGCTCCGATAGTTGTATTATGGAAAGTAACATCTGTATCCAAACTTATTAAACTCTGCATTGAAGGATTGAAGGATGCTACAGGATCCGCTTCGATATATATGTAATCCTGTATCTCGTAAGAATTCACACAACCGTTCACCGTAACCAGTGTAAGACTAACATCAAATGACCCCGGATAGTTATACAAATTCTGTACTGTTCCACAATCATCCGAAGTGTTACCATCTCCAAAATCCCAATGACAAGATGTAATATTTCCGGAAGAAAGATTATCAAAAGTTACCAGAGTCGGAACACACCCCTGGAAGACATCGGCTGCAAAATTGACATCCGGTGTATTCTCAACGGTAACTGTTATTTGATCATCATCAGTACAGCCGTTTACATCCGTTCCGGTAACCGTATACGTCATCGTAGCCGACGGAACAAATGCGGATCCGTTAGTAACTCCGTTATCCCACACATAAGTGGATGCTCCTGCTCCTGAAAGCGTAATTGGAAAACCTTCGCATACGATAAAATCTACCCCTGCATTTACAACCGGTGCAGGAAGTATTGTAATAACATCCGTCTCATTGACTAACGAAGTACAATTCGCATCGTCAATCTGCGTGACATTGTATGTTCCGGGAGAATTTCCGATTACAATCGGCGATGTAGCCGAATTCAACGTTTGAGCAACTCCATTCAACGTATAATGAATATCCCATGGTCCTGTTCCGGAAACATCAATTGTAATATCATCAATTGGATCCCCCTGACAGTAATTATCTCCTCCTCCAAAAAGAATAACCTGAGGAAGATCATTAATTTCGATTGCATCATTACCACTTGCCGTGTTTGTACAACCCTGATCTGAGATTCCTGTAATCACATATTGTCCTTCCAAATTCCCCAGATTGATAGGAGATGTATTTCCTGTTGCTGTCTGAGCAACACCGTCCAGCTCATAACTTACTGTCCATGGACTGTTTCCGGTCACCTGAACCAGAATATTGTTCACTGCATCTCCCTGGCAATATGTATTTCCACCGTTGATATTTGTTACAGTCGGGAGGACAGGTGAAACACCCTGAACATCTGCTGTACAAGCCAGATCGTCCGAAAAATAGATTGTTATCGATACCGGTGAGCCATCAGCTATCAAACCGGAAAGGGTATAATTATTTGTAACGCCATCCGTAAATGGTCCGTTAATGGTTGTTGAAACCGTACCTGACGTATTTGTCGCTTCTATAACAATTGTACCTGTTCCCGGATTCTCAACATAGGAATACACTCCTGTTATCTCAAACTCATTCCCATTTAAGCAATTAGAAATATTCCCCGTAAACTGATCGAAGTAACAGCTACAGTTCACATCTATAAATACATTATCCGATGCGGAACATCCTGTTGCCGGATCAGTAATCGTAGCTGTATAGGTTGTAGGAATAATCGGACAAGCTTGCGGACTTTGTGCATTAGCATTACTCAGGCCCGTAGCAGGTGTCCATACATAATCATATACCGGCGGAGCGCAAGCGATATCAATATTATCCAATGACCAGTTATCACAACCGGTACAGCTGGAAAATGAAACCTGTCTCCATCTGAACATGGTATTAACCGTTTGAGCTGCTACCGGAATATTTACGGTAAAATTCTGCCAGTTCGGATTTGCGTCCCATAATGATTCATCATAAGTTTGAATATTCACCCAGGTCACACCTCCGTCCGTTGAGTATTCCAATACAACGTCTTCTCCTGCATCAGCATTTTCACAAGGTGCACCTCCACTTCCGGTGCTCCCCATTCGCATTGCAAAGTCAATTGTTGTACATACCGTAGTATTGATCGGAATCGTAATCGCTGATCTGTTTGTCCCGGTTCCGTCAAAATGCAAGCCATTTCCAGTTACTCCGCCACATCCGGTTCCAGCTGTACCCGATGAAATGGTTGACCACATCGTGTTATCAATACCGGGATCAAAATCATCTACGATTGATCCGGCATTATTATTCACCAGGCTTACATCCAAATCTGCACAGTTCGGACAAATCAATGCAGCAGAACTCGTTGTAGCATCAGCCACTAATGGATTGACATGAACTAATACAGATCCTGTACAGGCATTCGTTCCATCTGTATAAGTTACATTATACATTGTTGTTGTCGTAGGTGATACGGTTTGCTGAGCGGGATCATTTGTCGGAGCAAGATTATCCCAATCATACCAGTACCCGCAATTTGTTGGTGTAATCACCACGTTGTCGATTCCCCAGTGGTCATTTACGCTGGAAGTAGCGTTCGGTTGATCCCACTGAAACATGGTGTTACTCGTCCATGCTGCAGGTGGTATGGTATAACAATAATTAGCCCAGGAATAATATGGTCCTGAGATATTGCTTGTTGGCTGAAAATAAAATATTGTGGTCCACGTTGCTCCTCCATCAATTGAATACTGAAAATAAACCCCTTCATCCGTCTGATCCGGATCTTCACAGTTACTGCCTCCTCCCGGGTCATCTCCTCCAAAATCAAGGTCAAAACAAACCTGACCACCACAGGAAAGATCAAAACCATTGGTTGTTAATGTTCTTGGAAGTGGAACATTACCAAACCAGGCAGAAGGTGTTCCATCCAATGACGGACCACATGGATTATTATATAATACCGTTGCAGATGTTTGCCATCCGGTACCTATTTGATTATTATTAAAATTTGTGGATAAAGCAGGAGTTGCAGAAAGTCCAATCGCTTCAATATCTACTGATTCCCCGCAATTTATAGCAACAGAAGTAGGGTTTACATTCAATACACACTGACCAATCGCCATCTCTGTTATCAAAAATGACCACGCAATAAATAATAATACCTTCAACACTTTTTTTCTTTACAACGCAAAATTAAACAAGTATTACGGGGTAGTGAAACAGATTTGAATATTTAACGGAATCGGATTATCCTATAAATAAACCAAACAAAAAAAGAGGAGCTTTTGCCCCTCTTCTTCATTATTTTAACACGTTCACATGTCCGACTACCATAATCCGTTCATCGGTCATCGTAGTTTTAAAGTCAATTTTCCACGTATATGTTCCATCCTGAACAAGCTCACTTCTGCCTACTCCATACGTTCCATCCCATCCGACACTGGCATCGTGAGATTCCCATACAATTTCACCCCATCTGTTGAAGATGTATAAATTGAAATCATACGGATCATACCCACTGGTGAAGACTGCTTTGAAATACTCATTATAATCATCCCCGTCCGGAGTAAATGTATTTGGCACATAGAAGATTAATTCTTCCTGTACTGTAATGACGCGGGTAACTGTATCCGAGCAACCAAGAGGTGAAAGCGCAATAAGTTCTACTACATAACTTCCCGGTTCTTCACCAGGGAACAAATGAGTAGGATTTTCTTCCGTAGATACCGGCGACTCGTCACCAAAATCCCAAATGTATTCCGTTGCATTCGTGGAGGTATTGTCAAAATGAATATTCGTATTCAAAATAGATACAATCGAACTCGACGGTGTGAAAGATGCCACTGGTACCGCTTCCACATAAATGTAATCCGAATACGTTACACTATTTGTACAACCATTATTATTGGTAGTGGTCAATGTTACGTCAAACAAACCTGCCTGCGTGAAGGTCGTTGTTACAGAACCACAACCGGTAGCTGATGTACCATTCCCGAATGTCCAAACACAATTATTTAATGTACCTGGTGTTGTATTGGTAAAGGTAACCGTCAATGGTGCACACCCGGATGTTACGTCCGCTGTGAATGATACCACCGGTAGCGGATCAACTGTAACTACCACCTGATCGGTGTTCACACAGCCATTCGCATCTGTTCCCGTTACGGTGTAAGTTGCTGTTCCGGCAGGTGTAAATGATGTTCCGTTCGTTACGCCATTATCCCAGGTATAATTGGCCGCACCTGAACCTGTGAGTATTACCTGGTCTCCTTCACAAATCAAGACATCATTCCCTGCAAACACGTTTGGTAGTGCGTTAACAGTTACTGTTGCCGTTCCGGTCTGTGCCTGTGAACAGGTTGTAACCGATGCATCCTGTACACTCACCAGGTTGTATGTAAATACTCCCACTGTTGCCGCTGAAACCGTAATCGTTGCTGTATTGCCTGTAGATACTATTGTTTGCTGAGAACCGCCATTCAATGTATAAGTAAAGGTATATGGGGCTGTTCCATTTGCTCCTGTGAACGTGATGGTCTGATCTGATCCTCCCACACACACTGCACTTGTACCGGAAATCGTTGCCGTAGGTAACGGATTTACCGTAACATCTACCTGATCCGTATTTACACAGCCATTCGCGTCCGTTCCGGTTACCGTGTAAGTAGTCGTTCCCAACGGAGGGGTAAAGGAAGTACTATTCGTAACACCGTTATCCCATACATACGTCGATGCGCCTGTTCCGGATAAAACTACCTGATCACCATTACAAACCACCTGGTCCGTTCCCGCACCAACAGTTGGCAATGGATTCACTGTAACATTCACCTGATCCGTGTTCTGACAGCCATTTGCATCTGTTCCGGTTAC
>QKAV01000057.1 GCA_003247185.1 Crocinitomicaceae bacterium
TTCACTCTCATCGAGGGTGCGATCATGTGATCCGACCCACCATTTCTTCGGACATAAATAAATCCTTCTTTCGTGATGTAATGTACAAACCACGAAATCTCATCTGCATGCGCCTCTATAACTACTTTATACTCAGCCTTAGGATTGATTACTCCCACAACTGTTCCGTAATTATCTGTAAAGTATTCGTCAATATATGGTCGTACATAATCCAGCCAAAGTTGCTGTCCACCGCTTTCAAAGCCGGTTGGAGAAGGATTATTAATATATGATTCTAAAAAATTGAGGGATTTTGCATTGATGATCTTCTTCATACTATTCGTTTTCAACGAATATAATCATTCATCATCGAAGTAAAGTCACATTACCTTTGATGATCGTTTCTGTATCATCGATACAAATCACTTTGAGATAATAATCATAGACATCAGGATCAAGCGCTTTTCCACGGAAAGTACCATCCCAACCGTCAGCTCTGTTTAATCCTTCAAAAACCATTTCTCCCCACCTGTCGTAGATCCTGAATACCATTTCCTTGATTACAGCACCTCCTCTTACATAAAGCACATCGTTTTCCGTATCTCCATTCGGAGAAAATGCGTTCGGAACAAATATGTATTGATCATCACACAGGAATGTATATGTTTTCACCAAAACCGTGTCTGATTTAGCACATACCCCATCACTGACCAATAAGGTATAAATCGTTTCCTGATCCACCTGTGCATCCGTAGTCATGGAAGTAGGTGATGTTAATCCAAAGGGAGGTAACCAAAGGTAAGATTGATATCCGGAAGGCTGGCCATACAATGTTACCGTAGCTCCTTCCGGAACGAGCGTTTCCGAAGCACTAGCTACCACAACATTATCCGGAATATATCCAACGTGTATTAATATGGAATCATCCACCACACATCCATTACTTGAGGAAGCGGTTACATAGACATACTGTGTCACATTCGGAGCAACAGTTACCTGATCTGTTACCGAAGGAGTTACAATAATTGAATCCGGCTCCCAATTGTAAGTAAATGAAATTGCCGGGTTATTATTTGTAACGGTTACAACTACCGATTCTCCGGCGCAAATGGAATCCTGAACGGAAAGTGTCAATGAAGAACCAATAAAATCGACGACGACACTATCAACGGCGGAACATCCCGGATTACTTACCTCAACATAATAGGTTATCGGACCCGAAGGTGTTATTGAAAGCGTTGAATCACTTAAATTACTATTTAATGTATCTGTAAAATTGCTTGAGCTTGACCAAATATATTGAGTCGCCGTTCCATTCGTATATGCCGTTAAATCAATCGGCATGGGAACACACAATTCAAGATCTGCGGATGTTGAAAGTTGTAGTGAGTCTGTAACCGTAATTGTGATCTGTGCAGTGTCGGTAAGCAGGCAAATACTATCGGTAACATACAAATAAACGTCATAGACTCCCGGTGTATCGTAGACCAAAGTAGGATTAAACACAACGGATGAGGTGTCTCCATTTCCAAAATCCCATAAATAGGAATCTGATTGCGTAGAGAAATTATCAAACGTAACCTGGAAAGATGCACAACCTAAATTGTCGTCAACTGTAAATTCTGCATTCGGAATGAGCTCAAAGTCAAACTTAAAAATCAGATTATTACAATTCGTGCTTAAATTCTGTGATGACCATGCGCCCGGAGTCGTCGGAAAATCGGAATGACCACCGCAACCGCCACAAACAGATTGATACACAACACCATTTTTATCAAATCTGGACGTACCTCCATCCACATGTTCTTCTGCCTGATTCCCTCCGATATAAGACCCGTAAAGCATTCCGGCAAATTCACGTTCGATTACAAGCAGATAAAAATCAAATCCATTCGGAGGATTCGACTGAAATGCATTAGAAGATACAGGCATTCCACTTAGCGGAGTAGATTGCAATATATTAGCTCCCCAGCCAGAGATATAAATATTTCCACAGATATCAACCAGAAAAGCCGAAGGCGAAATATTGAAATTACCATTTCCATTGCCAAAAACGGTTGAATTCAGAGCTGTCGATAAAGTAGGGTCTAATTTGACCACAAACTGCCCACTATTCGGATTCACAAAAGGTGAGTTGATCACAGGAAAGGTTCCGCCGGTCGACTGTCCCACAAGAAAAACGTTATCATTTCTATCGATCTCCACAAAGAACGCCTGATCATACTGGCTCATTCCCAGGAAACTGGAAGCTGTAACAGATGCTCCCGTAGGATCCAGTTTCGTAACGAAGCCATCCGTTTTTCCACCTCCGTACGCTGGCTGCCATGCCCCTCCTGTGGTAAACAAATCCGTCGAACTCGTACCTCCGCAGAAAACGATATTATTGGAGGAGTCTACCTTTACAGAGTAACAGGCATCGTTGTTCGTTCCTCCGAAATAACTGGACCAAACCAGGGTTGACAGGTCGTTAGTTAATTTAAAAATTACGCCATCCTGTCCGCCTGCAATAGCCGGTTGAAAAGGTGATTGAACAGGGAAATTCGTAGAACGGGTACAGGAAGCTACCAGACAATTTCCAGCAGGGTCTAACATGATCTCACCTCTGAACTGATCTCCGTAGTTCGTCGTCAAAGAATCATATAAGGCTGCACTGTTGTAGATTCCGGAAGTTACTTTATAATTAATCCCGTCATTCGCACTTCCTCCAAAATAGGTTGAGGCAAGCAAATTATGGCCGTTGGCGGAAAGTTTAGCAATATAAATATCTGTCCCCTGCGACGTAAAATAGACACCATTGTACAAAAAGTTACTGTTTGCCACACCTCCTGCGTGTCCGGACTGATAACCTCCCTGAATAGGGAAATCCGTACTCGATGTTGCGCCGTACACGTACAAATTGTCTTGTTCATCGCAAATCATACTGTGCGCCGTTTCGGTTCCCTGGGTCCCGTCTCCTCCTCCCAAATAGGTAGCCCAAAGCATTGTTGTTCCGTCAGCAGCGTACTTTGAAATGAATACATCTGTAATTCCATACGTTCCATTATGCGCAACCGTGAAATTAGAACTGACATTATAAGCAAAAGGATCCGGCATCGGATAAGCATTTCCGAACACCGTTCCCGCAGAATACGCAGTACCATCATGCCCGTACGTCGCCGTCATACCGAAATTATCCGTAATTGAACCGCTGTAAGTCGCAAAAATCAACGTAGGATCAATTACCAGTTCAGCGAACTTATCGTAGTTCCCCAGTTTATAACTAACCGTATTCTGATGAAGTTCGAAAGTACATTCAACTTGTTTGATCTTACCATTTACAATCTGGTAAACATAAGGCTGGTCCTCGATAACATCACCTAGTTCCGTATGTACGACCAATCTCCCTTTTTTATCAATTTCTATATTTTTTTGCCCCACATACTCCATTGCAATCACCCCAGGGTCAACTCCCGGAGCAACGTGAAATTCGTATTTGAGTTCTTCGTGTTCTTCGATCAGTTTGAGGTCGATCCCATTGTAGAATTCTTTCAGTCTTGCTTCACCATAACTTCTGACATCCGATGCCCAATGTTTCGGATCATTTCCAATGAAAAAATTCGCATAAGCAGGTGCTCTTTCCGATTTCTCAATTTCGGTTACTTCATTAGCGCCCTGAAAATTTAAGTGAACAACAGTCTGCGGATAACCATTTGCAGCAGAAACTTCTTTTTTCGATCCCAAATGATTTTCATGAATGAGCGAAAGGTCCTGTAAATGGAAAACAAATTTTCGCTGCTGAATCCACAAATTTCCTCCGTCAAATTGTGTTTTAAAAAGAATATCCTGAGGCCACTGCCCTTTATTTTCCATAAAGGCATGATGAATGGAGTGCTCATGTTTCACCTCCTGTCCAAAGGACATCAGTGATTGAAAAACAATCAGAACAGTTAGTAGCAGGTATCTAAATCGGGTATCCAGCATAAATCTAAATTACAATATTCTTACTACTCAGCAAAACGCTACCTTAAAATCTCTGAAATACCTATTTTTAAAGCAAATTTCTATTATGTCCAATCGAATTACATCTTTGTTCAATATAAATTACCCGATCATACAAGCCGGAATGATCTGGTGTTCAGGCTGGGAGTTAGCCTCAGCGGTTTCCAATGCCGGCGGTTTAGGAATTATCGGGTCAGGATCCATGTATCCTGAAATTTTAGAAGAACATGTCCAAAAATGTAAAGCTGCCACAGATAAACCTTTCGCGGTAAACCTTCCAATGCTGTACCCGGATATCGACAAGCATATTGAAACAATCATAAAATACAAAGTTCCAATTGTCTTTACTTCAGCTGGAAACCCGAAAACATGGACGGAACATTTAAAATCTCACGGAATTACCGTGGTTCACGTAGTAAGTAGTTTGAAATTTGCTCTAAAAGCGCAGGAGGCTGGTGTCGATGCTATTGTAGCGGAAGGATTTGAAGCTGGAGGCCACAATGGACGAGATGAAACAACCACACTTTGTCTGATCCCGGCAGTTGCAAAAGAATTGAAAATTCCATTAATAGCGGCAGGCGGAATCAGCTCCGGAAGAGCAATGCTAGCTGCTATGAATCTGGGGGCAGATGCCGTTCAGATAGGAAGTCGATTCGTAGCTTCGGAAGAATCCAGTGCGCACATCAATTTTAAAAATGCGGTCGTTGAAGCAAAAGAGGGGGATACGCAACTGACTCTGAAGGAAGTTACCCCTGTTCGTCTGATCAAAAATCCATTTTACAACCGTGTTGCGGAAGCCTATGAAAAAGGAGCCAACGTTGATGCGCTGAAAGAATTACTTGGAAGAGGGCGTGCTAAAAAAGGGATGTTCGAAGGAGACCTTGTTGAAGGAGAATTGGAAATCGGACAGGTTTCCGGGATGATTAACAAAATAATGCCTGCCAAAGCCATTGTTGAAGAAATACTAATGGAATATCGCAATGCCCTGGCAGAACAACAAACTGATAAATTCAAATTTTAATGATCGAATTTGAAAAACATACACTAAAGAATGGTCTGACTGTTCTTTTACACCACGACCAGACAACGCCTTTGGCGGTCGTAAATATTTTGTACAACGTTGGAGCAAGGGATGAGGACGAATCCAAAACCGGATTTGCTCATTTATTTGAGCATTTGATGTTCGGAGGTTCTGTTCACATTCCCGAATTTGACACGCCGTTGCAGGCTGCAGGAGGAGAGAATAATGCCTTTACTTCCAACGACATTACAAATTATTACGATGTCTTACCTGTACAAAATCTGGAAACAGCATTGTGGTTGGAAAGTGACCGAATGCTTTCATTGGCATTTACACCAAAAAGCCTCGAAGTACAACGAAGTGTCGTCATAGAGGAGTTTAAACAACGTTATTTGAATCAACCTTATGGTGATGTCTGGTTGAACCTGAGACCATTGGCATATAAAGTTCACCCCTACAAATGGGCTACAATCGGGAAGGAAATCAGTCATATCGAAAATGCAACAATGGACGATGTAAAGGCTTTCTTCTCCGAACACTATCACCCCGGAAATGCGATTTTATGTATCGCAGGAGACATTGATTTTAAAGATACACTGGAATTAATTGAGAAATGGTTCGGAGGAATTGAAGGTAAACCCCGAAATCAAAGAAATTTACAACCGGAGCCTGTACAAAACGAGTTTAGATCCCTGAATCTGGAACGGGACGTACCGAGTCATGCATTCTACTACGCCTTTAAAATGGTTGATCGGAATCATTCCGATTATTATACTGCTGATGTACTGAGCGATATTCTGGGGCAGGATAAGTCAGCACGCCTGTTTTTAAAACTCAAGAAAGAGCTGCAGATTACTTCAGAAATCAATGCATATATCACCGGATCTCTTGATCAGGGATTACTGATTATCACCGGTAAATTAAATGAAGGCAGAACCCTCGAAGAACTGGACGAAGCACTGTGGAATCTCATAGATGAACTGACCACCACTGCCATTTCAGAACGGGAATTAGAAAAAGTACTGGCAAAAATCAGAACCTCAAAGGCCTTTCAGGAACAGGGAATTCTGAACAGAGCCATGAATTTATGTTATTATGAACTACTTGGCGACGCTTCTGAAATCAATAGAGAAAGTGATCATTATAAAGCAATAGACCCTCAAAATTTACTTCGTGTTGCACAGGAAGTATTACGAAAAGAAAATTGCTCATTGCTAACGATAACACCAACAGCTAATGCTTGACAGAACGATAGCTCCTCAGATCAATCCGATCGAATCAATAAACTTTGAAGCTCCCGCATCGGGAAAACTAAATAATGTTCCCTTCTACCACATGCGTGAGGTTTCTAATGATACCTGTCGTTTCGATTTGTATTTCAACGCTGGAAAAATTCATGGAACAAAGAGTTTGCCTTCTATTGTAAACGGGTTATTGTTATCCGGTACCTCAACAAAAACAACCAACGAGATCAATGAAGGGATCAACGAACTTGGCGCCTACTTCGAGTCGGGAATATCGGTAGAAAACGCCGTAACTTCCATCTATTGCTTACGTGAAAACCTGACGAAAGTAATTTCGATACTCGTTGATGCTATAGCGGACGTACAATTCCCGGAAAAAGAACTCAAAGAATATATTGCCGACCGTAAGCAACAATTTCAAATCGGTCTGAAAAAAGTGAGCGTGAATGCGCAACGTGAATTTCAAAAGAAGCTCTTTGCTTCCGACTCGCTTTATGCACAAATCACCGAAATGGAGGATTTTGATCAGATCACCAGAGATGAAATCATTACCTTTCACAAAGCACATTACATCAATGGGCTTCAAAAAATTGTTTTGGTGGGCGATATCTCAGATGATGAAGTCAAAACAATCGAAAAAACATTATCCATCTTTGAAAAAGCTGCAACCAATAATATCTCCGTGCTTTCCAACCTGCCTGAATCTTCTCATATTGAAGTGAAAGATGCTATGCAAAGCGCCATTCGTATCGGAAGAATTCTCTTCACAAAAACAAACGCCGATTACCTTGATTTCATTCTTCTAAACACTGTACTCGGAGACTATTTCGGAAGTCGCCTAATGACCAATATCCGGGAAGATAAAGGGTATACATACGGAATAGGATCACATGTCGTGGAATTCGAAAAGACGGGTTATTTTGTAATTGGAACCGAGGTAAAAAAGGAAGTACGTGAAGATGCCATCCGGGAAATTAAACTGGAAATCGAACGTTTGCAGAGTGAACTGATTCCTGAAGGTGAACTGGAACTGGTAAAGAACTACATGATGGGGCAATTGCTGAAGAGTGCTGATGGTCCGTACGCAATGACCGACCTCTACCTCAGCGCACTCCTCAATGGTAAAGATCTTTCGTTCTATAATGATGCAATACATGCCATTCAGAATATCACATCCGGCCGACTGCAGGAACTGGCAAAAAAATATCTCAACTGGAACGAATTAACGATTGTTAGCGCCGGGTAGCAACGAATAATTAATACCATCGTCTTCATACTACGTATGAAAGAAATACGTTTGATAGATATGCGTCTTAGTACACTTTTACTTCTGCTTATTGCCGCTATTAGCTTCCGGGCTAATGCTACGCATGTATTGGGAGGAGACTTAACTTGGACGTGTTCAGGCGGGAATTATGTCTTTCAGCTGGTCTTTTACAGGGATTGCAACAGCGCGGATGTAAATACCGTATCCGAAAACATCAAAGTCTGGAATCATCCCACTTTAACAGGATTTCCAGTCAATTTTATATCTCGTGAGGATTTATCCCCGATTTGTACTGAAGTTGCAGGAGGCCCGATCGCATTTCAATGCGGTTCCGGGGCAAATGGTGGTAATGGAATTGGAGCAATCGAAAAAGTAGTCTATAGAAGTAACCCTATTGCAATAACCGGAACACCACCCTCAGGAGGATGGGTATTTACCTATGAAAATTTCTCCCGGAGCTCATCGATTACAAACCTGCAAAATCCGGATACGAAAGGGATCACTTTAGTTGCTAAGATTTTCGATAATACGGGAGTAGCAGCGGGATGCGTGGACAATTCCCCGCAGTTTCTACAGGATCCTTACTTCGTTAGCTGCGTTGGTGAACCGTATGAGTACAACATGAATGCCGTCGATCCTGATCTGGATTCACTGGCTATTTCCTTTTCTCAGCCATTGGACTATATGAACGGGGGAACATACAATCCGCCGTCAGCGCCTGCTGTTTTGCCATTCGTAAACGGTTTCAGCTATACATCTCCCACACCGGGAACTTCTATGAATGCAGGAAATATTCCTGCGCAAATCAATGCTTCTTCCGGAAATATCACATTTCTATCGAATAATGCCGGAGCATTTGTGGTAAAAGTAAAAGCTCAGTCCTACCGACAAGGTGTTCTTATCGCTGAGGTTGAAAGAGAAATGGAGTTGATTGTACAGGTTTGCAGTGGAAACAATACAAAACCTACTGTAAACGGACCATTTGCAGGCGCTTTCGAAACTACTGTAAACGCAGGAACATTGGTCAATTTCACCATTGCTTCAACTGATCCCGAATTACTACAGGATGGTTCAGCGCAAAGTAATCTCCTTACCACAACAGGTTTGATGTACAGTTCCAATTATACGAGTGGTTTGGGTTGTTTAATCCCTCCATGTGCAACCTTAAATACTGCACCAACCATTTCCGGAATTCAAGGTGTAAGTGCAGACTTCTCCTGGCAAACAGATTGTAATCACCTGGTGAACCCATTTGGTTTTGCCGCAGATACTGTTCCCTATCATTTTGTCTTCAAATTTCAGGATGATTATTGCCCGATACCTAAAGTAACCTACAAAACGGTAACCATCAAAGTGGTCAATCCGGGAGTGATTCAGGCACCGCAAATTGACTGTACTCAAGGACAGGCTAACGGAGATTTGGTCATTAACTGGACTCCCGTTTCTGATCCGAATGGAACCTTCGTTGAATACCAGATCCATTCCGTTCAGGGAGGTTTACTTACAACTGTACCTGCTATTGGTACGGGTTCCGCAACAATTCCAGGAGGCGCATTGGCACTTTCCGACTATTTTATCGCAGTTATATCAGGCTGTGGAGGAAATACAACGAGATATAGCGATACCATTCAAAACATTTTCCTGAACGTTACCAATCCATCAAACGGAACGGCTGTACTGCAGTGGAATGATCCTACGGATTCACCAAGACCAGGAATGGGAAATAGTTATGACCTGAATCAGGAATACCCAACAGGTTTTTGGAACACATTAACTAACCTCAGTTTCGGAACCCACAATTATTTGGATACGATTCGCGTGTGTGGTTCGGATTTGTTCTATCAGATCGAAATTCAGGATCAGGTTTGTCCGCACACATCAACTATTTCGGGTGATTACTTTCAGGACATGATTACACCTGATATTCCTGTTATTCAATCTGTATCAGTTGATACTTTAACCGGACAAATTGAATTGGAATGGAATCAAAATGGACAATCAGACACCTATGGTTATGTCATTTACCTTTTGGACGCGAATGGAATTCCAATTGAATTGGATACCGTTTGGGGAATTACCAGTACCACTTATACGTACAACCCAGGAACAATAAACGGTCCCATGTCGTTCACTGTAGCTGCCTTCGATTCATGTTTTACAACGTCTGTTCCTCCTACCTATCAAACATCTGCAAAAGCGGAGGTCCATACAACCATGTATTTAAGCTCTACATTTGACATCTGTGCAAAAACCGTGAGCTTATCGTGGACTCCGTACGTAGGATGGGATGCCATAAGTGAATATCGGATTTACAGTTCCAGAGCTGGTTCAGCATGGACGTTAGAGGGCACCACAAACGTCTCCACCTACGATGTTTCAGTTGACCAGGCTGTAAATTACTGTTTCGCTGTTGAAGCCATACACACTAGTGGCGTACGTTCTTTCTCGCAGGTACATTGCACAACTATTCCGGTTCCGGGACAGCCCTCTTTTAATTACCTGAGCAATGTAACGGTTATTCAGGATTCAATTCAGATTTCGCATTACGTAGATAATAATGCTCACCTTCAGGGAATTTCCGTACAAAAGAAAAATCGTTCCGGAACATATAATGAAATCGCACAATTGAGTATTTCTGGTTCGAATACGTCCTACATTGACGGAGATGTATTTGTGAATGACAGCAGCTATACGTATCGCGTTCAATTGATCGATAGTTGTGGAAATTACGGGATTTATACGAACATCGGACGTAGTATCCTCCTCAAGGCGCAACACGATGATCTTCTGAAAATAAACTACATCAACTGGACTCCTTATGCAGATTATGATGGCTCAATTATCGGATATCGCATTTATCGGGGACTGAACGGAGAGTTACCGACGAACAATATAGCAACTGTCTCCGATGGCCAATTCTATTTTGAAGATGATGTAAATAACGTCACTTCCAACGGCAAAATTTGTTACCGTGTTGAGGCCGTTGAAAGTATGAACAGCTATGGGTTCTCGATGACCTCATTCTCGAATACCGCATGTATCATACAAGAACCTCTCATTTATATTCCAAATGCATTCATGCCGGACGGAATTAATAAAGTATTTCTGCCGATTGTAAGTGATTTTGATCTGGAAAGCTATGAATTACTCATTTTCAACCGATGGGGAGATGTGATGTACCGCACCAATCAATATGATGAAGGGTGGAACGGAACGGTTGATCTGAATGGTCAGATGGCACAGCAGGGAACTTATATGTATGTGCTTACGATTCGCGATGGAGAAGGTAATGAGATCATGAAACGAGGTCACGTCACTCTCCTGAAATGATTACTTTTGAAATGTGAATAGAATACTAATTATTCAGACAGCTTTCCTTGGAGATGTTATTCTTGCAACTCCGGTAATTTCCGAATTGAATCGAATTTTTCCGCAATCAGAAATTGATGTTTTAGTAAAAAAAGGCAATGAATCTCTACTGACCGGGAACCCCAAAATCCATGAAGTATTTGTATTGGATAAATCCTCCGGAAAATGGAAAGCTATCCGTTCTCTGATCAGGACATTTAGAAAAAACAACTACGATCTGATCATCAACCTTCATCGTTTTGGATCTTCAGGTCTGATTGCTACGAGGAGTAAAGCCAAACTTGTATATGGATTTTCTAAAAATCCGTTCTCTTTTTTGTATTCCAAAAAGTTTACACATGCTATTGGTGACGGGACACATGAAGTAGAACGAAATCTTTCGGTTATTGCTGAATTTGGTGCAAAATCATTGGTTCGGCCGGAACTGTTTCCTTCTTCAGATGATTATGATCATGTGAAAGAATATGGCCTCTCTCCTTATGTTTGTTTGGCTCCTGCATCTGTTTGGTTTACAAAGCAACTTCCGGAAGAAAAATGGAAGGAACTCATTCAGCAGATCAAGGACAAGCAGGTTATTCTTCTTGGGGGGAAAGATGATTTCGATTTGTGTGAACGTATAAAAGCAAGTACCCAAAATGAAAACATTATTAATCTTGCCGGACAATTAAGTCTGTTGCAATCTGCAGCACTGATGAAAAATGCTGTTCATGCCTACGTAAATGATTCAGGGCCGCTACATATTGCTTCTGCAATGAATGTTCCTACAACTGCCTTTTTCTGTTCAACAGTTCCTTCATTTGGATTTGGTCCGTTAGCGGAAACAAGTGAAGTTCGGGAGGTCGAAGGATTAGACTGCAAGCCTTGCGGGTTACATGGCCATAAATCCTGTCCGAAAGGAAATTACAGATGTGGAAATGAAATGAATGTCAGGATTTAAACAGCACCAACTCCATGATGTAGTCTTCCATCAGGTAACCTTTGCCAATATCAATATCCTCTTCTCCAATTATATCAAAGCCGACGTGCTTATAAAATTCAATCGCCTTATTGTATCTGTTGACATTTAAGTGAAGTCGCTTCAATTCGAGATCAAAGGCAAGATCTATTGTATGATTGAGTAAAACTCTACCCAGCCCCTTCCCTTGAACCTCAGGAAGCAAATAGAACTTATGTATGCGCAGATAATCTGCATCCGGATAATTCGGTTCTAACCCTACAAATCCTTTGGGAACTCCATATTCCTTTATCACATAGAATAAATGACCGCTTTGAACCTGATCCCGCAATGTTCCGATATCATACATCCAGTCAAGCATATACCTGATCTGTTCCTTGGATAAAATCTCTCCAAAAGTATGCGGCCAGGTTTGTTCTGCCAACTCGCGAATAACATCCACCTGAGCAGGGCGTATTTGTTCAATTTCGATCATAGTTCAAAAATAAATGTTTGCTTCCCCTATTTTGAACACCTCAAAATGAATATTTGAACCTTGGCATGTTTGTAATAAAAAAGGGAGACTCTAAGCCTCCCTCTTTCTGATCATCAATCACAAATTATTAATGTAGTCCACCGCCTCTTATTGGAGTACCAACTTTAGGTGCCGAAGGTTTCGGAGCCGGAACAGGAGTCGGTCTTGGTGCCGGTGCTGGTCTTGGAGCTGGCACAGATCGAGGTGTTGGCGACGTCTTCGGAACGCTAATTTTCGGAGTTGGGCTAGGTGCAGGAGATGTCCTTGGTTTCACACTAGGTTCATTCACCGTTTTTGTCGGAGTTGCAGGTGACGAAACATTCTTCGTATCCTGTTTATCAATATCCCCTCCGGTTGTCATCGGTTGAGCACCACCTCTGACATCATGCGTTTCAACAGTAGGTTTCTTTGTATCAAAAACCGTTGTTGGCTTGGATGGAGTTGAAGGATTATTACCATTTATATTTCGAACTGGTTTATCTACCGGTTTAAAAACAATTCCTTCTGTCGGATCATCTACAACGTGACGCGGAGTCGGAGGCAAATTCAAATAAGCATTATCAAAAATACATCCCTCCATCTGAGCACCACTAATGCCATTTTGCTGGCAGTGTTGTTGAGCTCTGGTTCTTTGAGCTGGAGTAAGATCATCCACAGTCATGTGTACACGAGGGAAAGTTTTATCCGTAAATGTATACGTTGAAGTACCTGCCGGATAATCAAATAATGAAGTTGCCATCGTAATTCTGTACTGCTCTGCAAATTCACGTGCAATCATTGCCAACTGCTGGCGTTTTACATAGGTTGCATTTGGTCCGGATCCCGCACTAACCGGAATCAAACCTCTTCCGTCGTTGTAATCATCTGATGAAATATGATTGGCATTTCCCATTAATCCGGAATAACCTCCATGAGAACACGGATATATGTTTGTAGTAATATTTAAGAAAGACATCCCTCCACTGTTTCGAACCTGAGCAGTTACAGACTCTCCGGTTGGCCAGTCCACAACGTACATTCCGCGCGATTTTCTAATCGTTCCTCCTCTGCTTAAAAAATAAGGGCGGTCCGTAATATCGACAGCCATACCATTTACACGAACTGGAGTGGAAATTCCACCATCTGGAGAATCTTCAGCGTAAATACCAACGCGATCCCCTCCTACATTCATAGCAACAGCCGTATTCAATGAAAAGTTATCCTGCTGCGCCTTTTGACGTGTTTGAATTTCTACCAACCCATCATTCGATTTCACAAGATCAAACTCTCCAACTGTTTGGAAAGAGTAACTTGCTCCGTCAAATGATTCAAGATGCGGATCACCATACGATCGACCCGAAACCGGATTACAATTTCTTCTAGCAATAAAGCTATTCACAGCATCCCAACGTGTATCGTGAGTCTGTGGTTGCGTTCGTGTACTTGTCAATGTTTGAACACGACTTGACACGTCGGATGGAACAAGATCCATCACCTGAGCAGGGGTTAGATTTTCCGGAAACGTACGATCCGGAATTTCATTCTGGTTTGAAATAGCCACCATGCTTTCCGCCAACCATGGTCCACGGACAGCATCCCAGTTGGTGAGTTCCTGACGGATAGGCTCAAACTCTTCCTCGAAAGTTTGGTCTTGGGCAAGGCCTAAAGTACCGAAGAAAAGGAGCGAAACTGGTAATGTGAAGTATATTTTTCTCATAACTCTGAGTTTTAAATTCCTTGAATTACAGCAAATAACATGCCGATTATTTCAATTAAGGTACAAAAAAAGCCCGGTTGAATCAACCGGGCTTTTAATATTTATCCTCCGAAGTCGTCGAAACGAACATTTTCCGGTGGAACTCCCCATTCATCGCACATCTTAACGACTGCATTGTTCATCATTGGAGGTCCGCAGAAATAGAATTCAATATCTTCCGGAGCATCATGTTTTGATAAGTACTGATCGATCACTGCCTGGTGAACGAATCCGATAAATCCATCACCATTCGGATCATCTACACTTTGTTTGGCAACCCAGTTATCTTCAGGTAAAGGCTCTGACAATACCAAATAAAATTTAAAGTTCGGGAAATCTTTTTCAAGATCACGGAAATAGTGGATATAGAATAGTTCTTCACGGGAACGTCCTCCATACCAATAAGTCACTTTACGGTTCGTTCTCAATGTTTTGAATAACTCGTACAAGTGAGAACGCATCGGTGCCATTCCTGCTCCACCACCAATATAAAGCATTTCCGCATCAGACTCATTAATGAAGAATTCTCCATAAGGTCCTGAAATAATTGCTTTATCTCCCGGCTTCAGGTTAAAGATATAAGAAGATGCAACTCCAGGATTCACATTCATCCAACCGTTTCTTGCTCTGTCCCATGGCGGAGTAGCCACACGAACATTCAACATTACTCTTCTTCCTTCAGCAGGGTAAGAGGCCATTGAATAGGCACGAACTACTTCTTCGTCGTTCTTCATTACAAGATCCCACATACCAAACTTATCCCAGTGCTTACGGAATTTGTCAGGTTCTCCTGGGTGATCCTGCGGATGTGCTTCAATATTCATTTCAGAATACTTCACTGTACATGCCGGTATCTTAATTTGGATGTAACCTCCGGCTTTGTAATCCATATCCTCAGGAATCTCAACAATAAATTCCTTAATGAAAGTTGCAACGTTATAATTAGATACTACAGTTGCTTCCCATTCTTTAATACCAAGAACTTCTTCTTCAACATGAATCTTCATGTCTTCTTTCACTTTCACCTGACAACCTAAACGCCAGTGATCAGCTACTTGTTTTCTTGAGAAATGTGGCTCCTCAGTAGGTAGGATGTTTCCTCCTCCTTCAAGAACCTGGCATTTACATTGGATACAAGTACCACCACCACCACATGCTGATGGCAAGAAGATTCCATTATTTCCTAATGTCGATAGCAAGGTGCTACCTCCATCCACTTCAATTACACGTTCTCCGTGATTAATATCAATTTTAATCTTTCCTTTCGGGGAAATTTTTGCTTTCACAAATAGTAGCATTGCCGTTAAAAGCAAAACTACTGCCAGGAAAGCGACGATCGTAATTACTAACTCCATGTTACTTTATTTATTGGTTTGTAACTTCAATTTGACTTGTCTGAGTTTTGGAAGGCGTTGAATGAACTTCAGATGTTTTATCCTTCTTATCACTCTTCTCCTTACCTTCTCCGTAATTGATTCCTCCGAAGCTCATGAAAGCAACTCCCATAAGTCCCGTAAGAATAAATGTGATACCCAATCCTCTCAATGGAGCAGGAACATGTGAATAACGGATTTTCTCACGAATCGCTGCGATAGCAACAATTGCGATAAACCATCCAATACCTGAACCAAATGCGAATGCCGTAGCGTCAAGAATTGTGGAGTATTGTCTTTCCTGCATGAATAATGCACCTCCCAAAATCGAACAGTTTACAGCGATCAATGGTAAGAAGATTCCAAGCGCCCCGTATAAAGCAGGTGCAAATTTCTCTACCAACATTTCCACCAACTGAACGATAGATGCTACCACCGCGATGAACATGATGAATGAAAGGAAGCTAAGATCGTACTGTGCGTATTCCTCTCCCATCCAGCTAAGTGCTCCCGGTTTCAATAGATAATTTTCCAACAAGTAGTTAACCGGAACCGTAACTGTCAATACGAAAATTACCGCTGCTCCAAGTCCTACTGCCGTTTTAACAGTTTTCGATACTGCCAGGTATGAACACATACCAAGGAAGTACGCGAAGATCATATTTTCAGAAAATATGGCTTTTACGAATATACTGAGTGTTTCTTGCATGACTCTTTTCTTTAATACTATTAATGATCTTCGATTAATGCTTTATTTCTGGAACGTTGAACCCAAATAATGATTCCAACAATGATCAATGCCATTGGAGGTAAGACCAAAAGGTTGTTGTTTACATATCCTACAGAATACAATCCTGTTTTCTCGATAGAATCTCCAAAAATCTTGAATCCGAACAAGCTTCCTGATCCTAACAATTCACGTACAACAGCAACGATGAACAACAAACCGGCATAACCAAGTCCGTTTCCGAATCCATCAAGTAAGGAAGGCCAAGGTTTGTTACCCATTGCAAACGCTTCCAAACGTCCCATGATAATACAGTTCGTAATGATCAGACCGACAAATACGGATAACTTCTCTGAAAGATCAGGTAAGAACGCCGCCAGAATCTGATCTACTATAATTACTAACGCCGCTACAATCACCAACTGAACGATGATACGAATACGGGAAGGAATAATATTTCTCAACATTGAAATCACAACGTTACCCATCATCGTTACGAAGATTACCGATAATCCCATAACGATTGCCTGATTAACCTGTACCGTAATCGCCAACGCAGAACAGATACCAAGTACCTGAACCGTAACAGGGTTGTTGTCAGTCAATGGATCAGTGATCAACTTTCTGTTCTTCTTTGAGAACAGTGGCTCACCCGGAGCTTTTACTTTTTCTACTGTTTCACTCATCGCTGATTAATTTAAAGTTGAAAAATACTTGACGTATGGTTGCATACATCTGTTAATCATTTCTTCTACTCCTTTTGAAGTAATTGTACCTCCGGAAATACCATCAACTTTTACCGCATCTCCTTTTCCGGTTCCGTCTTTTACGATTTTAAACGTAATCGGATTACCCGAATCATCAGAGATCTTCTTGTCGATCCATCCGTTGATAAAGTACTTCTGAGTAATTTCTGCTCCCAATCCAGGTGTTTCACCTTTGTGTCCGAAAGAAGCTCCTGTGATCGTGCGTTTGTCAGCAGCGATACATACGTTCCCCCAAATCGGTCCCCAAAGACCTTTTCCTACAACCGGAATAACATACACCTTTTCTCCATCCTTCTCTGCCACAAAAAGCGGGAAAGATCGTTTTGAAGGATCCAGATTTTTGTCTTTGTACTCTTTTTTAATATCTACTTCGAATGGATCCTTTCCTTCAACCACATTTCCTTCAGCGTCGATCACAAGTGACTGTGTCATATCCACACGCTTTGAAAACTCGGCTTCCGCATTTTTTCTATTGATTTTTTCCTGATCCAAATCAATAAAAGCTGAAAGGATATCCAAACGCTTTTTATCCTCACCATTCTTAGCAATTGTACCTCTAAGGGAAGTAGCCAGAATAGCCAAGGCAGCTCCAACCACAACAACCAATGCGATGGCGAAACCAAATGTAAACCCGTTACTTTCTTTATTAAATGCCATGATTATGCTGTTTTAACTCGTTTTAATCTTCTCTTAATGTTTGCCTGAACCACATAGTGATCAATAATCGGCGCCATCACATTCATGAACAGAATTGCCATCATTACTCCTTCAGGGAAGGCAGGGTTTAATACGCGGATCAGAATCGCTAAAAGTCCTCCTAAAAATCCGTAAACGATCTTACCTGTAGATGTCTGAGCAGCCGTAACCGGGTCTGTTGCCATAAACACTGCACCAAATGCAAAACCTCCCAGCAATAGTTGGTTAACCGCAGGAAGATCGAAATAAGCATTTCCTCCCATTGCGTTCAAAAGAAGTCCCATTACAAAACCTCCCGCGAAGAAAGAAGTGATGATTCTCCATGATCCAACTCTCGTCAGAATCAAGATTGCCGCTCCTATCAAACACATTAATGTTGAAGTTTCACCAATTGATCCTGGTATATTTCCTATAAAAGAATCCATTACCGAGTATTTCGCAGTAAAGGAGTCCACCGAGGCATGAATAGGTTCAGGAGTTAATGACGTTGCCAATTCTCCTAAAGCTGTTGAACCTGTAAAACCATCAACAGTTGTTTCTTTTCCTGCCATCCAGACAAAGTCTCCAGACATCGAAGTTGGATAAGCAAAGAACAGGAATGCACGAGCCGTTAGTGCTACATTCAGAATATTCATTCCGGTACCACCAAAAATCTCTTTACCGATCACCACTGCAAATGCCGTAGCAACACCTACCATCCAAAGAGGCACGTCTGCAGGCATGATCAAAGGAATAAGTAATCCTGAAACAAGGAAACCTTCATGCAATGAATGTCCGTTGATCAAACCAAAAATAAATTCAATCGTCAAACCTACCCCGTAAGAGACTATGACTAACGGAAGAACTACTTTAAGTCCTGCAATAATCTTTGCTCCCTGGTCAGCCCAGAATACAAGGTCACGATTACCTGTTGCAGCAACCATTTCCCAGTGTCCTGTATTGTAAATACCGAATAATAAAGCAGGAAGAAGAGCGATGATTACAGTCATCATCGTTCTTTTCAAATCAACACCATCACGAATGTGCGCACCTTTCTTCGTTGTAAGAGCAGGCGTAAAAGCCAAGGTAGCGAACGACTCGAATACCGGATGCCATTTTTCAAGCTTACCACCTTTGGCAAACTTCGGCTCCATATTATGAACAATTTTCTCTAAAAATTTCACGTCTGTTCGATTTTAAATATTACATACATTCCTCCTGGATAATATCCAATCCTTCGCGGATTTTATCCTGAATGTCAATTTTCGATGTACATACATACTCGCAAAGTGCGAAATCCTCAGGTGCTACTTCGTAGATCCCAAGATTTTCCATACCGTCGATATCATGCGTAATTGCGGCTTTAGCCAATTGCATTGGAAGAATATCAAACGGGAACACTCTGTCCAACTCTCCTGTTACCACAAAGGCACGTTCTTCACCGTTGGTATTGGTATCCATTCGATACTGTTTTTTACCTCCAAACCATGAAGAAAGCAACAATCGGTTATTCGAGAATTTATCCAATCCCGGACTCATCCATCCTTTAGTAAGAACAAACTTCAATTGATCTCCTTCCGGAATTACAGTAACCTGATTGTGGTAGAATCCAAGATGTCCGTCAACAGCGATTTTATCACCGGTCAGTACATTACCACTGATCACACGTACGTTATCAGAAGTAATTTTACCTGCCAGTAATTCGCTCAGATTTGCTCCGGCTACTACATCATAGTATTGCGGATCTTTGATCTCTGAACCTGTTAATGCTATCGTACGTTTCGGATTGTATCGTCCTGTTAAGAAATAACGACCAATGATAGCAACATCCTGAGCGTTTACTACCCAAACGAACTCACCTTTATTGATCGGATCAATATGGTGGATTTGAGTTCCAACATTTCCTGCCGGATGCTTACCATAGATGGTATTGATCTGAACACCTTTTGCTTCTTTGAAAGTTGAATCAGCCGGAGCTTTTCCGTTCAGAGTAAGATGAACTCGACCCGTTGTAAGCTTAGACAACACGTCTAACCCTGCCTGAAATTCAGCATTCTTACCATGCAGCACAAAATCAAAATCCGGCGCCAAAGGTGAACTATCGAATGCCGAAATGAAAATAGCTTTCGGTGTATTGTTCGGATTTGCAACGATATCAATCGGTCTTTGTTTCACGAATGGCCAAAGTCCGGCTGCCAGCATCTTTGCTTTAACAGCCTCTCCATCCATGGAAGCATAATCGATTGCACCAAGAGATGAGTAATCCTGCTCGCCTTCTACCGAAATAACGACTTCAAGGATCTTACGTTTCTCTCCACGCACGACTGCTTCAAGCTTCCCGTTTACCGGAGAAGCAAACTTGACAGCTTCATTATATTTATCCTGAAAAATTGCTTCACCAATTTTCACATCTGCACCTTCCTTGTGCAGCATTTTTGGTATCACACCATGAAAATCGGCCGGTCTGATTGATACAGTTTTCGGTGCAGGAGCTTCAGATTTAATCTTATTCGCAACACCTACTAATCTGATATCCAAACCTTTCCTGATCTTAACAGATTTTGACATACGTCACAGCGTTTAAAATATCAGAGGCAAAAATATAAATTCTATTAACATCTGTACTTTGATAAGGCTATGAGGAATGTTATATTTGCAATTTAGAATCATTCTAAATTAACAGCAACATTAACTATTTACGGCATTATTACGTCATATTTATAACAGAACTCAATCGCATATGCCTTATTCAGTTCAGATAACAGAAGGAATAAAAATAAAGGTCGAACCCGGATTCAGAGATGATCTTTCGCAAATAGAAAATCACTCGTTCATTTTCAACTACCGTGTTACCGTTACCAATACAAATAATTTCAGCGTACAGCTTTTACTGAGGGACTGGTACATTTTTGACTCGTTGAGCGAAATCAGAATTGTCAGCGGAGAAGGGGTAATTGGTCAACAACCGATTTTGAAACCCGGCGAGTCATTTAGTTATACAAGCGGTTGCGATCTAAATTCCGAAGTTGGTTTTATGAAAGGTTACTACACCTTCAAGCGTCTTGATGATGACGAGTTATTCAGAGTAACTGTTCCGATCTTCAACCTGGAATTTCCTGCAAAACTCAACTAACCCGTAGTTTTTTCAGCCCCGCAATACTGAGTAGTATTGCTGTGAGCATAACAAATCCAAGTTGCCAGTTTTCCGTCTTTTTCGTCCTGTTAATTTGTTTGAAATTTAAGTCCGTAGCATCCTCTTTCCCATGTTCCCTTATCAGGGCTTCAATCATCTGTTCCTCTCCCGAATACGTATTCCGCTCCTTTTCACTCAATGGCAATTTAAGTAGTGCCTCTATAGCATCCCTGGCATCCTGAAACAAATCATTTTCCAGGGCAAGATCTAATGATTGATCAAAATAAAATCTTGCAGAATCCAAATGCTCCAGTGTGAAATGATAGACACCAATATCGTACAATGCATCGCATTCCAGGTGCCTGTTTTTCATTATCTTCCGTAAGGCCAGTCCCTCATGAAATTGCTCAAGCGCTAAATAGTAGTCGCCTTGATTAAAATGATAGATTGCGCTATTCAAAACGGCATTGCTCTCCGAAAGTTTTGATCCGGAATTCCGGGCGGCAATTATCGCCTGATTGAGGAAGTACATTGCACTATCTTTCAAACCCCGAGCTTCATATATCATATAGAATGTACTCAGGACGTCGGCGAGCGACTCATTCTTCCTGAGTTCAGTAACTTTTTCTTTATACAAACTCAGCATTGCGACAGCCTCGGTTGTATCTCCCAAAATCAGCTTTAATCTTCCATAATTGTACAGACTAATATACTTGTCCTCTACATCCGGTGAATTTGAAGCCAGATCCTGAGACAGCAAATAATAACTTTCAGATCGATCCAGATAACCGGCAATCTGACAAACATTACCTATATCATTCGCAATTCTGGATGATAAACTAAAATCTTCATGAGCCACAAAATGCTGCAATGCCAATCTTAAGTGATAAATGCTTTTATTGAGATTCCCGGATTTTTGAAAATATGTCCCTGCCAATCGGTGAAGAACTGCTGCATCATAGTCCGTATACCTATCCCCTATCTCCTCCCGGATTTCTTTGATCAAAAAACGAATTTGCGTTGGTTCAGACCTGGCAAGTTCATCATTCATTTCCAATGCCAGTACGGATAGTTTTGAGGCTTGTGAAAAAGTAGTCTGAACAGCAAAAAAACAGATAAAAAGGGAGGTCAACAACGGATGCTTTAGGAATTTGATTCTATGTAACTTTTGTAATTGCACTTCCCTCCTGTAATCATTACATTTGTGCATCAAAATACGAAATATTATGTCAAATGCTTTCTTTAATGTTCCGATCGCTATAAATGAGCCTGTAAAGGCGTATAAGCCTGGAACAGACGAACATAAAAGCCTTATAGCAAAATATAAGGAAATGTACAATCAAGCACCTGTAGAGGTACCGATGTATATTGGAGGAGAACACGTTAAAACAAATGACAAGCGTCCGATGGCTCCACCTCATGAGCGCTCAAAAGTGATTGGCCATTACAACCATGGTGACGCATCTCATGTGGAAGCTGCTATCGAAGCTGCATTGAAAGCCAGAAAAGAATGGGCAGCATTACCTTGGGATCAAAGAGCTTCTATTTTCCTGAGAGCTGCAGACCTTCTGGCTGGTCCATTCAGAGATAGGATGAATGCTGCTACCATGCTTGCTCAATCTAAGAACGTTTTTCAGGCGGAGATTGATGCTGCATGTGAGTTGATTGATTTCTTCCGTTTTAATGTGCAATACATGACGCACATTTACAAAGAGCAACCTGAATCATTGCCAGGTATGTGGAACAGATTGCAGTACCGACCACTGGAAGGATTCGTATTCGCAGTAACACCATTCAACTTTACATCCATTGCGGCAAACTTAAGCGCTGCACCTGCACTTATGGGAAATGTTGTTGTATGGAAACCGGCAGAATCTCAAATGTACTCTGCACAGGTAATCATGGAATTATATGAAGCTGCAGGAGTGCCTCCGGGAGTAATCAACATGATTTCTGTTGATGGTCCGGTTGCCGGTGATGTTGTATTTAAGCATAAGGATCTTGCCGGACTTCATTTTACAGGTTCAACAGGCGTATTCCGTCATCTGTGGAAAGAGATCGGTGACAATATCGCGAACTATAAAAGCTACCCGAGAATTGTAGGTGAAACAGGAGGAAAAGACTTTATCGTTGCGCATAAATCAGCAAATCCTGCTGAAGTAGCAACTGCAATGTCCAGAGGTGCTTTCGAATTCCAGGGACAAAAATGTTCTGCGGCATCACGTGCATACGTTCCTTCAAACTTATGGCCCGAAGTGAAAAAGCTTGTTGTAGAACAGGTAAGTAGCTTTAAAATGGGATCTCCGGATGATTCATCCAATTTCATTAATGCCGTGATTGACGAACGTGCATTTGATAAAATTTCCGGATATATTGATTATATCAAATCTCAGGATGATGCCGAAATAATCGTTGGAGGGAACTATGATAAATCTACAGGTTATTTCATTGAACCTACCATCGCTGTAACTACAAACCCTAAGTTCAGAACAATGTGTGAAGAGATTTTCGGACCAGTATTAACTGTTTATGTCTACGATGAAAATGCTTACGAAGAAACCTTGCATTTGGTTGACGAAACATCGGAATACGCATTAACAGGATCTATTATGGCTTATGATCGCTATGCGATTAACATGGCACTTGAGATTTTGGAAAATGCAGCCGGGAATTTCTACATCAATGACAAGCCGACAGGTGCTGTTGTTGGTCAGCAACCTTTTGGAGGAGCACGCGGTTCAGGAACAAACGATAAGGCAGGAGCAGCTATGAACCTGTTGCGTTGGACTTCGGCGAGAACGATAAAGGAAACATTCGTAACGCCAACAGACTACAGATACCCGTTCTTAGGTTAAGAAAACAAATGCGAATAGAGAAAGCGTCCAACAGGGCGCTTTTTCTTATTTTCGCACATGTCATTTTCAAAACAATACCCTATTCCCGGCCTTTCCGATGAAAATTTACTGATTACATGGGAGCGCGGCTACACGAATGTCAACCTGTATTTTCGCGGACAACTTCTTCAAAACATTCCTACGGCTGCACCAATTAAAAAGGGTTACGAATTCGAAGATGAAAAGCTTGGGCTTGTACATGTATCCTTCAATGAAAGTCCCATATATATTCAAGTCCGTATCAATGGCATTCTTTGTCCACTGAACAGAAATGCAGAACGGAAAGAGTTGGAAGGTGCTGCAACCATATTCTGGATCATCGCTATCCTGTCTGTGATCGGAACATTTATGGAAGGCATTCAATTGGGGTTCGGGAATCCTATTGGCCTGATCACAACTTTAATCAATCTGGCTATTACAACAGATTATATACTTGCAGCAGTATTTTCAAAGAAAGGTCAACCCTGGGCCTATTATATGGGATTCTACACATTTATCGGAACAACTTTCTTAGTCAGCCTTTTCAATCTGGTTATTGGAAATTATTTCATACTGATACAAATCATTATTCGCGCAGGTATACTGTATGCTCTTTACGGGTTCTACAAAAATGCGCGTGAAATTTCGCAATTCAACCAAAAAGAGAACAGTACAGCAAACGATCTTCTTGATTCTTAATGGTCAGTGAAAGTTTGACAATATTGTATTGATTTCCTTCTCATTTTTTTGCTTCAGAAGTCCGGAGATGATCAACACTCTGGTTGAATCACCTTTTACAAATGTTCGTACAGCCGAATACCTCTCTCCCGGAATACCATATACTTCTCCTTGTATCAGATTGCTTGAGACTATCGTGTTCTCAGATTTGATCTGATAAGTTGTGTCCAGTGAAATAACACGGTATTTCGCTCTTGATTTTTGAGCGAGGTCCTCAAACTTAAATGAATTCAACCCTGTTAAGGAATAACTGTTGACAGTAACCATCAATTCGTCCGTAAAGCGTTTGAATATGTTCTTCTGTCCCGGAACAATCTGAATATCCTTCGGTAAGAAAATTTTAAGTCCTTCAACTTCCGCCTCAAAAAATTTCCCTTTATCGGGTGCAATTACTTTTTCTGCGGAAAGCGCCTTATCTGATTTTGTTTCCTGAGTAGAACACGATAATAACAGAAATGATGACAGAAGAATAGGTATAAAACTTCTTATCTCAAGCATTTAAAGTAATCAAAAGGTTCCAGGCAATCGTTACATTGATAGTGGGCCTTGCAGGCAGTACTTCCGAATTGAGACACCATCCTTGTGTTGTTTGAGCCGCATTTCGGACATGGTACTACAATCGGGTTCGCAAACAACACGGATTTGTCCGGTTCATTTTCAGGGGGAGCAATGCCGTATTCGCGTAACTTGATTCTCGCCTCCTCTGTGATCCAGTCTGTTGTCCATGCGGGAGATAAAACAAGCTCAACACTTACCTTCCCGAATCCTTTTTCATTGAGTTTCTCCACGATGTCGTCTTCCATCCGTTTCATCGCCGGACACCCCGAATAAGTTGGTGTAATTGTTACCTTGATTTCGTCTTCAGAAAGATCAACTTTTCTGACTACTCCTAGGTCAACGACTGATAAAACCGGAATTTCTGGGTCCGGTACTTCAGTCAGATATTTCCAAATTTCCTGTTCTGTTACCATTCCATATTAGGATAAGCGCGTTGCATGAATTGCAACTCTGCTAAGATATATCCTAAATGTTCAGAATGCAAGCCTTTTCTTCCTCCCTCGAACTTCCAGTTATTCGTTGGTACGGATAATGTTGCTTCCGTAAGAACTGCCTGTACTGTCTTTTGCCATTCCGTTTTCACAGCAGCTGCATCCGGAATAATATTTCTGGCTTTCAGGTCTGCATCCGTCTCATCTGAAAAGAATAACTCATCTGTATAACGCCACAAATCATCAAGTGCGCTCTGAATTCTCGCATGCGATTCATCCGTTCCGTCACCCAGGCGAATCACCCATTCACTTGAATGTTTCAGATGATATCTCGTTTCCTTCAATGACTTTTCAGCAATGGCTGCCAGCTGTTCATCCGAAGAATTCTGCAACATGGTAAACAAAGGAACGCGATAGGCGTCAAAAAAGAACTGCCGCAGAATGGTTACCCCAAAATCTCCGTTCGGTTGTTCCACTAGCAAACAATTCTTATAATCTTTATCAAATCTTAAAAATGCAAGACTATCGGCATTTCTTCCTGCTCCTTCAACTTTTCCTGCGTATTCCAAAATAGAATTTGTCTGACCGATCAAATCCAGCGCAATGTTCGTTAAAGCGATATCCTCTTCCAATATTGGTCCATGCCCGCACCACTCTGATAAACGATGACCAAGGATCAACGAATCGTCTCCAAGACGCAATAAATATTCGAATAGATTTTTATCCATGATCAACAATTACATGTGTTCAATTCCGTCCGGAACATCGTAAAATGTCGGATGACGATATACTTTTGAATTTGCCGGTTCAAACAGGGCATCTGCATCACTTGGATCCGAAGCGAAAATATTTTTCGATTCAACCACCCAGATACTCACTCCTTCCGATCTTCTTGTGTACACATCACGCGCATTTTCGATCGCCATTACTTCATCTGCTGCGCGCAGACTTCCTACATGTTTATGGTTAAGGCCTTGTTTGCTTCTGATAAAAACCTCCCAAAGTGGCCATTCTTTCTTTGTCATCTTAACTTGCTTTTCTTGCTTTACGTTTTTCCGCGTAGGCATTTGCGGCCTCACGCACCCAACTACCATCTTCTTTTGCCTTTCTTCTTGCATCAACACGATCCTTATTACAAGGTCCGTTACCACTCACAACCTGCCAGAATTCGTCCCAATTGATTTCTCCGAACTCATAATGTCCTGTTTCCGCATTCCATTTCAAATCAGGATCTGGAACGGTTAAGCCAATCATCTCTGCCTGAGGAACAGTAATATCTACGAATTGTTGTCTCAATTCATCATTTGTGTGACGTTTGATTTTCCACTTCATCGATTGTGCCGTATGAGGTGAATCAGCGTCATTCGGACCGAACATCATTAGTGCCGGCCACCAAAAACGATTCAAAGCATCCTGTGCCATTGCCTTTTGTTCCGGAGTACCCTGAGCTAATTTTGTCATGATCTCAAAGCCCTGACGCTGGTGAAAGGATTCTTCTTTACACACACGTACCATTGCACGGGCATACGGACCGTAAGAACATCTGCACAAGGGAACCTGATTCATAATCGCAGCTCCATCAACCAACCAGCCTATCGCCCCCATATCTGCCCATGTCAAAGTCGGATAGTTAAAGATGGAAGAGTACTTCGCCTTTCCGGTATGCAGATCATCGATTGTCTCTTCTCTATCCGCACCTAAAGTTTCAACGGCACTGTACAAATACAATCCATGACCGGCTTCGTCCTGAACTTTTGCAAGTAGGACAGCTTTTCTTCTCAGGTTCGGAGCGCGTGTGATCCAATTTCCTTCCGGAAGCATCCCAACTACTTCGGAGTGCGCATGTTGCGAAATCTGTCTGATTAACGTCTTGCGATACGCATCCGGCATCCAGTCGTTCGGTTCTATTCGGATCTCATTATCGATCTTTTCCTGAAACTTGCGTTCCAGTTCTGTGATATCAAGTTCTTTCATTCTATAACTAATTCGATAAAGCAAATTTAATCATTCGGCACACTTTTCACAAACCTCTTATCATCGCATCTGCAAGCTTTGTCAATTTAGCCCGATCCCAGCGACTCAGAATCCACCTGAAAAAGCTATTTTTGCGACAAATCAAAAAACATGACTCCAAAATTTCATACGCTGCAGATTGCTGAGGTAAAACGTGAAACTGAAGACACTGTGTCGATTGCTTTTAATATTCCTCAGGAATTCAAAGAGGATTATAACTATCAGTCAGGACAATACCTGACGCTTAAAGCAATGATTGGCGGTGAAGATGTCAGACGTTCTTATTCTTTGTGTTCTGCGCCACATGAAAATGAATGGCGTGTAGCAATTAAGCAGGTAGAAAACGGAAAATTTTCAACCTATGCAAATCACGAATTGAAAGCCGGAATGGATCTGGAGGTGATGACACCGGCCGGAAACTTTAAAATTACGACGGACAAGGAATCAAAAAAGACCTATTTGTTAGTAGCTGCGGGTAGCGGTGTTACACCGGTCCTTTCGATTATGAAAACAGTTTTGGAAAGCGAACCGCATTCAAATATCGTTTTGGTATATGGAAACCGTGGTTTTAATTCTATCATCTTCCGTGAAGAGATAGAAGCACTAAAGAACCTGTATATGGATCGTCTTCAGGTGCTCCATATTCTGTCTCGCGAGAGCCTTGGTAATGATCTTCAAAAAGGTCGTATCGACAAAGTAAAGATCAAAACCGTTATTGACAAATATCTGAACGAAGAAGTAGATGCTGCTTACATCTGCGGACCTGAAGATATGATTATGGCAGTTCGTGACGGTCTGGAAGAATCAGGAGTTGCAAAAGAAAACATACACTTCGAACTTTTTACCAGTCCGAATGCCAAGAAATCGGAAAGCATTCAGCAACCGAAAAATTCACCTAAAATATCCGCTTCGGTGACGATTATTTTAGATGGAGATGAAATGGATATTGAGCTTGATTCAACAGGAAAAAATATTTTGGATGCTGCACAGGAAGCGGGTGCGGATCTTCCGTTCGCTTGTAAAGGAGGTGTTTGCTGCACATGTAAAGCGAAGATCATGGAGGGAACGGCTTCAATGGATGTAAACTACGCATTGGAACCGGATGAAGTAGAAGCAGGATTTATACTAACGTGCCAGGCACACCCGACAAGTGAAAGACTGGTCGTTTCATTCGATGAATAAGTATGGGAGTATTAGGAAAATTATTTGGAAAGAATAAAGCTGTTAAAGGACCTAGAGGATTTCATCAGCTCGTAATTTCAGAAGTCAGACATCTTTGCGGTGACACCGTCGAAATTACCTTTAATGTACCTTCAGATCTGAAAAACGAATTTACTTTCAAGGCAGGTCAGTATATTAATCTGGCGATTGAGATCAATGGAAAGGAAGAACGCAGATCCTATTCTCTTTCTTCCGCACCGGCAGAAGGGTTAATCATTGCTGTAAAAAAAGTAGATAAAGGCGTTGTTTCCAACTGGCTGTTTGAAAATGCTGCAAAAGGCATGGAAATGTGGGTGTCTCATCCTGAAGGAACTTTCATTTTACCTGAAGGAAGTAAAAATGTAGTGGCATTTGCTGCCGGAAGTGGAATTACACCGATTCTTTCAATAGCCAAGTCTGTTGATCCAAGCGGTACATTCCGTCTTTTTTACGGAAATAAAGATGAAGCACATATCTTGTACAAAGATGAGATTGATTCACTTGAGCATATTTCAACACAAATCCTTTTAAGCAGAGAAGAGAAAGACGGATACGAGAAAGGACGTATTGATAAGGACTTTATGTCTCAATTAATTCGTTCGGACTTAAGTATTTTAAAGTCGGATTGTTTTCTTATCTGCGGGCCGGAGGCTATGATCGTTACAATCAAAGAAAATCTGAATTTGTTCGGTGTATCCGATAAGAAGATCGTCTTTGAATTGTTTACAACTCCTGAATTACTCAAACCTGAAACTCCTGTTGTACAATCCGATTTTAAAGGTGCGGTAGAGCTGTTTATTCAGCTGGATGGAGACGTTGAAGAGATTACAGTTGACGAAAAAACAACTATTCTAGATGCGGCAAACAAAGCCGGACTGGATGCTCCATATTCTTGCCGCGGCGGAGTATGCAGCAGTTGTAAGTGCAAAATCATTGAAGGAAGTGCGCAAATGCGTATGAATTATGTGCTTACCGACAGTGAAGTAAAAGAAGGATATCTATTAGGTTGCCAGGCTACAGCTACTTCGGAAACACTTAAAGTTACATTCGATGTCTAAGTCAACCATCCTTATCATCGGTGCAAGTCGTGGAATTGGAGCGGAATTGGTGAAGCTATTAGCCAAAACTCCCCACTTTCAGATTATTGCATGTTCCAGAAACATGGAACGCATGAACAAGGAATTTGCAGGATTACCGAACGTTGAATCCTTTGCTCTCGATCTTTCTTCAAATAATGTAAGGTTGGAACTTCAATCGATACTGGACAATTACGACCAGGTTGATTATATGGTGAACAATGCCGGTTATTTGGTCAACAAGCCATTTCCGGAACTTAGCAATGAAGATCTTTTGCGCAGCTATAAAGTAAATGTTGTATCTGTTATGGAATGCGTTCAGGCAGTATTGCCCAAAATGAACACAGCACACATTGTAAATATCAGTTCTATTGGTGGATTTCAGGGAAGCGTGAAATTTCCCGGCTTAGCGGCATATTCGACTTCAAAGGCTGCATTGTGCAGTTTTACTGAGTTATTTGCGGAAGAATACAAGGATTCACAAATTACTATGAACTGCTTGTGTTTAGGCGCTGTTCAAACTGAAATGCTGAACGAAGCATTCCCCGGATATCAGGCGCCTATGGGACCGGATAAGATGGCCGAATATATTTCCAATTTCCTTCTTACTGCGCATGAATGGATGCGTGGAAAAATTATCCCTGTATCTTTAAGTACACCTTGATGTTACTTTTTTCAAATTGAACATTTCAAGTAAAAAGTCCAACTTGAGAAGAGCAAAACATAGCAATCTTTCAGAGGCCGAGATTATTCAAAAGGCACGCAAAGACAAAGCATGGTTTGGCATGCTCTACGAAAACTACTTCGATCAGATCTATCG
>QKAV01000007.1 GCA_003247185.1 Crocinitomicaceae bacterium
GGCGGCACAACGGAAGACATTGGTACCCTAACGGCAGGTACTTACGCCGTAACGGTAACAGATATCAACGGATGTACGATAGACACGATGATCACATTAACCGAACCAACTCCACTGGTACAGGATATTACATCACCGACATATCCAAGTGGGGATAATATCAGTTGTTTCGGATTTAACGATGGTAGTATCGATTACACAATCAGCGGTGGTTCACCGGGCTACAGTTTTGCGTGGGATAATGGCGGCACAACGGAAGACATTGGTACCCTAACGGCAGGTACTTACGCCGTAACGGTAACAGATATCAACGGATGTACGATAGACACGATGATCACATTAACCGAACCAACTCCATTGGTACAGGACATTACATCACCGACATATCCAAGTGGGGATAATATCAGTTGTTTCGGATTTAACGACGGCAGTATTGATTACACAATCAGTGGCGGTTCACCGGGCTACAATTTTGCGTGGGATAATGGCGGCACAACGGAAGACATTGGTACCCTAACGGCAGGTACTTACGCCGTAACGGTAACAGATATCAACGGATGTACGATAGATACGATGATCACATTAACCGAACCGACACCGCTTCAAACAACAACCAGTGTACTTACAGACTATAATGGGCAGGATGTGTCGTGTGCAGGTGCCACAGATGGTCAGATTACTGTTGTTACAGTTGATGGTTCGCCAGGTTACACCTATGAGTGGTTTGATGATCAGGGTAATTCTATTTCAACGAACATGAGTCCGGGAGGATTAGGGGCAGGCACTTACGCTGTCACTGTAACGGATATCAACGGATGTGTGATCAATGATCAGGTCGATGTGGTAGACCCTCCGGGAATTGTTACGAATATTGTAGTCTCCAGCGATTATAACGGACAGGATATTAGCTGCTTTGGTGCTTCTGATGGTAGTATTGATTTTACACCACTTGGAGGTACGCCAAACTATACCTATTCGTGGACAAATTCGTCAGGTACTCAGGTAAGTACAGACGAAGATCCAGTCGGATTTCCGGCGGGTACGTATGCTGTCGTAATGACTGACGTAAACGGTTGTCAGGCTGATACGACAATTACTTTAACGGAACCAGATCTGTTGGAGGGAGTTACCAGTGTTATTACTGATTATAACGGGCAGGATATTAGTTGTTTTGAAGCATCAGACGGTGGAATAGATATTACATTGACCGGAGGAACTCCGGGTTACTCCTATACCTGGGTGGACGCTGCAGGTAGCCAGATAGGGAATACAGCAGCAGTGAATGGATTACCAACAGGCACTTATGAAGTAACGGTTACAGATGTTAACGGATGTTCGATTGTGAAGAGCATTTTTGTAGATCAACCAACTGAGGTAACATCTTCGATAACTATTTTATCAGACTATTTTGGTTTACCGATAAGTTGTTCAGGACAAAACGATGGTGTGATTCAAGCCGTTCCCGGAGGAGGTACTCCAGGGTATACTTATGAATGGAATACAACACCTGTTGTTACTACTCAGACCTTATCAAATATAGGTGAAGGAACGTATGAAGTAACAGTCAGTGATTTGAATGGATGTACATCTGTTTCAGAAGTGAGTCTGGAAGGAAATCCACTTCCTGTAATTAACCCGGATCCAGCGATGGCAGTTTGTTCCGGAGAGATTGTAACATTCAGCTCGAATTCAGCTACAGATGATGCCTGTCACTGGGTATTCAGCAACGGTATGGTACTGGATGATTGCGGACCTAATACCTTGTATATTCCGGATCCGGGATGTTATGATGTGACTTTAACCGTTACTGGACCACTTGGGTGTATAGACTCTGTCTTCCTGAATGATTATATCTGTATATATGCAAATCCGGTGGCAGATTTTACAGCCAGTACCTATGTGGGAAGTATTCTCGATAATGACATTCACTTCACGAATTTGTCTTATAATGCGGATAATTACTATTGGGATTTTGGAGATGATGAATCTTCGAATGAAACCAGTCCGATTCATTATTTCCCTTCTGAGGATGCGGGAGAGTATGAAGTAATGTTGATTGCATACAATGATGAGGGCTGTAATGATACGATTGTAAAAGAGGTAATTATTAAGAAAGAACTTCTTTTCTACGTACCGAACACGTTCACGCCGGATGGTGATAACTATAACCAGGTTTTTAACCCGGTATTTGGAATGGGAGCTAGTTTGGAAGATTATGGATTCTATATATTTGACCGTTGGGGTGAACTGATTTTTGAGTCGCATGACCCTGCAATTGGTTGGGATGGTACCTATGGAGTTGGCCATGAATACCAATGTCAGGATGGTACCTATACATGGAAACTTATTCTGCGATCAGCAGATGACGTATTTGGAGGAGGTAAGCGTCAGGTTTATCACGGACACGTTAACCTACTGAGATAAACACATTCAGAACTTCAATCAGGATAAGTATAATGATGATCCATTCCAGCATCGTACTGTGTTTATACTGAAGCATGTCTTTGAGAAGTTCGAGACTTTCGGTTACGGTACTGATTTCATGTTGGATACTCTGATGTCTGTTGCGGAATTCGAGCGCCCGATTCATTTTTTGATCCAAATCAGAGAGGTCGGGTTCATTCCAGGCAAGATCGGGGCTGTCGAAAATGTATAGATTCTCAGCGATCTTGTTTTTCAAATTAATGGTTTTACCGATAAACCGGGCCAACTGATTTCTGTTGAGTCCGATCTTTCCGGTATGTTCCAGATGATCTGAGAGCTTTCGGCTGGACTCCAATAACTCTGATGAGAGCCGTTGATAGTGATCCAATGCCACCGATTGCGCTAGGTTTAAGGCGATCAAATGAACGAACTCCAGACTCAGTACGGGGATTGATATAGTAGTGAAGTCGACACTAATTAAACTGCCTCCTTCATTGATTAAATAATCTTCGTTTAGTGTGGTGAAATTATCATCATCATCCAACTCTTTGATCAATTTAAGTTGAAGTTGAAGATCTCCTTCAAAGAAAACAATTGCACCGAAATCTTTGATGTACACATAACCGTTTTCCAATTGATACAATAAGAAAGATTGATCATGTTTAATGGGAGATTCATGGAAAAAAGCCCGCGCTCGTTTCAGATCAATTTTGTTCCCAACGTGATATGCCTGTACTTTTTTCATTTGATCTCAGACTGAAAATTTGAAGGTACGATTTTTTGCAGAGTGAAGAAAGCAATAACCAAAAGTTAGCTTACCAGCTTTTTACGGTAGCGGCCATAATTATTCCGGCAGCGAATGAAAGGATAAAGAAAAGGACGATGAATCCTTTGTATTGTTGTTCTGTCATGTAAAAAAGTTCGATTTTTCCGAATGAAATTCAGAGGACACAAAATTAACTATTTAGATTCAAACTAAATAAATATAAGGAAAAACTAAATCGAGAAATTATTTTTTATATCTTGGACTATAACCACTTCGATATGAAAAAGCCACAGAAAATCAATGTGTTGGAATTCCGTGTATTTGACAACATGCTGGAAGGAATTCAGATTATAAGTCCGGAATATAAGTACGTATATGTGAATGATCCGGTTGTTTCACAGAGTAAAACAACACGGGAAGCTTTGATCGGCCATCGAATGATAGATGTTTATCCCGGAATAGAGCATACCAATATGTTCCGCTTATTAAAGCACTCGATGGAGAACCGTGTGAATAAAAGTTTATCCAATGAGTTTGAATTTCCTGATGGAAGCATAGGATATTTTGACCTCATTTATACTCCTGTGGATGCGGGTGTAATGATTATGTCGATTGATAATACAGAAAGAAAACTTTTGGAGATTGAGTTGAAAAGAATCAATGAACATCTGGAGGAGATCGTAAATGAACGAACGGAAGAACTTTGTCGTTCGTTAGAGAGTGAAAGACAATTGAATCAACTATCAAGGAATGTAATATCCGTCATGTCACATGATTTTAAAACACCATTAGTTGCAATCCAGGTGAATGTTAATGTTTTAGAGAATCATAATGATGAGCCTCATGCTGAACAACGTCTGAAAATCTATGAACACATCAAGGATGCAGTCAAAGGAATGCATGATACGTTGGAAGATTATTTAACAGCGGGTAGAATTGAAGCCGGACAGTTGAATACAAATGCGACCGATATCAATATCAGGGAATTTATGCGTTTGAAAATGAACAAGTTGAATGTATTGTTGAAGCCGGGTCAAACGATAAAATATGCTCATGAAGGATCTGAAGAGTTTAAATTTGATCGTCGCGTTTTAAAGAGTATTGTGGCAAATCTTATCTCCAATGCCATTAAATATTCTGACGAGGAAATTGACATATTAACAACATTGAAGAATGATCAATTGTTAATAGAAGTTGAAGATAGGGGTATCGGTATTCCGGAGAAGGAAATGAAAAAAATAGGAGGAAAGTACTTCCGGGCTTCAAATGCTAAAAATCACGGTGGCACCGGACTAGGATTGAATATTGTTAAGAAATACGTAGATCTCTTTAATGGTGAATTGGAGATATTAACCGAAGAAAATGTCGGCAGTAAATTCAGGGTAAAATTGCCCGTGGACTGATTTCAATGCAGTTACTAATTAAAATGCACCGGCGCTAATGGCATTTAATTTTTGCTGGGTTTGTGAAAGCTTGATCACTTGAAGTCCGGATAACTCTCCATTTTTTTTAGCGACCAGTAATTTGTCTTCCAATAACTGTATCTCCATTAATGAATTATCTTCGCCGGAACTATTATTCTGGTTCTCAATTTCGTTCATGTAGTTATTAACGGCGCTTTCGAGCGCAGCAATGTACTCATCCCAGTCCTCATCACTGGAACTTGTTGAGTGGGGTTCATCGTATACCTCTTCCTGATTTTCTTCCTGTTGAGCCTGTGCATGCTCCTGTTGCACATTGTTGGTACATGAGATAAATAATCCCGAAGCACACAGTGTCATTACAACAATTAATTTATTTGTCTTCATATTCAGTGTTTTACATATTAATTTACAGTAGTTTAAGCTCATATCCCTGATAAATGATCAAAGCTCACATACCACTTGATATTTCACGGTAAGGAATTGACAATAAGGAATGTTCGAACAATTTTTTTCTTGAAAACAGCGGGATTTCAGAGTGAAATTTGGCTGGGGAAATAAGATTCATCAAAAATAATTTGATATTTGATAATTACATCGTAATATTGCGATATAATTATGGGTTTAACAAGAACAGATTTATTTACAAGCGAACAAAACGAAGTCGCAGCACTGGCAAAGGCACTGGCTCATCCGGCTCGGATTGCTATTCTTCAACATTTGTTAAAGGCAAATGCCTGTATCAATTCTGATCTTGTGAAGGAATTGGGTCTGGCACAAGCTACAATTAGTCAGCATCTGAGAGAATTGAAAGAAGTTGGATTGATTCAGGGAACGATCGATGGTGTTTCGATGAATTATTGTATAAATGCTTCCAAATGGAACGAAGCACATGGATTATTGAATCAACTGTTTGAAGATTATAATTCTTCTTGTGAAGGAGGAAGCTGTTGCTAAAAAAATTTAAGTACAATCATCGCAATATTGCAATTAAATAAATAAAGAAAAAATGAAACTTTCAGAATTCAAAAACATCTTACGCTCAAAAGAAGAAATTGCGTTTGAGCTACCAAATGGAGAGCTGGTACCAAGTCATTTTCACGTAACTGAAGTGGGACAAGTGGATAAATTTTTCATTGATTGCGGAGGAACGATCAGACGTGAAAGAAGAGTAAACTTTCAACTATGGGAAGCAAATGACTATGATCACCGCCTGCATCCGGAGAAACTGATTAACATCATTCAGCTTTCTGAGGAGAAGCTGCTTTTAACAGATGAAGAAATAGAGGTGGAGTATCAGGGGGAAACAATCGGGAAATACTATCTGGATTATAAAGGAGGTAATTTTCTGCTGACAGCTACTTTAACAGATTGCCTTGCTAAGGATAAGTGCGGAGTTCCAACGCAAAAAGAGAAAGTTTCGCTGGCAGATTTGTCGAAACCAAAAGAAAGTTGTTGCACGCCTGGTTCAGGGTGCTGTTAATCCAATTGTAATGTACACGGAGATCAATAAAGTAATAGGGCTCATTGAACCGAAATCCATTTCCGAAAAAAGGAAGGAAGAGCTTCAGGTATTGATAGATTTCATCAATCTTAAGAAGGATAGGAATGAGCCTATTCGTTTGAATTTTATTTGTACCCACAATTCAAGAAGAAGTCAGTTTGCTCAGGTTTGGGCGAGTGTAATGGCGAATTACTATCAAATTCCGATAGCATCTTTTTCAGGCGGAGTTGAAGTTACAGCATGTAATTCCAGAACAATTCAGTCATTGGAACGGTTTGGTTTTCAGATTACTCATTCTGGAGGTGATAATCCAAAATATGAAGTGAAATTTGCGGATAACGCGCCTGTAAGCACGCTCTATTCCAAATTATATGATGATCCTGATAATCCGGAAACGGGATTTGCGGCGATTATGACCTGTTCCCATGCAGATGAAAATTGTCCGGTTGTACATGGCTGTGAAAAGCGTATTAGTCTGAGATATGATGATCCCAAATATTTCGACGATTCCCCTTTGGAAGCTGCAATGTATGATTACCGATCGTATCAGATTGCAACTGAAATGATGTACATCTTTTCAAACGTAAAGAAATGAGCGAGCAAAAAAGCATTGGTTTTTTTGAGAAATACCTGTCGTTGTGGGTTGCCTTGTGCATCGTGGTCGGAATAGGCGCAGGCAATATTCTTGGAGATTCAATTTCCGTAGTGAGTGACTGGAGCATCGGATCTGTGAATATTCCGGTCGCTGTACTGGTCTGGTTTATGATTTATCCCATGATGGTCCAGATCGATTTTTCATCTTTAAAGGATGTCTCGAAAAACTGGAAAGGTCTGGGATTAACACTGGTGGTTAACTGGCTGATTAAACCATTTACGATGGCTTTCATTGCCTATCTTTTCTTTTATACTATTTACCATTCATTTCTGTCTCCTGCAGATGCAGAACAATATTTGGCGGGCGCCATACTGCTGGGTGCGGCTCCTTGTACTGCGATGGTTTTTGTATGGTCTTACCTCACTAAAGGCGATGCGAATTATACCCTGGTACAGGTTGCATTAAATGACCTTGTTCTGCTGGTTGCATTCATTCCGGTTGTCGGTCTGTTATTTACCTATTTTAATATAGGTTTTACAGATGGGGGCGTGGTTTCTGTAGGAATTCCATACAAAACATTGATTACATCAGTGTTTGTGTTTGTGGTTTTTCCTCTTATTACCGGATATGCTACCAATAAAATGCTGATTCGTGCAAAAGGAAAAGAATGGTTCGAAAACATCTTTCTCAAGCGATTAAAACCTGTTTCTATCATTGCATTGCTATCAACACTCATTTTGATCTTTGCATTTCAGGGAGAAGTCATTTTGGGTAAGCCTCTGATTATTCTTTTGATTGCTATTCCGCTTACTTTACAAACCTATTTTATATTCTTCATCAGTTGGTTTGCAGGAAAACTTCTCAAGCTACCGCATAAAATCAATGCCCCTTCATCTATGATTGGAGCCAGCAATTTTTTCGAATTGGCTGTTGCTATTGCTATTTCGCTTTTTGGACTGAATTCGGGTGCATCGATCGCTACTGTTGTCGGAGTATTGATAGAAGTTCCGGTAATGCTCTCGTTAGTTGCTTTTGCGAATAGGACTAGGTATTGATCCTTGTCTGTTCTCTTGACCAAAAAAACACAAATAAAAAATGCAAGCAAGGCGCTCACCTTTTTTAATTAAAAGCTATATCCAAAGCCTAATGTTGGAAATGCTTCTTCTCCGGGCATGTATTGAATTCCAGCCTTGATCAGCAGGCCTTTTTTACCCATGTACCGGTAATTTGCAGTTAAGAAATAACCTTGAAAGTCCCAGTAATTAATTCCAAGGGTACCCATGTGATTCTTGTTTCCGGCAAGAATACTACCTCTGGCCACAAATCCGAGCGCATAACCGACGCCAGGAAGAAAGCCAAAATGGTTCCCGACCGGTATTAATCGATCATAATATACTGAGGGGAAAAAAACGAAGTTCTCTGCATAAAAGGAATTTCTTCTAGGGAAGTCAAGTTTATACTCCTTTTTTGGAGCACGTTCTTGTCCGGATGCCACAGAAGAGACGAATAAGAGAAATAGTATAATAGTGGCCTTTATCATTTAATTAAGTTGAGGAAAAATCTCGGACAAAAAAATGATATAGATCAACAAAAAAACTGGGGATGTTACTGGAGGTGCAAATACCCGCAATGATTGCCGAACCAGATTACCGATTCTTAGATTTATTATAATTCTTAATGTGTTTACTCAATGCTTTCCCTTTCTGTTTTCTTTCTATCTCAGAAGATTCAAAATGTTCTTGTTCTCTTTGCAGTCGCATATAGTTATCGTAGTCGGCTTGGGAGATTTCCCCATTTTCCATTGCCTTGAGAACTGCGCAACCAGATTCATTAGAATGTTTGCAATCACTGAATTTACATTCTGACGCTATTTCAACTATGGAATCAAATGTCTCTTCAATTCCGGAAACCACTGAAACCATTCCTACTTCACGCATCCCCGGGTTATCTATAATCATGGCCCCGTTACTTAATAGAATTAACTCTCTATGACTTGTCGTGTGTTT
>QKAV01000082.1 GCA_003247185.1 Crocinitomicaceae bacterium
CGTTTGCCCGGGAAATGGAGATAAATATAAATTAACTGAAGGTCAGGTAAAAAAGATATAATGGATCAGAATAAAAAGATCAGATTTGCTGTAGTAGGAGCAGGTCATATTGGAAAACGTCACGCAGAAATGATCCGCCGTGAAGAAGAGGCTGAGTTAGTAGCATTAGTAGATATACGTTCACAAGAAGAATGTGTGGCTGAGGATTTTGATGTGCCTTTTTTCAACTCGATTGATGAGCTATTGGCGAGCGGATTGGAATATGATGTAGTGAATGTTTGTACCCCAAATGGTTTACACGCCATGCAAAGTACGGCAGCTTTGGACGCAAAAAAGCACGTGGTAGTAGAAAAACCTATGGGCTTATCGAAGGATAATTGCGAAAAAGTAATATTCAAAGCACTTCAGGTTTCCAAAAATGTGTTCTGTGTGATGCAGAATCGTTATTCTCCTCCAAGTCAATGGATTAAACAAGTTGTAGAGGACGGAATATTAGGTGAAATTTTTATGGTTCAATTAAATTGCTACTGGAACCGTGATGATCGCTACTATAAAAAAGGAGGATGGAAAGGTACACAGGAACTGGATGGAGGAACATTGTTTACGCAATTCTCTCACTTCATTGATATCATGTATTGGCTTTTTGGTGATATTGATAACATTCAGGGACGTTTTGCTGATTTTACACACAAGGATTCTACGGATTTCGAAGATTCAGGATTTGTAACCTTTGACTTCATTAATGGAGGAATGGGATGCCTGAATTACAGTACTGCAGTTGCATTACAAAACCTGGAAAGCTCCATTACCATCATCGGTAGCAAAGGAAGTGTGAAGATCGGGGGACAATATATGAATGATGTGGAAGTATGTAATATTGAAGGGTATGAAATGCCGGAGCTGGCACCGACGAATCCGGGAAATGATTACGGAGCGTACAAGGGATCAGCAGCAAATCACAATTATGTGATCAGAAATGTAATTGACACGTTGAAGGGTAGAACAACTATGACAACCAACGCATTGGAAGGGTTGAAGGTAGTTGAGATCATAGAAAGAATCTATAAAGTTCGTAATGAACAGTTAGGCTATTAATTATGGAATTTAAGAAACGCATTTTAGTGACCGGAGGAGCCGGTTTTATTGGTTCACATCTCGTGCGCCTTTTATTGGAGAAATACCCGGAATACCTGATCGTGAATTTTGACAAGTTGACGTATGCAGGTAACCTGGAAAATCTGAAGGACATTGAACACAAATCCAATTATCGATTTGTAAAAGGCGATATTACGGATGTGGAGGCAGTAAAAAATGCGTTTAACGAATACAACATTTCCGATGTAATTCATCTGGCGGCAGAGTCGCATGTGGATCGCAGCATTGAAGGACCAATGGATTTCGTAATGACGAATGTAGTAGGGACAGTGAATCTGCTGCAATGTGCACGCGATCATTGGAAGGGAGGGAAAGACCATATTTTTCACCACGTTTCAACGGATGAGGTTTACGGATCTTTGGGAGAAACAGGTTTATTCATGGAAACAACGCCTTATGATCCGCGAAGCCCGTATTCAGCATCGAAGGCATCATCGGATCATTTTGTTCAGGCATTCTATCATACGTACGGTTTGCCGATCAAGATGTCTAATTGTTCTAATAACTACGGAAGTCATCAGTTCCCTGAAAAGTTGATTCCATTGATGATCAATAATATTGTCAACGAAAAACCACTGCCTGTTTATGGTACGGGTGCAAATATCCGTGATTGGTTATGGGTGGTTGATCATGCCATAGCAATTGATGAAATCTTCCATAAAGGCAGACTGGGTGAATCCTATAATGTAGGCGGATTGAATGAATGGACCAACCTGGATTTGGTTCATTACCTGTGCGATCTGATGGATAAAAAATTGGGAAGATCAGAGGGAGCAAGCCGTCAGTTGATCACTTTCGTAACAGATCGTAAAGGTCACGACATGCGCTATGCGATTGATGCCTCCAAAATTGAAAAGGAACTGGGATGGAAACCAAGTGTAACATTTGAACAAGGCCTGGATCTCACTGTTGATTGGTATCTGAACAATCAGGATTGGATTGATTCCATTACTTCTGGTGAATATGCCACTTACTATCGTAATATGTACGAAGAAAGATAATGGGATTCCTGGATCGATTCAAAAAGAAAGATGTTACGCTTGATCCGATCGATTTTTCACTGATCGGGGTAGATATGCACAGCCATCTTATTCCAGGGATCGATGACGGATCTAAATCACTCGAACAAACTTTGGTTATGTTGGCCAAGTTCGAATCTTTGGGCTATAAAAAGGTGATCACCACGCCCCATATTATGAGTGACGTCTACCACAATACCCCGGACATAATTTTAGGTGGGTTGGAACAGGTGAGAAATGCAGCAAACGATTTGGGCTTATCCATATCCGTAGAGGCGGCAGCAGAATACTATTTCGATGAAACCCTTCTGGCGAGACTTCAGGCAAATGAAGAACTGCTTACTTTTGGTAATAAAAATGTACTATTCGAACTCTCCTTTCATGCGGTTCCTGACCGCGTGGAACAACTGATTTTCGAATTGAAAACCAGAGGTTACCAACCGATACTGGCGCATTTTGAACGGTATCTTTATTATCATAGTAATCCTCAGAAGGCATCATGGTTTCGTGATCAGGGGGTCTGGATTCAACTAAACTTAAATTCACTTGGGGGACATTACGGTCCGGAAGTTCAACGTCAGGCTGAAAAGATAATTGATCACGGATGGGTAGATTTTGTTGGAACGGATTGTCACCGGATCGAACATTTGATGATTTTAGAGAAAAATGCAACAAAAAAGTATTTCCACAAGCTACTGGAACTCAACCTTCAGAACAAGAGTTTATAAAAAAGTTGGATTTCTATCTACCGTGGTATATATTTGATCAAACTTGAAATATGAACGCAATGCTTTTTTTATCCGCAATAACTGGTCTTATCCTTTACGTATTTTTTCTTTTGGAAAACGAACGTTTCAGAGGTTTAAGTATACTTTTGAGCTACTCTGTAGCTGGGTTTTGGTTGAGTACAAAAACAGACTCTAACGGCGATCTTATTATTTATTCAGGGCTTGCTCTGATGTTGTTATCCGGGCTGATTTCCCTGGCGCAGTTTAACGCAAAAAAGTGGGTAGCGATTTTACTCGCTCCGATAGCAGCTGTTGTAGTATTGTTGTTGGCAAATGGCAGCGTCGTTCAATTGGATGGTAACGCAACTCAGGCTATGAACAAATTCGTGGTATTGGGCGCTATTATTGCTGCGGTTGCTTTTCAGGCTTCCGCGATCAAGGCATATTTTATCAAGCTATTGAAAATGGATGCCCCTGACCTGCAGTCGGTCGTAGAATTGATTTTTGCAGGATTGGCGTTGTATCTGGGGTACTTTGGAGCTTCAACACTGGGGTTATTTATGGTAAGTGCCATTCTTCTTGTGGGAGCTATGCAGAAAGAAAAGGCGCTGATGTTAGGTTCGGTTTTGGCCGTTTTTGTGCTTTATGCCATTTTCGATGAATCGGCGAATGTAGCTCAGGCAGATACTATCCTTGGGATGATGCTCGGATTTGGACTCGGGAAATTATCGATGCAGATTGGAGAAATGGGAGGAAGAAGAGGATTGTGGGGAATCCTTAATATCGTTATGGCTCTGATCTTTGCGTTTATTATGGTCAAAGCAGGTGAGATGCATCCATCAATGGGAGGACTGGATGCAGTACTGGCATTCATTTTAGGGATAGCAATTTCTATTGTGTTTACAACAAAAGTAGCAGCGGGATCACTCTCTGCTGCACTGATATATTTGGTGTTACCTCTGGCAATCCAATATTACCCGGTTGACACTGCCAAAAAATCGGATAAAAATTCTGAACAGAGACAAAATGAGGATACGGACTCGAAAAATGACTCGGGAGAGAAGTTCATGGAGCTGAATGGTGATTTATCCGGGAAGTACACACTGTTGAGTGATTCATCCAGAGTGGATTTTGTCATGGGTGAAGAAGGAGAAACTACCGGAGCATTCAAAAAAGTGACCGGAACGATGACATTTGGAGACGATCCTGCATCCAATGGATGTGAAATAATTCTAGACCTCAAAGATTTTACAACCTTTAATGAATTCAGAGATGAATCTGTGTTGGGAGATGATTATCTGAAAGGAGATAAATTTCCGAAAATGACCTATTCCGCGAAGAAAGCTGAAAAGTTGGATGAAAATACCTGGGTGTACAAAGGTACGTTCTCGATGCTTGGAAAAACGAATCCGGTGGATGTAACGCTTCAAAGGATCACGGCTGAAGACGGCAAAGTATGGCTGACAGGTAAAGGTGAAATTGATCGCCCGAAATTTGGGATGCTTCCAAGTATTACGGAAGGGAATATTGTAAGCTTTACTTACAAGGTGCTGGTTCAGAAATAAAGGGGACGGCCACTGATTTTTCCGTTCGAAAGAATCAAAGCAGGGAAAGGTACCTTCAGGTAGTTAAATTGCTTTACAACTGCTTTCAGCCATGGTTTTCGAATAGGTAACCGGGAGAAGTCGATATCCATTGACAACAACCATTCTCGTTTTGCATAATAGGTGATGCCCGTTGCAGGATCGGTGTAAGTATTTTGGTCTCCAACAATTTTCTGATCCGCAGAATAGCCCAGAGAAAAACAAAGCCATTGCGGAAATGAACCATTTTTCATAAAGGTTCCCGGAGAGAAACTCAACCAATAGGTTTGTCCGTTATAATCTTTCAGGGTGCTTTCAGCAAAATTACTCCCCAATACTTCCGGGCGAAGTGCTGCATATGAGGTTGGGAAGCTGGAGAATTTTGGTATAAATCGCTCCTCTTTCCAGATGAGTTGTTGTGCGGTGAAACTGCTTGCTCCAAGAAAATTGAACCCCATGTCGCTCCAGGAAAAACCCCAGTCGGAAGAAAATCCGTCAAAACACTCCAGTGTGGTCTGGAATGCCATGCCATATCCAAATCCCAGCCATTGTGCTTTTGTCTGCGATACGCCACTCCATTTGTAAAGATCAAATGTTGTTTGGTTCAACTTGTAAGCAGTGAAAAAATGCCCTGCTTTGTCCATCTGTAGCCAGCTATGCGAATCATCAATAAATTTCCAATGCCCTGAATCTCCATTTTTATACCAGAGGTTCCAGAGTCCGATCATGCCTAACGTTGAACCTCCTCCAATTGATGCTGTTACGGCGACCATTCTTTTCTTGTTGATGCTGTCTGCCGGCACAAAAAAACGGGATTGCGCACCCGAAAAGTGGACTGTGAAACAGAGTAAAATGAGCGGAATGATTCTCATAGAGCCAAATTACTGTAAATCTTTGGTCTAACCATTTATAATTTGTTACCTATTCTTTCGTTAACTGTTAATTATAGTATTTTTGCCGCAACTGAGATTTGACGAGGATGAATAAGATTATAAAGGACTGGAACGAAATAAAGATCAACGACAGTTGGGCGATATTCAAGATTATTGCAGAATTCGTAGAAGGATATGAGCGAATGGCTAAGATTGGTCCGTGTATTTCTGTTTTTGGTTCGGCAAGAACCAAGCCGGAAAATCCTTTCTATGAAATCGGTGTTGAAGTAGCCCGATTACTGGCTGAAGGAGGTTATGGTGTAATCACCGGAGGAGGACCTGGTATTATGGAAGCAGGGAATAAAGGAGCGCAAATGGGAGGAGGAAAATCGGTAGGTTTAAATATCGATCTTCCTTTTGAGCAAAACCACAATCCGTATATTGATCCGGAACATAATATTGAATTTGACTATTTCTTTGTGCGTAAAGTGATGTTCGTGAAATATGCTCAGGGATTCGTTGTATTGCCTGGAGGATTCGGAACTTTGGATGAATTATTTGAGGCTTTGACACTGATTCAAACGAAGAAAATTAACCAGCGGCCGGTGGTATTAATTGGCTCCGCCTACTGGACAGGTTTGCTTGAATGGATTAAGTCTTCGATGTTGGAGATGGAGTCGAATATTTCAGCAAAGGATATTGGTCTGATCAAGATCGTAGATACTGCTCAGGAGGCATACGACGCAATTGAAGATTTCTACAAATCACATCAACTTACACCAAACTTCTAATCACTGCAGAAATGATTTTGTTACAAAAGATCAGGAATTTTATTTGGAGTAAACGCTTTCTAAAGAACTTTGGAATATTAATAGCGATCTATGTATTGCTGTACTTCGGAGCGCAGTGGTATTTAAGTGCACGTACAAACTCGGGACAGCGAATAGAAGTACCCGAACTGATTGGAAAAAATGCAAAAAACATCGAAGCACTGATGGGGGATCTTCCGCTTCAGGTAGAGATTCTGGATTCCATTTATGATCCGACAAAAGTAGAGGGAACTATTTTAGAGCAGGATCCTTCGCCAACCAAAAAATCAGAGGTGTATGTGAAAGAGGGGAGAACTATCCGTATTCGGGTGTCAAAACGTACCCAGTTGGTGGAAGTGCCGGATTTGGTAAATAAGTCGCAGCGATTTGCTGAAACTGTACTTAGAAACAGGTCATTTAAATACAGGCCGGAATATAAACCATCGGTTGAATCTGACGGAGCTGTGATGCAGCAACTTTATCAAGGTAAACCAATTGCTCCGGGAACAAAAATACCAATAGGCTCTACTATCAAATTGGTTATCGGTAGAAATGAAGTTGGAATTCCTCTGGAAGTCCCAAACCTTTACGGAATGTCAATCGTTGAAGCTAAAGACAGAGTTGCGGCAATGACAAATATGGAACTTTATATAGTGTGTAATGGTTGTATTTCCAAGTCGGATACGCTTGCAGCTCGTGTAAAATCACAATCTCCGGAATATACGGAAGGTGCAGTTGTAGCATCGGGTAGTTCGATAACGATTTATGCCACAAAAGACGAAGGAAATCCACAATAGAATGAAGTACTTATTAAACATACTATTCCTCTTATCTGTGCTGGTTGTTTCTGCGCAGGTGGAAGAAGTGGGGCCGATCAACTACGGTTTGCCGAAGCAGGGAATGACAATGCTGAATGTCGGAACCTACGACAGTACATTTATTTACATTTCGGATACTTTGGTGTTGCCAATATTTGATGATTTCAGTTCGGACCATTTTCAGGTGTATAATGCAAATTACGGCGATCCGGGAGTAACATCCGTTACGGAGTATCGTCTACTGGATTTGGGATCTGCACCACTACCAAATAATACCTATTATACGCAACAGCAAACGTTCAAACGTGTTGTGGATCAAGGGAACTCAACTGTAACGGATACGCCTTTTACTCCTGTTCAGGTACAATTGGGAGATCTTACAACTTATCCGGGAAGTTATCAGACCGTGGATGCATATCCGCCGTATTATATTTATGACACAATTGATTTCCCGAATGATCCGGACACCATTTGGATAGTGGACCCGGACCTGTATCAGGATTCAGCTACGCAATTCTTCGCGCCTGTTTCTGATCCGAATGCGTATTGGTTAGATGCTAAAGTATATCACAATTTTTCCATGGCGAAAGACCCTTGGACGATCGGTGTAGCCAGTTTCGATGGAACAGATGAAAACGGGTTCCCTTACGCGATTGGAACATCTACTTCAGGAGCAGCAGACTTTCTGACTTCTAAGCCTATTGATCTTTCGGGAGTAACTCCGGGAGACTCCGTGTATATGAGTTTTCTGTTTCAACCTCAGGGGCTATGTGATCCTCCTGAAGCGTCGACTGCGGGAGATTCGCTTTTCTTAGAATTTTACGATAAGAATACGGATACGTGGAATAAGGTTTGGTCAGGAGGAGGAAATAGCGTTCAGGATTTCGATTTCGGACATATTTGCCTGAATCAACCGGGTTATTTCAATGATTATTTCCAGTTCAGATTCTACAATTACGGAGGACTTTCCGGAATGCTGGATTATTATCACCTGGATTATGTACATCTGAGAGCTCTTTCCGGATATCAGGATACGTTGTTTAAAGATTATGCTTTGGTGTACCCGGTAAATACGCTCTTGAAAGACTATACCTCCGTTCCATGGGATCACTACAAAAATAATTTCTCCGGTAAAATGTCGGATCAGGTTCAGGTGGTTGTGAGAAATGGTAGTAACATAGCTGAGAATAACAGTCTGAATGGTAGTGTGGATGTTACTTATGGGGGATCGCCCGAAGGAAGCTTTGTATTATCGGGACCGGCTCTGTCCAATGGTAGTTTGAATTATGCGCCAAGGACAACCTACTATTCGTATCATGATCTTTCTGCCGGCTATCATTTTGATGAAACCAAAACCGGAATTGAAGAAGTTTTTGATTACAAAGTGAGGGTGCAGGCGCAGTTCCCGAATTTCACCGGAAATGATTC
>QKAV01000032.1 GCA_003247185.1 Crocinitomicaceae bacterium
TCATTAAGCGTCGGGATGAATTCCTCATCCTGATTCCTGTAATGATGATACGACTGAAACAGTGGCATCTTCACTTCTTTGCCTTTGGGTTTTAACTTTTGCAAAGGAAGAATTTGCAGTTCCAGCTCAAATGCATCTCTTTCCAATTCTTCTTTGATTGTTCTGTCGTTCATGACAGGTGAATTCGAAATGGAAACGTTCTCTTGATTTTCATTTTTTAAATCAGTAGCCACTTCCTTTTTTTGTGGCTCCACTGATGGTTTAGTTTCCGGAATAAAAAACATTCCGGTTACCACTGCTATTATCAAACTAATCATAATCCAAAGTTTATTTGTTAACAACCACTTGCCAAATCGGGATGAGCGCGGGAAAACTGCACCGGTGTTTGACTCCAGAACAGAAAGTGTTTCCTCCAATGAATAATTCACCGGAATCTCTCTCGCTTGTTTAAATAAATCATCCAACTGACTCATGATCTTAAATTTTTAGTGAAGACTCGTATTTCAGGATTTCTTCCAGGCGCTCTCTTCCCCGCTTCAAACGCTGCTTTACAGCTGATTCACCTGCTCTTTGAATTTCCATGATCTCCTTGATCGAAAAACCGGAAATCTCAAACAAAATGATCGCTTCCCGCTGCGCCTCAGGTAATTGAGCCAATGCTTCAAACAAAAAATGCACGTCTGCACTTAATTCAGGTTCTACTTGCCCGTCAGAACGTTGTAAGTGCGCATCTTCCAATCGTTCTGTTGTTCTTTTTTGCAAGTGGTTCCCAACAATTCTTGAAGCAATGCCACACAAAAAGCTGATGAAAGAATCGCGCTTTTTCAATTCATCAAATTTCTTGTAGGCAATCAACAGGGTTTCATTGACGAGATCTCTGTGGTCCATGTCGCCGAATGCCCTTGCCCTGCAAAAGCGTTCAAAACGGTCGTGAACCGGTTGGTACAATGTTATAAACTCCTGCTGTCTTTGTTGACTCATCCTTTCCTATTAGCCTTCTCTATCATAGTTTGATGTAAGACCGAAAAGTTACATATTCTCAAAAAATAGATTTCATATTTCAATAATCTTTCGGTTGACACATCTAATATGTGAAATACCTATCTTCGTGGCATGTGCGGAATTAGCGGATTTATTGATCATAGAAAACAAAGCTCGGAAACAATCCTGCAAGACATGATCAACACATTGCACCACCGTGGTCCTGATGGTCACGCAATCTGGATGAATAATACTGAAAACGCCCGGGTTGGTTTTGCGCATGCGCGCCTTGCGATCATTGACCTCAGCACTACAGGGGACCAGCCGATGCATTTTAATGATCTGACCATCGTTTTCAACGGTGAAATATACAATCACGCTGAAATCAGAAAAGAACTGGAATCCCTTGGTCATCAATTCATCAGCCACTCTGACACGGAAGTTATACTTCATGCTTTTGCGCAATGGGGTAAAAATGCGCTACACAAATTCGTTGGAATGTTCGCTTTGACCATCTATGACCAGAGTAAAGAAGAACTTTTCTTTGCGAGAGATCGTGCCGGTGTTAAACCCATGTTCATCTATAAAGATGAGGATCAACTTCTTTTTGCTTCCGAATTAAAAGCTTTTCACCGGTATCCGAACGCACAACTTAAAATCAATCCAAATGCAGTTGCAGCGTTCCTTCAATTCGGGCATATACCGACTCCGCACTGTATCTATGACAAGTGTTTTAAACTGAAGCCTGGTCACTTGGCGATCTACAGCCTTACAAAGAAGACATGGACAGAGGAACAGTATTGGAATGTTTATGATCATTACAATAAACCGAAGCTGTCTATATCTTACGATGATGCGCTTAATGAAACGCACCAGATTATTCGTTCTGCAAGTAATTACCGTATGGTCTCGGATGTTCCCGTAGGAATGTTCTTAAGTGGAGGTTACGACAGTTCAACCGTTACGGCTATTCTTCAGAGTGATCGTACGGAGAAATTAAAAACATTTACCATTGCTGTTCCTGATATTGGTCTGAATGAAGCACCCTACGCAGCAGATATTGCAAAGCATCTGGGAACAGACCATACCGAAATTGCCTGTACGGAAACTGAGGCAATCGATCTGATCAGAAATCTACCGTTTTATTACGATGAGCCTTTTGCGGATTCCAGTGCTATCCCTACTACTTTGGTCGCGCAAATGGCCCGAAAGGAAGTAACTGTGGCTCTAAGTGCGGATGGCGGAGACGAAATCTTCGCCGGATACAATCGCTACGATTACCTCTCCCGTTACGGATCAAAGATGAAAAAACTACCTGGTTTCGTGCGAAGAGGAATGGCTGGCACCATGAATCTGATCTCAGCAGATCAAATTCCGGTTTTGAAGAATAAATACAATTTTCACAATCGCTACGAGAAGCTGAAAGGAATCTTGCGCGATCCATCTGATGAAACCATCATGTTAAGTTTGAGCCAACAGTTTACGGATAGTCAGATGAAATCGCTTATGAATAAGGCTCCGGAAACTCTGGAGAGTTATTACCACTCTCAGGAATTGCAGAAAGAACATTATTCACCCCTCGCATATATGATGGCCGTAGATTATCAGACATATATGCTGGATGACATTCTACAGAAAGTAGATCGCGCAACCATGACGGCCAGTCTGGAAGGAAGAGAACCTCTTCTTGATCATCGCATCATTGAATTTGTTGCGCAACTTCCTGATAATTACAAATATGCGGATGGAGTAAAAAAGAGAATGTTAAAAGATATCGCTCATCAGTATATTCCGCGCGAATTAATGGATCGTCCTAAAATGGGATTTGCCATTCCAATAGGAAAGTGGCTTCAAGGCCCTCTTAAGGAAATGGTGGAAGAATATTGTTCGTCTGCTGCATTAACCGAACACGGTTTATTCAATGTGAAAGAAATTAGAAAAATTATAGATCGCTTCTATTCAGGTAAATTGGAGTACGATTATAAAGTTTGGTACATTTTGATGTTCCAGATGTGGTATAAAAAATGGAAATGATATTTGAGTTGTTAATATTCGTGGTTAGCTTTTAGAGGTTGGCTTTTTGTATGTGATGAAATCAACATAAAATAACCATAACAGCCTATAATGACTAACTGCTAAAAGCTAACCACTAACAGTGAATTGCTAACTTTACAAATTAACTTTGTGTCGCTATCAAAAAAGTTCTCTACATATCATACGACGGAATGACCGATCCTCTGGGGCAGAGTCAGGTACTCCCCTACTTGAGTGGTTTGTCTGAACTAGGATACACCTTTCATTTGATCTCATTTGAAAAGCAGGATAAGCTGGAAAAACATCGGAAGCACATTCAAAAAATCTGCGATGAGGCCGGAATAGTTTGGCATCCACAGGATTATTCTTTTGGCGGACTGAAGCGTACCATTAAACAGGTGAGAAGAATGATGAAGGTTACTGAATATCTTTTTGAGCGGCATCATTTCGACCTGGTTCACTGCAGGAGTTATATTTCTGCACTGGCAGGAGTAAGAATAAAACACAAGTATCACATCCCGTTTCTTTTTGATATGAGAGGTTTCTGGGCGGATGAGCGTGTCGACGGAAAGTTGTGGAACCTGGAAAGTCCGATATACAAACGCATCTACAAGTATTTCAAACACAAGGAAAAAATATTTCTTCAGGAGGCCGATGCAATTGTATCGCTTACCTCGGAAGGAAAAAGAGAAATGGCTTCCTGGAATTTCACAGATATTGAAAGTAAAACAACTGTAATACCGTGCTGTGTTGACCTTAATCTTTTTGACAAGCAGCGTGTCATGGGAGATCAACCCGGAACTATCAGAGAGAATCTGGGAATCCGGGACAATGCAAAAATACTAGGCTATGTCGGCTCAATAGGAACCTGGTATATGTTGAATGAAATGCTCGATTTTTATTCTGTTTACCGGAAAGAAAAAGAAAACTCAGTCTTTCTATTTATCAGTGGAGAAGATCGTTCCAAAATACTGGAAAAATCACGTCTTCATGGTATTCCGGATGAAGAAATCATTGTGCATTCCGTAACACATGATCAGGTAGCTGCTCATATTTCAATCTTTGATTTATCTGTATTCTTTATTCTTCCGAGTTATTCTAAAAAAGCTTCCTCTCCTACAAAACAAGGTGAACTTATGGCAATGGGGATTCCTATTGTATGCAACTCAGGAGTGGGCGATACTGCCGGGATCATTCAAAAATACCATGCAGGAAGTGTTATAGATACCTTTAACGAAGAGTCGTACGCAAAAGCCATAAAGGAACTAACCGCATTTGATCGAGAGTCAGCGATTAAAGGTGCCTCAACTTATTTCTCACTAAAAGAAGGGGTGGATCATTATTACAATATCTATAAAAAACTAATTGGCTAAGATCGTTTTCATAGCACCCTATCCGAAGGGAGGAGCTCCGTCTCAACGCTTTCGTTTTGAGCAATATCTGGATCAATTGAAAGCAGAAGGCAACGAAGTTCATGTAGCTTCTTTCTTCAGTGAAAAAGGCTGGAAAAAATTGTATCGGGAAGGGGGAAATGCAGGAAAAGCCATAACAATGTTGGGGAGTTTAATAAGACGCTTTTTCTTTGTCTTTACGATCAATAAGTACGATTATATCTTTATCCATCGTGAGGCAGCCATGATAGGTCCACCATTCATCGAGTGGATGATCGCCAAGGTCTTCCGAAGAAAATACATCTACGATTTCGATGACGCAATCTGGCTCCCTAATTACAGTGAGAGCAATGCGCGTTTCCATCGTCTCAAAATGTATGGAAAAGTAAAGAAGATCATAAAATGGGCTTCTCATGTTACAGCGGGGAATGAATTTCTTGCAGATTATGCCAGACAATTTAATCACAGTGTTGAAGTGATTCCAACAACGATTGATCTTGAAAAAGTGCATAATCTTGCAGGCAATCCGGATCAGAATCCCCCGGTAATTGGTTGGACAGGCACACACACCACAGGACAGTACTTAAAAGATCTTCTGCCTGCACTTGACCATCTTCATAAGAAGATTGATTTTAAGTTCAGGGTTATTTCCAATCAACCTCCTGATTTTGAACGTCCCTATCTGGAGTTTTTGAAATGGAATAAGGAAACCGAGATCGCCGATCTGGCGCAATTCAATATCGGTGTTATGCCGCTTACGGACAATGAATGGGCACGTGGTAAATGTGGTTTCAAAGGACTGCAGTACATGGCTCTTGGCATTCCTGCGGTTATGTCTCCCGTTGGTGTAAACACTACGATCATTAACAATGGAGTAAACGGTTTCCTTTGTAAAACCGAGGATGAGTGGACACAGGCATTTGAAATGTTACTCAACGATAAAGAACTACGTCATAAAATCGGAAAAGAAGGAAAACAAACTGTTCAGAAGCAGTATTCTGTGCAATCCAATACCTCCAACTATCTCAATTTATTCAAATGACCCAACTTGTTTTTGCTACACATAATGCAAATAAAGCCAAAGAAATAGCAGCTTTGTTACCTAAAGAATTTGAAGTACTTACTTTAAGCGATATCGGATTCCATGAAGATATACCCGAAACGGCAGATACGCTGGAAGGCAATTCGTTGATCAAGGCAAATACTGTCAAACAAAAAACCGGATACGACTGTTTTGCAGATGATACGGGATTAGAAGTGGCGGCATTGAACAATGCTCCGGGTGTCCATTCTGCACGCTACGCAGGTGAGCAGCGATCAGATGAAGACAACATCCGTAAGTTACTATTACAGTTACAGGGTAAAGATGATCGGAGTGCCCGATTCAGGACAGTCATAACCCTGATATTGAATGGCGAGACACATATCTTTGAAGGTATTGTGAATGGAAAAATTCATGAATCTGTTTCCGGAACAAATGGTTTCGGTTATGACCCGGTTTTTGAACCGGAAAATACTGGGAAAACTTTTGCTCAAATGTCTATGGATGAAAAGAATGAGATGAGCCACAGGGCGAGAGCTTTTCAAAATATGGTTGAATTTCTCGAACAATAAAAAGGCCCCTATCGGAGCCTTAAACCTAACCTTAACTACTTACTCGAAACCAACCGATCTACGGTTATATTACTTTTCTATAGCGATTATCAGACCACATTTATAACTCATTGAAAATGTTATAGTTATATAAAATACTGTAAATCAACTGTCTCATAATGAGAAAAATGAGTCGATATGAAAAAGTCCTGCAGTTACGCAGGACTTTAAACTCGTGAATGTATTTTATTTTAGTTAGAGTGAATTATCCGAAAACTCAACCATTAACACACATCATCCGCATTCACGAGCATCCTATTTATTGCGAAATCTTACTGTATTTTACGGAAGAGGATCGATATGTATCATTTTGATAATGCAGGAGGTACAGTCCATTATTTAATTCTATACCGTCCAGATAAACAATGGTTGTTCCTTTATTAATCTCTACGTCCTTCATCAATACAACACTGCCATTCATATCCGACAGTACTACTGTGCATTGTCCAAGTGATTCCGGCTCAACTATTTTAACATTCATTTCTCCATTTCCCGGATTCGGGTATACCAACATTTCAGACATTTCGACTTCTGCACAATTTGTTTGAGTTACCCATAATTCTTTTGAGACTCCGTCCAAATCATACTGATCCAAACTGTAATATACCGTTCTGTTGTAAGGATCAGCTTTATCGATAATTGAGTAATCAATAGCTGTCTGACTCATCCCGGCTGCCTGAATAAACCCTACCACCTGCCAATCAATACCATCATACGATTTACGGATCACATAATGTGATGAATTGTATTCTGTAGCAGTTGACCACGAAACCTCTACATCCGTATCAGAGATACAATTAGCTTGAAAACTTGTCAACTCAACAGGAAGTGGGGCATTTGTTGCAGAGCCATGCAACCAGAATTCTGAAAAGCTATTTACATCAATTGTGATGAATCTGTTTGTGCCAGGATGTGCAGACAGATAGTTATTTACTAACCCGTTTGCCGTTTGAGGGTGCCAACTGAAGTTTCCCGATCCTCCATTTGAAGTACAGTCATTATCGAATAAATTATCTTCATTAGGACCAGAGTATTTTGTGCAACCGACATCTGAAAGAGACATCACATTGTCATTCGGATTTTGGTTATTTATTGCTTCAAGGTTTAAACTCGCAACCTCATTATCTGTAAATGGAAGCAGTACACTTACCGGTCCGGTAGGGGCATTTTGAGTTGAGATCACCCAGTGACGATCCATAACAGAAGTCATCATCGTCGTGTTTCCTGGATTTCCACAAGCTTCCACCAATAACGGAGCCCCTTCAATGTATGATGTAGCGGTAACTGTTCCCAGATTCTGACCGTTTGAATTAATCGATGCTATCAAATCTCCATTTACATCAAGTAAATGAATATATCCATTTTGATTTACCGTGCAACTAGCGGAAGCGTTGTTTCCGGACAAATTAGCTGAAGGTGTAGGCAGCGTAATTACAGCATTTGTACAGCTTGAGGAAGGACACGCTCCAACAGACATTGCAGCCACGTAATAGTCTGTGCTTACAGACGGAGTAACAGAAATCGATGAACCCGTTCCGACTACAGTCCCTGTGCAAGAACCACTCATCCACAACCACATTGCATTTGTTCCCAGTGATCCGCCCTGAACACTTAATGTAGCTGTTGATCCAAGGCACATATTCCCTGCCCCGGAAATTGAAGTTGGTGCTACAGATGGTTGTTCAACTGTTACAACAACCTCATCTGACGCTGTACAACCATTAGAAGTTGCTGTCAGTGTATATGTTGTAGTCAATGACGGAGTAGCATTGGGGTTTAAAATTGTTGCATTACTTAAAGTTGCAGATGGAGTCCATGCAATCGAAGGCGTACCACTTGTACCTGTTGTATAATGTATGGTACCATTCCATATCCGTGGAGAATAAGTCGATCCAAATGGATAGGATTTCCCCACCCCCTCGTAAATAATCAATTCTGTATTGGCCGCATACACATTCCCCACCAGCGTACCATTCGTATAATTTACACTTTGATTCGTTCCTGTAATATAGAAAGAGTAAGTCTGACCGGCTGTCAAATTCAGATTCAGTCCTAAATTCAGGGGCGTTGCAACTCCGGATCCGTTAGAAACGACATTAGTTGCCGTTGCCAAAAGTGTCCATGCCGCTGAATTCGTTTCACTTCCGACATAAGAACCACTTTTGTAGTACACTTCAAAATTTCCTGTTCCCGAATAAGAGTTCACATCAAAATCTGTTATTGTAACGTTTTGTAGAACACTGATATCAAACATATTACCATTCTGTCCGTTTCCTCCAGCAAAAGTTGTTGAAAGATCACCAGTTGCTGATCCTGATGCACTCGCAGATCCGTTAAGTGTTACTGAAGAACCTGCACAAACGGCCACATCAGCCCCTGCATTTACAATCGGTGCAGGATTAACAGTAATAGTTGTATTCACACAATCGGTACTCCATACCCCACCACTGTAGTTTCTCGCAAAATAAGTCGTAGTTACTGTTGGTGAAACTGTGATTGTAGAACCTGTTCCAATTTCTCCTGAAGTTGCACAACCTCCTTCAAACCAGTAAACTGTCCCAACAACACCATTTGCAGTTAAGGTAACACCAGATGCCAATCCGGCGCATAAAACGGATGTACTAGCCGTGATAGAAGTGGGATCCGGTACTGAAGAACACGAAGAGCTATACGTAACGTAAGTCGCCGAGTTCAAGGGATTACACGAAAACCTGGACAATAACAACGTATATGCACCCGCACTAGGTGCAGTCCAAACCAAATTAGATTGTAAGCCGCAAGCATCATCATTTGATGCTACCTGTGTTACCCCGGCCCCGGAAAAGAGTCTTAAATAAGTATCAATTGATGAATTGCCACATGTTGTGAATGTATAGGTACACCCGGCAACTGCTGTAAATGTAAATGCGCGATGACCACTCGAGTATGCGGCGGTATTTTGAGGAACCGTAGACGGATTTATCGTTACAGTAGACGTTGGTGTTCCACAATATGCTGCTTCCAGTTTATTTGAACGAAGTACAAAAGAGAACAAAATTAAGATCCAATATATAGAGGTAATCCCCCTATCATTTCTCCATTTTTTTGCTGACTCTTTATTCAGAATGGGATGTGTTGTGTAATCATTTTTCATAAGTGTGTTTTTAGTTTACTGTTTGTGTCGAACTAATTGACGTTTCGGATTACCTCTACTTAGTCAATTTCGTACCAAAACATTTAACTGACTGACATACTGATTATTACAGTTTTTTGACTTAAAAAAAGTGTTTCATTTTGAGACGATTTCCCAATAAAAATCAGATTGCCTTTACATCCCTGTATTCAAGGGAAATGAGTGATTTTCAGGAAAAAAAGGTAAAAGCATCAAACGATTTGACTCTGTGTAACCGGTTAAATTGTAATCCAAATGTCAAATATGTTCAATCTGATTCTTCATTTATTCAAAAGCACGCCTGTGTAATTCTATCAGAACTTTTTTTCCCAAAATGAAACAGCAAGTTGAAAGATAAATGACTCTGTATCATGTTGATCTATATGGAAATCATTCTGAAAAAATAAGAATCATTTTCAATTTGGGAAGAATCCAGCCTTTGCAACCATACAATCTACTTAAGTCCATATAAGTATAAATACTGAACTTCCTTTTTGCGTCTCAAAATTGGAAACAGGCAGAAAATCACTTGCCTATTTTAGAATTATTCATTGTCAGCACTATAATGATAATTTCATTTTGAGACAAAAAAATGCAGAATTCTCAAAATAAAACATACGGTTATATTATAAATAAAAATGAACGGCATGCATAAGATATTTATCCTTGAAGACGACCCTTTATTTCGAAAAATGATCGAACACAAACTCTCAATGGATAGCGAATATGAGGTCAGCACATTTGAATGCGCTGCAGACATGTATCGCGAATTAGGTTTACAGCCTCAGGTAGTTACACTTGATCTGAATCTTCCTCACGTAAGCGGTATTGAAGTCATGAAACGTATTAGCCAGATTTCTCCTGAAACCAGAGTTATTATAGTTTCCGGACAGGAAGATGTTTCAATTGCTGTTGAGGTATTAAAATTAGGTGCCTTTGACTACCTGACAAAGGACAACAACACGATTGAACGTCTTTGGATTTCTGCACACAAGGCAACCAGTACTATTAACCTGCAGCAGGAAATAAATACTTTGCGTCAGGAGGTAAAAGATAAATACAACATCTCCAACACAATCAAGGGATCGAGTCATGAAATGCAAAATGTATTTCGCCTGATTGACAAAACAATCAATAGCAGTATTAACGTAGTTATTAATGGCGAAACCGGAACCGGAAAAGAACTGGTTGCGAAAGCCATTCATTTTAACTCGAAAAGAAGTAAAAAACCATTTATTGCCATCAATGTATCCGCTATACCTGAGCAATTGATCGAAAGTGAGCTTTTTGGTTATGAAAAAGGAGCATTTACCGGTGCCCACAGTAGTAAAGCCGGAAAACTGGAAGAAGCATCAGGAGGAACTCTGTTTCTTGATGAAATAGGAGAAATGGACCTGACAATGCAAGCCAAATTACTCCGGGTACTGCAGGAAATGGAACTGAGTCGACTGGGATCCAATAAAGTAATTAAACTGGATTTCAATTTAATTGCCGCTACACATCGCGACTTGCTTGAGGAGGTGAACAACGGAAATTTCAGAGAAGATCTCTATTACAGATTAATTGGAGTAACAATTAATCTTCCTCCACTAAGAGAGCGGGGAAAAGATGTATTACTACTTGCAGACCATTTCATTGCTACATTTTGCGAAAAGAACCAGATTCAGCGAAAACGTCTTTCAGGAGAAGCGAAGGACAAGCTTCTGCAATACTCATTTCCCGGAAACATAAGAGAACTGAGGGCCATGATGGAAAGCGCAATTGTACTCAGCGAATCCGAAGTTATTCAGGAAGAAGATATCTCCGTACGCGACCAGGATCGAATCGAAAATCTGTTTCATAAAGGACTCACGCTGGAAGAATACAATGCAGAAATTGTCTATTATCACTTAAAGAAAAATCACAACAATGTCGTTCGGACGGCAAAAGAATTAAACGTTGGTAAATCCACTATTTACCGAATGATAAATGCCGGAAAGGTTCAAATTGAAGCATGATGGAAAAGTCTATGCCAAATATTGAAAAATTTACAACCGAGTTACTGGAATTCACTTCGCGTGTTGTTGCCAGTAACAATATCCAATATATACTGGATGAATTTTTTCAATTCGCCACCACGCACCTTGGCACAAACGTACTTCATGTAATGCTGAAGGCGGACCACAGCCTGATAACCATCTATTCAACCGGCAATGAAGAAAATATGGAAGAACTGATTTTCCAGTTAAAAGGAACCCGCGAAATTGTTGAAGACAGAAAAATTCGCAATGTGTTCGGATATACGACTCTTAATATTTCAGACTCCTACCTCATTTGCTTTAAAAATCCGGATCAGGAAAAGATCTCAGAGAAATTATTTCATTCAACATTAGATCTGCTTGTTCGTAAACTTGAATATGTGGATCAGATGTTGAGACGACAGGAAAATGAGCAAAATCTCGAAGAAACAAATCACCATTTACAACTCATTCTTCAGTTTGTGAATAATCTCGATCAGTCCATTCAGGTTGCAAATAGCCATGGACGTATCGTATATCTGAATGAAATCGCAAAAAAACGACTGGGAATATATGATTTCAATCAACGGGATTATTACGTCAGTGATTTTGAGCCATTATTTAAAACTCAGGAAGATTGGCTGAAACACGTGCTTGAATTACGTGAAAAGAAGAAAATGATCATTCGGAGTTACAATACTATTCAAGGTACCAAGGAATCCATCCCTGTTGAAGTTATCATAACACACGCAGAAATAAACGGAACAGAATATGTTATTGCACTTTCCAGAGATATTTCTCAGATTCAGGAATATGAATCCTTATTGAAAAAAAGAGAACAAATGTTAAAGGTAATCTCTGATGTTACCTATAAATTGTTGGATTCAAACGACATCATAGGCGAAATCAGAGATACCCTGTTGGATTTGGGACAGGCAGTTAAAGTCGATCGAACTTACCTTTTTACGAATGCAGAACTCCCGGGTGATGTGATGCGAACTTCGCAACGATGTGAATGGAACTCAGGAACAAAAACTGCTCAAATAGACAATCCCGATCTTCAGAATCTACCTATATCCATTTTTGACGGCTTTCTGGAGAATTTGATTAATAACAAACCTTTTCAATCCATCACCAGCGCAATGCCGGAATCAGATTTAAAAGAACTTCTTGATTCGCAAGACATTACATCTATACTTATTATACCCATTTTTGATGGTGAGTTCTTCTGGGGATTCATCGGTTATGATGATTGTACATACGAACGAACCTGGGATGAATCTGAAGTTACCATACTTCAGACCTTCGCCAATGTCATTTCTAAAAGCTTAGAACGCAAACGAAATATTGAACAGATAGAGACGTATGCCCAGTTCTCATCCGAAAATCCGGAACCGGTATTCAGAATTGACAAGAGCGGAAAAATTGTACTCCGAAACGAGCCTTCAAAGAGAATACATCAGGTCAGAATAGAAGGCACTTCTATAAATGACTCTTTTGATCTCAGTTCATTTTGCAGAAAAATTATTGATGATGTTTCCTCCGATCAACGCATGAAAAACTACCATGTCGTAGACCAGGAAGAATTCCACTACTCTGTAACAGCGAAGCTGCTGAGTGATAAAGAGTCTGTGAATGTGTACATGAATGACATCACTACATTGGTGAGTACAACAAAAAAATTAAATGACGCCAATCAATTGATCGACAACATACTACTTAATCTGGAAGACACCATTTGGTCCATCCGTTTACCTCAGTATGAGGTCGTATTTCTATCTGACTCTGCCGAGCGTGTTTCCGGAGTTTCCCGTGAGGAATTTATGCAGGACTTCAGAGCATGGACCAAATCACTTTTACCTGAAGACAAATGGGTAGTTGAACAATTAAATAAAGACTTACTGGATAAAGGAGAAAGTAATATTGAACACCGAATCAAAAGAAAAGATAACTCTGTTGGATGGGTATCTAACCGTTGTAAAATCATAACAGATTCCAAGGGAATTCCGATACGAATAGACGGTTCCATATCAGATATTACGGAACGTAAGAATTATGAAGCCACAATACAATTCCAACAGGAAAAATTCAGAAACCTGATTGAAAACATGAACCTGGGATTAATGGAAGTTGATCTGAATGGTAAAATATTATATGTTAATGATTCATTCGAAAAAATGAGCGGATATCAACAGGATCAGATGATTGACAAAAGTGCTGAGGACCTGTTTTTAATGGATCAGACAGATCCGATTATCAAAGAAAAACTGGAATTACGAAGCAAAAATCAGTCTGACAGCTATGAGGTTCGGGTAAAAAATGTATTCGGAGAAAAAAGATGGTGGTTAATCAGCGGGGCACCAAATTATGATTCTTCCGGAAAGCTGATCGGATCGATTGGAATACACCTGGATATCACGAATCAGAAAAAAGTGGAAAAGGAATTGATTACCTCCAAACTGAAAGCAGAAGCATCTGAAAAATCGAAAGAAAACTTCCTTGCCAGTATGAGTCATGAAATCCGAACTCCGCTTAATGGAATCATCGGACTTGCCAACCAGCTTATTCACAGAGAACTTCCTTTGGAAGACGCTGAACTGGTTAAATTGATCCACACATCAGGGAAGCATTTATTGTCCCTCATCAACCAGATACTTGAGTTGTCCAAGATCACTTCCGGAAAGATCGAATTGAACAACCGGACATTTGACATATTCAAGACTCTGTCAGATGTAGAATTGATCACAAGACCACTGGTTGAGGAAAAATTACTTGAGTTTGAGTTGGATATCGACCCTACCATTTCAAAATACTACATTGGAGATGATGTGCGCCTGAAACAGGTTCTGCTTAATCTCGTTTCCAACAGTATCAAATATACGGAACAAGGGTCCATATCTTTAAAGGTCGAAAGAATTGAAAGCGGTTCCTCAGCTCATGTTCTTCGCTTCAAAATTAAAGATACAGGTATCGGAATGTCTGAGGAGTTTCTGCAGAAAATATTCCAGAAATTCACACAGGAAAATGTTTCCAATGAAAGGAGCAGTGAAGGAATTGGCCTTGGAATGGCAATAACAAAAGAAATCATAGAACTATTTGACGGTAAAATCAATGTGGAAAGTGAGAAAGAAGTAGGAACTACGGTTACAATTGACATTCAGTTGCAGACCAGTACCGAAACGCAACCGGATTCAATCAGTACCAATGATGAAACCTATTCTGAAAAAGGTCTCAGGATTCTTGTCGCTGAGGACAATGAAATTAATCGTCTGGTCATTAAAATGACCCTGGAAAAACTGGGCAATGAATACATTGAAGCTAAGAACGGTAAAGAAGCTGTTGAATTGGCGCAAACAACCGACCCGGATCTCATTTTTATGGATATCCACATGCCCGTTCTAGATGGAATAAAAGCTACAGGTATTTTAAGAAATGAGCTACATTATACCAAACCAATATATGCGGTTACGGCTGATATCATAACCCGGGGAAATCAATCATACGAAGAGATCGGATTTAACGGAGTACTCATAAAACCATTTGAAGAAGTTGACCTCAAGCGTATATTAAAATCAGGTTCTGCGGAAAAACAAAGTAAAGGTCCTGAGAAGAATAAACAGGAGCCAGAACAACTCTTTAACCTGAACACAATTCTGGAACTGAGCCAGGATGATCCATCCTATCAAAACACTTTGATTGATATGATGATCGAACATTTTCCCGTTATGACGGATGACCTTGAGTTAGCATTGCAAAACAATGAACCTGAACAAATAGGGTTTATATGTCACAAATTCAAACCTAACGTCAGCATATTATCCATAAAACGGATAGAAAATGAGATTAAATTGTTAGCTGATATAAAATCCGGAGAAATGACACCTCTGGATTTGAAAGAAAAAACGACAAAAGTGATTCACACAATGAGAGAAGTAATTAATGGTTTGCGTGAATTCAGAAAAAATAACTGAACAATACTATGAATACCCGCACCACATGAAATTAAGCCCTGAAAGGGGAAGTGAGTAACATTAATTCATAGAACGATGGAAAATTACAGAGATAAAAAAGCACTGATAGTGGAAGATGATGCTGTGTATGCGAAGATCGAAGAGCAGACTTTAGTGCGTTTTGGATTCACTCGTGAGAATGTAAAAATATGTTCTTCCATAGCAGATATGACCAAAATACAGGCTACAGGTTTTAAACCTGAATTAATCATATTGGATCTCAATATCGATGACTCAAAAGGGATTGACACCTTTGTTGACACCCGAAATATATTTCCTTACGAGCATATCATTATCCTATCATCGCTGAATAAAACCGATGTGGATTTGCTGGCCATCTCCGAAAATGAGACGGTGGATTTTATTGAAAAAGACGAACTCAATACGATATCGCTATCCAAAGCCATATCAAGACAGATCGCCAAAAAGGAACTGACTTTACCTTTTGAAGACGAAGAAATGTATAAAATCTTCTTCACCCATGATCAGCGCGCAATGTGCATAATAGAAGTTGAAAACTGGACCTTATTAAAGGCAAACAATGCACTGCTCAACCTGCTCAATATTGATTTGTACGGGCTTCTGGGGATGAGGTTTAGCGATCTGGGGATGATTACATCGAATGAAATACCATTGTTTAATCACATTGAGAAGACAACATTTACAATAGAAAACCGATTGTTGAAATTCAAAAATCTGAATGAAAAAATAATCGATCTGGAATTCAGACGTCTAAACCATTCGGAAAAAAGTTTTTTCATCATCACGTTTATAGACAAATCCCATATTAAACAGGACGCGGAAGATGCTTACAGGATGTTGATGATCTCGAAAGAAATGGATAAGAACAAAATTGCGAATGACCTTCATGAAACGGTAACTCCATTAATCTCATCAAGTATCACAACATTAAAGACAGGACACAAATCTGATCCGATTATAAGGGAAGAGTTGCACAATTCAGTGATTCAAAACCTGTCGATGGCATTGCAAATATGTCTCGACTTAAGCTACGAACTAGCTGCACCCCCCATTCAGGATGGTCTGTTAAATTCCATTTATATAGAGTTTGAAAGGCTTAGTTCCTACACCGACATTCAATTTACCTTATTGACCGACCTCGACGTCAATGATCCCTTCCTTCAACAGTTTGATACATTTTCGATTTTCAAAATCATAAGTGAGTTTAATGAAAATACTATACAGCATAGCCAGGGTCAAAATGCTATATGTGAAATTCAGCGTCTGAACAATGAGCTTGTTCTAACATTGAGTGACGATGGTATTGGTTTTAATACGATGAATACAAAAAAGGGAATTGGTCTGAAAGAAATTGACAATATGATCAAATTAATGAATGCAGATTTGCTCTTTCACTCATTCCCGGGAAAAGGAACCAGTCTGAAAGTAAAAATAAAACCAAATCAAAGAATTCATTTGCCCGATTTCAATTCGTTCTTACGTGTGTAAACATAGTTGAAAACAAACCTAAAGTTGTTCAGATACTACTTGAAATTTCTATTCTCAAAGGTTACTTTTGCATAGCAAAAATAGAAACACCCATATTTCAAAATTTATACTATGTCAAAGATCATCTACACGAAAACGGACGAAGCTCCGGCGTTAGCAACGTACTCCTTTTTACCTATTATTCAGTCGTTTGCTAAACCGGCAGGAATTGAGTTTGAAACAAGAGATATTTCTTTGGCAGGAAGGATTATTTCAGTGTTCCCGGAATACCTGAATGAAAATCAAAGAATCTCCAATGATCTCGCTGATTTGGGTGAATTGGTGAAGGAGCCGGAAGCAAATATCATCAAGTTGCCGAACATCAGTGCTTCTGTTCCGCAATTAAAAGCTGCCATCAAAGAATTACAGGCAGATGGTTATGCTATCCCTGATTATCCGGAAGAGGCCAACACGGATGAGGAAAAAGAGATTCAGTCGCGTTATGACAAAATCAAAGGAAGTGCAGTAAATCCTGTACTTAGAGAAGGAAACTCTGACCGTCGTGCTCCTAAAGCAGTAAAAGAATATGCGAGAAAACACCCGCACTCCATGGGAGCGTGGACTGCAGATTCAAAATCGCATGTGGCAACTATGTCTGAAGGTGATTTCAGAACAAATGAGAAGTCTGTTACAATTGATAAAGCTACCTCTGTAGATATCCGTTTTACTGATAACGACGGGAACGTTCAGGTATTAAAAAGCGGATTAAAACTACAGGACGGAGAAATCATCGATGGGACCTACTTAAGCAAAAATGCACTTCTTCATTTCCTGAATGCTCAGATCGAAGATGCAAAAAATAGTGGAACACTCTTCTCTTTGCACATGAAAGCAACGATGATGAAGGTTTCAGATCCTGTCATCTTTGGTCACGCTGTAAAAGTATTTTTTCAACCTGTTTTCGATAAGTTCGCGAAAGAAATCGAAGCTGCAGGAGTTGACGTAAATAACGGATTTGGCGATCTGATTAACAAGATTCCTTCCATGTCTCCGGAAGTTCAATCTGCGATCAATGCAGAAATAGAGGCTGTTTTTGCCGCTCGTCCGGATCTTGCAATGGTGAATTCGGATAAGGGAATCACCAATCTTCATGTACCAAGTGATGTGATTATCGATGCTTCCATGCCTGCTATGATCCGAAATTCTGGTAGAATGTGGAACAAAGAAGGAAAGGCTCAGGATACAAAAGCGGTTATTCCGGACAGCTGCTATGCTCCGGTATATGATGTAACGATAGAGTTCTGCAAGAAAAATGGTGCTTTTGACCCAACTACAATGGGAACAGTTCCAAATGTCGGTTTGATGGCACAGAAAGCGGAAGAATACGGATCTCATGACAAAACCTTTGTAGTCCCTGGAAACGGAACTGTTGATGTAGTCGACGCAAATGGAAATGTTCTTATTTCGCATAAAGTGGAAGCCGGTGATATCTGGAGAGCATGTCAGACAAAAGATGCGCCTGTTAAAGACTGGGTTAAATTGGCGGTAAACAGAGCTAAGGCTACAGGATCTCCTGCAATATTCTGGTTATCTGCAGATAGAGCTCATGACGCAGAGTTAATTAAAAAGGTAGAGCTTTACTTAAAAGATTTCGATACAAACGGATTGGATATCCGAATCATGTCCATTGAAGAGGCTACACAATATACTTTGGAACGCCTTAAAGATGGTAAGGAAACGATTTCCGTTACAGGAAATGTACTCCGCGATTATCTTACTGATCTATTCCCTATTCTTGAAGTTGGTACTTCAGCTAAAATGTTGAGTATTGTACCATTAATGAATGGTGGCGGTTTATTCGAAACAGGTGCCGGTGGTTCTGCTCCAAAACACGTGGAACAATTCAACGAAGAAAATCACTTGCGTTGGGATTCATTGGGTGAATTCCTTGCATTAGCTGTTTCATTCGAGCATCTGGCACAAACTACAAATAATGCTGAGGCACAGATTCTAGCTGATACCCTGGATGCAGCAACGACTTCATTCCTGATGAACGATAAATCCCCTTCAAGAAATGCAGGCGAACTGGATAACAGAGGTTCTCATTTTTACCTGGCAATGTATTGGGCTCAGGAATTAGCAAAACAAAGTAAGAATGCTAATTTGAAAGCTGTTTTCACACCAATTTCAGAAGCTTTATCCAGCAACGAAGCTACAATCGTCAATGAATTGAACCAGGTGCAAGGCAAGCCGGTAAGCATCGGAGGTTATTACTTCCCTGATCTGAAATTAGTGAATGAAGCAATGCGCCCTTCCGCAACCTTTAATGCGATCTTAGCGAAGCTTTAATCGCACTGAAATTTTGTACATTCAGTGAATGAAAACTATTTTATTCATCACAATAATATTGAGCTCGTATTTGTTACGAGCTCAAACTTTTCCTGAGAACTGGGTCGGTTCCTATTCAGGCGACATGATCCTGGGATACACAGATCGACCTTCCGACACTATTCATACAGATCTTGAAATAATGCCCCTTATCGATGATTCGGTGTGGACCTATAAAATGACATTTAAAAGCAAAAGATACGGTGAAATAGTAAAGGATTATGTCATCCGAATCGCGGATAAGAATGATCCTAAAAAATTCATCCTCGATGAACTGAACAGTATTCAGATTCCGATGAATTTAATGGATAACTGTTTCTATACCAATTACGAAGTTGACGGCATGCTTTATATGAGTTCGCTTCGACTGTTTGAAGATCAACTGATATATGACCTCTATTGTTCCACAAAGGAGGGAAAAAGAACAGATCGCATAGAAGAAGGCCAAAGTGTTTTTGTGGTTGATTCCTACGCCGTAACACTCCATCAAACAGCATTTTTCAAAAGAAAATGAAACGCCTGGTAGTTTTACTCTCCCTGTCGATTAGTCTTCAGGCATGTCACCAGCTAAAACAAATTGAATCTCCGGATATTGTTATTGATACTCCATCCAAACCGGAAATCCATGCCTCCGAGCTCGTCTTACCCGTAAAAATAGATCTTGAACCTATTTTTAAACAGGTCAACAAAGAAACCCCGATGGTTTTTACAGGTAAAGAAGAAATCTGTGAAGGGACAAGCTATTCCTACACTTTTAAACGCAAAACGATTGAGTTCAGAGGGGAGAAAAACAAACTCACCTATACCGTACCTGCCTCCTATTCGATCCGATTAAACTACTGTCCGAAATGCACCGATCTTTTCGATGAAAAAGGAAACTGTATCGTTCCGCGATTGTATGCTTCATGTGGGGTCGATGAAGCTCCTCGTAATGTCGAAGTCAGTTACTATACCACCTTAAAACTAAACAACGATTATCATATTCAATCCACGACAAAGCTTGGCGCCTTTAAGTCCATTGATCCTTGTAAAATAACCGTGTTTAACTACGACGCTACTGACAAGGTCGAAAAAGAAGTGAAAACCGCACTGAATGATGCAGCCGAAGAAATAGATCAAATGATCAGCGAGCTTTCAATTCAACAGGACATCGAACAGGGGATCAAAAAACTGAAACAGCCAATTGATCTGGGAACATTAGGCAAACTTAATCTGAACATTTCAGACCTGTCCCTCTCCCCTTTTAAATTTGACAAAAAAGAGGTTGACGTAGATATACAAGTTACGGCATTCCCTGTGATCGGAGCGGATACATCCAGGTTTATCCGCAAATCAAACTCCAACCGGACGGACGGGTTTAATGTTTCTGTCCCTGTCAACATATCCTATGATTCTATCAATCAAATCCTGCAAGCCTATTTTGGAGGCACTGAACATCAGATAAAGAAAAAGGTTATTAGAATTGATAGTATTTCCGTGTGCGGAGCCAATCATAATCAATTGAATCTTCGCCTTAAGTTTTCAGGCAGTAAAAAAGGGATTATTTATCTGAAAGGGACACCTGTAATAGCTGACCAGATAATAAAGCTAAAGGATGTACAATTAACGCTGGAAAGTAAAGATCTCCTGTTGAAATCTGCTCGATGGATTTTTGACAGTAAAATTGAGAAGGAGATTGAACGAAAATTTCAGTTCGATTTGAAAAAAGACATCAATTACATTCAGTCGCTGGCGGATAAGTATCTGAACCAGGAAATTCAACCGGGGATTCTTCTGAAAACAACGCTTCATTCAATTGCAGTGGAAAACCTTCATCTGGATAAAGAGAATGCTAACGTAATTATACATTTACAGGGGAAATCTTCTGTAAAAGTCAGTTTACCGTAAGATTCGGTATAAAAATTGCGTTAATAAGCTAATTCCTAGCGGGATGATTCAATTACGATTAAATCTTGTTATCTTTAGGTTATGTTGAATTCAGCATTTTCTCCTTTTTTCTATTTCACCCTCACCCTGGCGCTTCTGTTCTCCGGAATTAGTTTGGCCGGTGAAGGAAAGGAGTTCGTTTGCGAAGGCGGTATCAATATTTTTGAAAACGGGAATTTTAAACTCACTTTAAGCAATAATGAAGGACAGGATCTTTCAAGATACAGTGCACTTTCAAGTATAGAAGGACAAAGTCAGATCTGGCTGTTGTTTACTGCTGACCGTAAAGGTGATTTGACATTCCGTGCAAGTACAGATGAAGGAAGCCTTCAAATGGCCGTTTTTAAACCCGAAAAAGGAGCTGTATGCGAGGAAATTTCAAACGGTATCGCAGAGATTCTTCGCTTACACACGAAATCCACTTCAAAAACTGTTGGACTGGATTATTCAGTTGAGACAGGAGTTCTTTACGCGCTTTCATTAAATCAGGGAGATCAAATTGCCATAATGTTAAGCAGCACTACAGAACTCAGCAAAGACATCGCGCTTTCATGGAACTACATCGTAAAAAATGCTGTTCAGGAAACAAAAATAGTGGATCGTCGAAATGATGATTTTGCTCCGACTCAAGCATTTATTATCCGGGACAAAGTGACAAAAAACCCTATTCTTGTAAACCTTGCTTTAGAAGGCTCCAGAGATATTGACGGGTTATATATGGGATCCGAATTCTATTTTAATCTTGAGAGAAACACAAAACTATCCGTAAAATGTGATGCAGAAGGTTATTTCTACCACGACTCATTGTACGAAATCAACGCATTTGAGGACAATGAAATCGTTATTGAACTCGACAGGATTGCAGCCGGAAAAAGTATTTGTATAAAAACAATTGAGTTTATACCTGGCGAAAGTGAAATCAAAACTTCATCTCTACCAGATTTGAGACGACTCAGGGATTTTCTTGCCCTGAATTCTGATATCAATGTAGAGATTCAAGGGCATGTTTTTGCCTTGGGAGAAAACACCTTTGCTGCCCAACGGATATCCGAAGCACGTGCCAAGCGCATATTAAAGTACCTTACGGATAATGGCATTGACAAATCCCGTTTGACGGCTGTCGGATACGGAAATACGCGTCCAATATTCGAGGAGCCTAAATTTTCCTATGAAGAGCAGGCAAACAGGAGGGTTGAAATCGTTGTAAAATAAAAAAGGAGATCTTTCTGATCTCCTTCCGATAATATCTGTTTAATAAATCAGATCGTCATGATCTCTTGCTCCTTCTTCGCAAGAATATCGTCCACCTGAGCTACATACTTGTTTGTGATTTGCTGAATCTCATTTTCAGCGTCTTTTTGAAGATCCTCAGACAATCCTTCATCTTTCAATGATTTCACCATGTCTAACGCTTCCTTTCTGTGGTTACGAACTCCGACTTTCGCATGTTCTGCATCAGTCTTGGCACGTTTAACCAATTCCTTTCGTCGTTCTTCCGTTAACGGCGGAACAGAAATAATCAACATTTCGCCATTGTTTTGCGGTGCAAATCCCAAATTAGAATCTATAATCCCTTTCATGATTGCATCAAGACTTGACTTCTCCCAAGGCTGCACAGTCAAAGTTCTGGCATCCATCGTTGCGATATTAGCTACCTGATTAAGAGGAGTCGGTGATCCGTAATAATCTACCACAACCGTTTGAAGCATAGAAGGGGTAGCTTTACCCGCACGGATTTTCACTAGTTCCACTTCAAAATGTTCAACCGTTTTTTTGTTCGAATCTCTGAATTCGCTGTAGATCATGTTTAATTCTTCAGTCATGGTTCTCTTCTTATTATTAATAATTAATTTCTAACAATTGTTCCAACCTGGGCACCTTCGACAACCTTCAATAAATTACCAGGGGTATCCATATCAAAAACAATTATTGGCAGGTCATTTTCCTTACATAAAGTAAATGCTGTCATATCCATGACCTTTAAGCCTTTTCTGTATACGTCGTCAAATGTAATCAGATCAAACTTAGTTGCATTCGCATCTTTCTCCGGGTCCGCTGTGTAAATACCATCAACTCGGGTACCTTTCAAAATCACTTCAGCTTCAATTTCAATTGCACGAAGAGATGCGGCAGAATCCGTGGTAAAATATGGATTTCCCGTACCTGCGCCAAAAATAACGACTCTTCCTTTTTCCAAATGACGAACGGCTCTTCTTCTAACAAATGGCTCAGCAATCTGCTTCATTTCAATAGCTGACTGGAGTCTCGTCTGAACACCAATGGACTCTAATGCCGCCTGTAAGGCCATCGAATTGATCATTGTAGCCAACATCCCCATGTAATCCCCATGCGTCCGGTCCATACCTCCTTCTTCAGCCTGTACTCCACGAAATATATTCCCTCCTCCGATCACTATCGCCACTTCAACTCCTTTGGCATGAATTTCTTTGATCTGTTCTGCATATAATGCCAAACGTTTGTTGTCAATTCCAAAGTTTTTGTCTCCCATCAAGGATTCGCCACTGAGTTTAAGGAGGATGCGCTTATATTTCATCAGATCGTAATTTTCGTCGCGCAAATATACATTTTTAAACTGACTTAACATTGCGAACCTACGGACACAAAAAAGGGCCGAACAATGTCCGGCCCTTTCTTTAAACTAAGTAACTATCAACTTAGATAAGCGATAATCTTTTGAAATCTGTAACTGTCAACCCGTTCTCTGTAGATTGAAGGAATTGCTCAACAGTCAATTTGTTATCGCGAACGAAAGGCTGGCTCAACAAAGTGTTTTCTTTGAAGAATTTACCTAGACGTCCCTCGGCAATTTTAGCAGCCATATCAGCAGGTTTTCCTTCCTGAATAGCTAACTCTTTACCGATTTCCAATTCGCGTTCAATTGTTTTTGCATCAACAAGATCTTTGTTCAAAGCGATCGGATTCATTGCTGCTACTTGCATAGCAACCTGACGTCCTGCTTCTTCTGCATCATTAGAATTTTTATTCAATCCAACGATAGCAGCCAATTGGTTTCCTGGGTGGTTGTAAGCAACAACTTTCTCAGCGCTAATTACTTCCAAACCTGAAATTTCCAATTTCTCACCGATTACACCGATTTGCTCAGTGATTTTATCTTGTACTGAAATCTTCTCATTGTACGGAAGAGCAAGAAGCTCTTCTGCAGATGCAGGAAGATTTGCAACAGCGATATCAAGAATAGACTGAACGAAGTTTCTGAAATCTTCGTTTTTAGCAACGAAGTCAGTTTCACAGTTCAATGTCATTACCACACCTGATTTACCATCAGCTGTAGTTTGAGCAAAGATAACTCCTTCTTTCGCTTCGTTATCGCCACGCTTAGCAGCAACTTTTTGTCCTTTCTTACGAAGTGCATCGATTGCAGCTTCGAAATCACCGTTTGTTTCAACAAGAGCATTTTTGCAGTCCATCATTCCTGCTCCTGTCATTTGTCTTAATTTGTTTACGTCAGCAGCTGTAATTGCCATGATTGTAAATTTTTAATGTTTTTTTTAAGCTTCTTCACCTTCTGCTGAATCTGCTGCAGCTTCAGTAACTTCTTCTGCAACTTCTTCTTTTTTAGCCTTTGGTGCTTTAGTTTCTTTGTTTTCCTCTTCAGGAAGATCTTTTGAATTTTTACGTTCTTCCAATCCTTCCTTGATCGCTCCACAAACCTCATCCAAAATAATAGCAATGGATTTAGTAGCGTCGTCATTTGCAGGGATTGCAAAATCAACCGAACGAGGATCAGCATTTGTATCAACCATCGCGAATACAGGAATATTCAAACGTTTAGCTTCTTTCAATGCGATGTGCTCTTTCACGATATCAACGATGAAAATAGCTGCAGGCTGACGAGTCATGTCTGCGATAGAACCGAAGTTCTTTTCCAGTTTCTCTCTTTGACGTGTCTTGAAAAGACGCTCTCTTTTGTTCAATGTATCCCAAGTACCGTCAGTCTTCATCTTATCGATTGAAGTCATTTTACGGATTGATTTACGTGTAGTTTGGAAGTTTGTCAACATACCACCTGTCCAACGTTCAGTTACGAATGGCATGTTTACTTCTTTCACTTTTTCTGCAAGGATCTCTTTGGCTTGCTTTTTAGTAGCAACGAAAAGAATCTTTTTACCCGACTTTGCAATTTGCTTCATTGCCGCAGCAGCATTGTCAAGATGTACGATTGTCTTATTTAGGTCAATAATGTGGATACCTTTCTTCTCTTCAAAGATGTACGGCGCCATAGCCGGGTTCCATTTTCTTTTCAAGTGTCCAAAGTGAACACCTGCCTTTAAAAGATCTTCAAATTTAGCTTTTGACATTTTCTTTTTATTTAATTGTTTACATTCCCTGTCTGCCGACAGGCAGGCTTTTAGTTTACGTCAATTTGCAAGGGTTCCACTCAACAAGCGAACAGTACTCACAAACTTGGATACTAAACAATCGCCAAAATAAATATTAACGTTTCGAGAACTGGAATTTCTTACGTGCCTTAGGCTGACCTGGCTTCTTACGCTCAACCATACGTGGGTCACGCGTCATCAAACCTTCTGCCTTCAACAACGGCTTGTTCTCTTCACTTACTTCTACTAAAGCACGAGCGATTCCTAAACGAATTGCCTCAACCTGACCGTTGATTCCTCCACCTGCAACATTTACACGAACGTCATACTGACCTTCTGTTCCTGTCAACATAAATGGTTGAACGATCTTAGATTGAAGAACTGCCGTAGGAAAAGCTTCCTTATAGTCTTTCTTGTTCACGGTAACTTCACCTTTTCCTTTTGAAAGGTAAACACGTGCAACAGCTGTTTTTCTTCTTCCTAATGTGTTAATAATTTCCATGCTGATTATTTAAATGTATCTAAATTTAATACCTCCGGTTTTTGAGCTTCTTGCTTGTGCTCAGCACCACGGTAAACTTTTAGATTGTTAAACAATGAACGGCCAAGACGATTCTTAGGCAACATTCCTTTCACAGCTTTCTCGATCAATCGCTCAGGATTGTTCTTCAACATCATTTCAGCAGAAACAGTACGTTGTCCACCCGGATATCCCGTATAACGGATATATTCCTTGTCAACCAGTTTTGTTCCCGAAAATGATACCTTCTCTGCATTGATAATGATCACATTATCTCCGCAATCAGCATGTGGCGTGTAATTCGGCTTGTGTTTCCCGCGAATTACCTTAGCCACTTTACTTGCCAGGCGACCTACTGTCTGACCCTCAGCATCCACTACAAACCACTTTTTATCAGCGTTTTCTTTGTTAGCGGAAATTGTTTTGTAACTTAATGTATCCACAATTTTCGTTTTAAAATAATAAGACAAATCTCCCCTGTTCACACGAAAGGGGGTGCAAAGATATGATTTCCTGACTTATTAACAAACCCTTTTTTAAAAAAGATTCAATAAAAATCAGGATAAAACTAAGCTTTAAGGTTATTTCTTTTTGAATGCATTGATGGCATTACGCGTAAAATCAGAAAGAACAAGTGTTCCACTCATTCCTGCACGTTCAGCGAGTAGTTCATCCCAGTTATCGGTACCTTCCCAGAAAATTTTCTTTAACAAGCGCATTGCTTCCGGATTGGATTTCGCTAAGCGATTCGCCAGCGCATCAATCTCTTCATCCATCTCCTCCGTACTATCGTAAACCCCTGCATACAGACCGTTTTCATACGCCCATTGCGCTGATCTCCACTCAGTAGCATTGATCGCCAACTGGCTCATCGCAGAAAGGCCCATTTTACGCTGTACTGCGGGACCAACAACGAAAGGGCCTATGCCCACTGCCAATTCCGACAATTTTACATCAGCATACTTTGTTGCGAAACAGTAATCTACAGATGAGGCTACTCCTACTCCTCCGCCAACAGCTTTTCCCTGTACTCTTCCTATAATTAGTTTCGGGCATTTTCTGCACGCATTGATCACCTGTGCAAACCCGGAGAAAAATACTTTTCCCGTTTCCAGATCATCGATAGAAATCAACTCATCGAAACTCGCCCCTGCACAAAATGCCTTCTCACCGGCAGATTTCAGAACAATGACCTTCACATCATCGCGCTCACCAGCTTCCGTGATCGTTACAGCAAGTTTTCTTAATATTTTCCCGGGAAGAGAGTTACTCATCGGATGACCGAATTCGATAACCCCTACCCCATTTTCATTTACCTCAAAAAATACGTGTCCCTGATCAATTGCCTCTGACATAATTATTTTGTTGTTTCCTTTTTCTTAGGTCTGTTTCCTTTTGGAGAAGCAATCTTTACATCGACTTTTCTTCCGTTAATTTCCATACCATTCAACGCCTCGATAGCATTGATCGCAGCATCACTGCTGGTCATCTCTACATAGCCGTATCCTTTGGACTTTTTCGACTCTTTGTCGTAAACCACATGGGCATAAATCACCTCACCAAACGAAGAAAAAGTACTTTTCAAATCGTCAGAGGTTATGCTCCAGTCCAGATTCGCGATAAAAATATTAACCATGATTATTTTAGGGTAAAACTGTCAGAGCCTATCAAATGACCCTCGCAGTAAATATTGATTTTATAATTTCCTTTTTGTGCCTCCTGTCCTCTCAGACTATAATAGATTGACATATCGACCGCTTCATTCTGATAATCGATATCTTTTTTATCAGAATATCCCACTTGTCCTTTGTCTGTACTGATTACGTTTCCGGAACTTTGCTGCATCGTTTTTCCACTTGGGTCAACCACCTGCATATAGACTGTTTTCTTACCTGCCTTTGTAATCGGATTCTTACTTAGCGTAAATGTAGAGATAATCTGAACCGTGTTTCGGGCGCGATCTGTTTCTGTCATTGAACTGTTCAGTTTTTCCTTCAACCCTCCTGATGTGAATCCGTAAGCATTCAGCTTAGAACCTTTAGCGATCTGCTCTGCCTGAACCTCAGATTGATTTCTGTACTGATCTCTTTCATCCTTGGTTGATGTCAGCACGCGATTGGTAGAATCCAGATTATTTGTCAATTTAAGATTCAAGGTGTTCAATGAATCGATCTGATACACATACCCCTTCATAATATTGCGGAGTGTCTCGATTTCTTTTTTTGCAAGGAAGAGTTGGTGTGCCGTCATTTTACCGCGGTCCACTTGATCCATCAATTCCTGTATTTTTGCCTTTTGAGCATTGATACTGTCTGCCTGAGAAGCATCTTTCTCTAACAACGCATCATAGGTCTCCAGCATGCTGGTAAAATCCTTCTTCAGGTCATTTGACATGTTCCCCAAATAACCGGAGAGCATTTCATTCATACCATTCATATCTGCATGCAACTGCTTATTGTCATTTGCACATTCATCCAGTTCGGAATTCTTGGCAGACCACAAATAAGCCATTAACCCAAGACCCAATAACAACAAAATAATGACAGCTAGATAACCTCCCTTACCTTTAGAGCTGTTTTCGAGATTTTCAGACATAGTATTGTGCTTTATTTACTTCTAAGATAAGAAAGTTCCTTGATTTTCAGAAAGATCAAGCCTCTTCCACTGTGAAAACATACGTTTCCATGATCTGGTTCGCAAGAAGTTTCTTACAAGCCTCGTCCACTTTTGATTCGGCATCACTTTTACTTCCTGCTTCTACAAACAGACGGATATGTCTTCCTATACGAACGCCTTCTATCATAGATAGACCAATGTTCTTCATACTACTTGTTACCGCCTTCCCTTGAGGGTCCAACAACGCATCCAAAGGCATCACATCGATCTCTGCTTTAAACTTCATTTCTTTTCGATAAAAAATGTTTGACAATTGAAATTAACAGGTACAAAATTACAATTAAAGGCAATGCGAGTACTTTGAAAACAAATATTAATCCGATACTTATCAACAGAAATATAAATCTGACCTCATTTCCGGACCAGCCTAATGACTTGAATTTTAACGAAAACAATTTAATCTCCGAAATAAGCAAAAGTGAAAAAACTACGCAGGATGCCGCCATAAAATATTGGTTCAGCATTAATTCCCGAACGCCACTCATACTTTGCGGAAAGGTGTTATGATAAATCATTATCAAAGGGAATCCCATAAAAAACAGTGCATTTGCAGGAGTAGGCAGACCAATAAATGAATCCGATTGTCGGGTATCTATATTGAATTTCCCGAGTCTCAGCATTGAAAAGAACGGAATAGTTAATGCCACAAAGGGCACGAAATCATTTATTTCACCGGACAATAAAAGCCAGATGTGCTCCAT